>DATMNH010000172.1:0-36077 GCA_035568975.1 Casimicrobiaceae bacterium
TCATCACGTCAGTGGCCGCATAACCAAGCATGCGCTCGGCGCCGACGTTGAAGATTTGAATCACGCCATTCGCATCGGTGGCGATACTTGAGAAGTTAGCGCTGTTGAAGATCGCGTTCTGCAGTGCGCCGGCCTTGAGCAGCGCCTCTTCCGCCTGCTTGCGTGCGGTGTTATCGGTGCCAATCAGCAGATAGCCGATAATGGCATCCTGCGCGTCGCGCAGCGCCGTGACGGATACCACCGCCGGAAACCGGCTTCCATCCTTGCGGATATAGGTTAGCTCATAGATGTCCTCGATCCCGCGCGACGCCTTGAAGACCAGGGCCTCGAAGCCCGGCGTGATCGTGGTCGCGAGTTCGATGCTCAATGCCTTGGCGCGCGTGATCACCTCCTGCGGATCGGAAATGTCGGCCGGCGTGATCTTGTTCATCACTTCGGCGGCCGTGTAGCCCAGCATCCGCTCAGCGCCGACATTGAAGATCTGGATGACGCCTGTCGCGTCGGTGGCGATGCTCGAGAAGTTGGCGCTGTTAAAAATCGCGCGCTGCAGGGCCCCAGCTTTCAGCAGCACCTCTTCTGCCTGCTTGCGCAAGGTCACGTCGCCGGCACTCTCGGAGACTCCGATCGTCGTCCTCGTCGCGTCCTTTCCCTTAGCCATGGTGTTGCCTCCGGTAACTGATGCTCCCTTTCGTGGACCACGGCGGCGATCCGATAGGGTGACCTGCCTCCCCGATGGTAGTGCCAGTCGTTGGCGCGGGCGGGTTCTGTCGTATGCTGGCTCAGCAACGATCCTTTGTCGACTGCATTCGGTACTATGCGACCTCGGCTCGCAGCGGCCTAGAGCATCATTCGAGTGAACGGCTGCGCGGTTCGGAGATGGGCAGCGGTTCACTCAGATCTTGAGCAAGTTGTTGCCATTGCCGTTTGAAAGCGCGATAGTGCCTGTTGGCTTGTACATTGTTTATTGCTCAAGCGGCCCCAGAAGGACTCCAATGATAGAAGTCCCGAACTCGGCCGTAACTCACCGGCGCTGAAAGCGCCCACCGACGCAAGGGGAATTCGACATGAGGTGCTCACCGTTGTCGGTCCTGTTCGGCTTGGCGCTCGCCGGTCCTGCCTTTTCCGCCCTGGGCGCGCCCATCCTCATCTCGAATGGGTCGTACTCCGGCACAACGGTGCGGGACTGCAGTCAGCATCCTGGCGGCGGAGGGTGCATCGAAAATGACGCGGCTACCTTTACCCAGACTATCGTGCAGGACCTGAGTGACTACCAGCCGGGAAACACCGCAGCGGCGACGACCGCGACCAACGCTTTTGGCATTCGGGCGCAGGGAACGAGCGGATCCTCAGTCTCGGTTTTCGACGCCGCCACTAGCGCGCCGAGCGCACGCCAGGGCGGATTCGCGAACGGCGCGACCGCCCGCGTCTCGGGGCGGACCTACACGGTTAGCGGCTACGCATGGGATGGCACCGGCCCGACCGACCGCAGCGTCGACATTGCTCTGAGCTACAGCGGGACCAATGTGATAGATGGCACGCACCAGTTCCCGATAGATACGAACCCTTTTTCGGCGCTTGTCGTTGACGTGGCAATCTTTTCACTGGGGACGCCTACATTCGTCGTCGACGATCAGCTGGTTGCTGGAGGGCCGTCATGCGTATTTCAAGGAGGTCTTTTCGATTGCCTGAGTGGACAGCGCGACGACGTACGCAACGAAGGCTCCGCGATACTCGGCTCTTTGCCGGGCGAAACGCTGGTAACGGGCGCGCTTGACTTCAGCCTTGAAGCTGGACGCTATTACTTCCTCGAGATGTTTACCGGCGCCTGGGGGAAGTACGACTCGTACATGGATGCGGCGCACACGGTCACCACCAACTTTTCGAGCACCGCCGGTCTGAGTGAACTTCCAGCCGGGGCGCAAGCCGTGCCCGAACCGGGGACAATGGCGTTGTTGCTGGCGGCACTGACCAGCGCGCTGGCTTTTCGCGCGCGTCCTGTGCGAGCGGGTAGTCGTGCCCGGTCGGCGATTCAGTTCCCAGACAGGCAGCGTCGCGCAGGCGGGACGACGGGCCTATTCCGCCGCGTCGAGCGCAGGTTGTCCGTGCTCGCGCATCGCCACTGGCTTATCGACCTTCGCGGACATGCCGCAACCTACGAGAATCGCCGCCACGATTAGATAACTCAACGCTACAAGTGGCGTTTGGCCGATGCCGATCGCCTCACCGTGCATGAATCCGAAGAAGGTGAGCACCGCGCCGGCCAGCGCGAAGCCCGCGGCCTTGCGAAATGCGCCGTCGATGACAAACGCCGCAATCGCGCCGAGCACCAAACCTCCAAGAATGGCGCCGCCGCCCATGATCGCGAGCCCCTGATAGAGCACGCCCACCTGCGCGAGCTTGGCGACGCCTACTGCCGCAACGCTGGTGCCGGCCGCGCCGAGCGCATTGTCGATCATCAGTTTGCCCCACGCCGCAAGATGCGGCGTCAGCGCGAGCACCACCGCCGGCGCATGGCTCTTCGGCGATTCCTGGAAAGCCTGCGCGCCGATCAGCATGCCGATGTAGAGGAGGATCGGTGAGATCGCGACCACCGGAATCAGCGAAGAGACGAGCGCGATGATGCCGAACCATGCAAGCAGGATCACCATGATGCCGGTCGCGGCCGAATACCCCAGCCGCCCGCCCATCGCTTTCCATCCTGGATGTCCGATGTAGACGGCGTTGATGAACGGGTTGCCCATCAGGCACCCGATGAGACTCACCACGCCGTCAGCGGTCAGGACGCGCGTGGTCGGATAACTGTCGCCCGCTGCGGCGGCGCTTTCCACGTTATCCATCGCCTCGACGAGATCGTAGATGCCGAACGGAATCGCCGTAATGAGAATGACGCCGAGGAAATCCAAGCCGGCGAAGACGTGCCCGACCGCGGGCAGCGGAACCGAGAATCCGAAATTGGATAAGGCCTGGGTGACGTTGCCCCAGCTCATGCCGCCCATCGGTACGCCGACCGCGCTCGACGCCCACGCGATGGCGGTGCCGACGGCGATCGCCACCAGACCCGCCGGTATGCCCTTCCAGTAGCGCACGCCCCCGAACCAGCTCGCGAGGATGATCCCGAAGCACACGATGCCGATGACCGGCGCCATGTACATCTCCTCGGCCGGTCGCATCGAAATGAACGCGATGGATACTCCCGCGAGCGTGCCCAGCAGCGCGGCGCGTGGGGTGATCTTGCGCACGATCGGCGCCACAAAACCGCCCGCCATCAACACGAAGCTCTGCACGAAGACCCACACCAGCCCGGCCTCCCATCCCTTGACCGGATCGCCGGTCTTGATCGAGATGGGCAGCATGATCACGAACACGACCACGAACATATGCGGCACGCTGATCCCGGACGGCAATGCACACACGTCTGTGCGCCCCGTTTTCTGCGCCAGCCGGTAGGCGAGCCACGCGTAGTACACCGTTGAGAGTGCCATCATCAAGCCGGCGGCCGGAAGGATGCGTCCGAAGACGAGCTCGTCGGGCATCTTCAGGACAAAGCGCAGGAGGCCGGTCAACACCAGCATGTTCACCAGAATGTTGGTGCCGAAGCCGAAGAACGCATTCAAGTCCCCGGGAGTCCACAGGGCCGGTTTGTTCCTAGTCATGATGCTCGCTCCCCATGTTCATGTTTCCTGATGCGGATCAGCCGGGCAAGGCCGCCAGCACGCGGCGTGAATCGGTGACCCAGCCGAAAATACCGCCCTGAGCCTTGATCATTGCCAGGCCAGTGGCGTGAAACTCCGGAAAATACGACGCGCAGCAATCGCCCGGCACAATGCACCGATAGCCGCGATCGTTGGCCTCGCGCACGGTCGTGTGCACGCAGACCTCGGTGGTCACGCCGCACACCAGCAGCGTGTCGATGCCCCGATAGCGCAACAGCTCATGCAGGTCGGTCGCGAAAAACGCGCCCTTGCCCGGCTTGTCGACGATCGGTTCGCCTGCGATGGGCTCGAGCGCCGCAATAATGTCGTGACCTGGCTCGCCGCGGATCAGGATGCGTCCCATCGGACCCTGCGAACCGATCCGCAACGTCGGCGACCCACGCTCGAGCTTGGCCCGCGGGGCATCGGAAAGATCGGGGCGATGTCCCTCGCGCGTATGCACGACGAGCATGCCAAGGCGCCGCGCAGCTTCCAGCAAGGCCCGGCACGGCGCCACGGCTTTGTTGAGCAGCGAGACATCGTTCCCCAGCGTCTCGCCGAATCCGCCGGCCTCGAGAAAATCGCGCTGCATATCGATGATGACGAGCGCGGTCGCCTCGGGATCGATTGCGATCGGATCCGGCTCGGCATCCACCAGCGTTGTACGCATCGTGGTTCGAGAAGGTGCGAGGCGCGACCGCTCCCGCACATTGCGTTGATATCGGTCCATCGCCTGCAAGAAACAAACCACTGCCGCGCGCCGAACACGGGCTCTTCGAAGCATCGAGACGATTCAAGGCGTTATCCCACAATCCAAGTGGACGATCGCAAGGGATTGCGACGCCGGGTCCGCGCTATTCCAGTGCGTTCGCGCTTTGATGGTGCGGGAGGCACATCGCAGGGGATCGCTACGCTACGCTTGTGCAGTTGGAATGTTCCGTGCTTCACCGTGGGGTCACGACGCCCATCGAGGAGTGGCTCATGCTGGACAAGACCGCCATGAAGTTCTCGCATGTCAAACCGGGCGACACTGATTTCAAAGGAGAAGGACTGCGCGATTTCTTCGTCTATCGCGATCTCGGGATCGCGGAGGCGACCGCCGGCAAGGTGCTTGCGCAACTCGTCCGGCCGCATAACGCACCTGAAAAAGGCACCGGCTGGCACTATCACGGTGCCGACTTCCACGTCGTGTACATGCTGAGGGGCTGGGCCCGCTTCATGTACGAGGACAAGGAGACCTTGGTCGAGGCCGGCGATTGCGTGCATCAGCGTCCGGGGATCGTGCACTACCTCTTCGATTACTCGCCCGACATGGAATATCTGGAGGTCGTGGGGCCAGCCGAATTCACGACGGTTGAAACGGTGGGACCGTGTCCCGTACCCGAGTTCACGCCGTGGAAGTGATGATGCGGCGGCGACGATGAACGCTATGACCGAACGCGGGATCGGCTCAGAACTCCATGTCCAGCTCGTCGATTTCCTCGGCCTCGAGCTTGGCCGCCGCGGTCCATTCGATCATTTCCGGCATGGCCAGGATATGCGAGCCGTAGGCAGCGCATTTTTTGTCGATCTTCACGTCGTAGGTCACGAACCGCGTGACGACCGGCGCGTACATCGCGTCGGCGATCGAACGCTTGCCGAACAGGAAGGGACCGCTATAGGTGGCAAGGCAATCGCGCCAGATCGTGGTGATGCGTTCGATATCGCCCTGCGCACGCGCCCACACCTTGTGACCCGGAAAGACGCGCTTGAGATTCATCGGGAGCGCCGAACGAAGATTCGAGAACCCCGAATGCATTTCTCCGCAGACCGCGCGGCAATGGGCGCGCGCGGCGCGCTCCGCCGGCAGCAGTCCGCTCTTCGGTTTGACTTCGCTCAAGTATTCGGCGATGGCCAACGTATCCCACACCTTGATCCCGTCATGGGTCAGGCATGGCACCAGGATCGACGGCGAAAGCAGAAGTATTTCCTTGCGCGCGTCCGCGTCGTCGGGAGGGACCATGACCTCCCTGAAATCGAGACCGGCGAACTTGGCAAGAAGCCACCCCCGCAATGACCACGAAGAATAGTTCTTGCTGCTGATGGTCAACGCCGCCTTGGCCATGACTCCCTCTCTCTACGCTGGAATGCACCGATTTGGTTCCGGATCCGAACCATCGGCACCGCGCTTCGCCACGTTTGCAAGTGACGTGCCAGCGGCGCTGCCGGTGTCGCGCCTCCTTCGCACTCCGGCACCCTCGTCGCAAATCAGGCTCCTCACGACGCCGCCTCGGGGCGGCATGATCTACCAGGCGTATCAAGCGCACTCCGATTTGTTGTGGCCCTTGCGCACGGTCGCGAAGACTGCGTTGCCGGCGCTGCACCGGGCGCGCGATGTTCCGGGCGAGGACATGGTGTTGCGCAAGCTCGCCGCGGCCTGCGAGGTCTTCGTGCTGGCCACCTTGACGCACGAGCGCCCGACCTTTGGAATCAGTGCCGTGACCGTCGGCGAGCGGCAAGTCGAAGTGCATGAGGAACAGACTTTCGGCACGCCGTTCGGCACGCTGTTGCATTTCCGCAAGGAGATGCCGGATCCCGGTCCGCGGGTGCTCATCGTCGCACCGATGTCGGGCCATTTCGCCACGCTCCTTCGCGACACGGCGCGCACGATGCTGGCCGATCACGACGTCTACATCACCGACTGGCACAATGCGCGGAACGTGCCGTTGCTCGCGGGACGCTTCGGCGTCGACGAGTACCTCGAGCACGTGATGTGGTTCCTGGAAGTCATCGGTCCGGGCGCGCATCTCGTGGCGATCTGCCAGCCGTGCGTGCCGGCGCTCGCCGCGGTGGCGCTGATGGCCGAGGACGACCATCCGGCGACCCCCGCGAGTGTTACGTTGATGGCAGGGCCGATCGACTGCCGCATCTCCCCCACCGAGGTCAACAAGCTCGCCACCGACAAGCCGATCGACTGGTTCGAGCAAAACCTGATCAGTACCGTGCCGCTTCGCCATCCGGGCGCGCTACGCAGCGTCTATCCGGGATTCCTGCAGCTTATGGCGTTCATGAGCATGAATCTCGATCGCCATCTCGATTCGTTTCGCAAGCTGTTTCACGATCTCGTCAACGACGAAACCGAAAAAGCCAACGCGACCAGGATGTTCTACGAAGAATACTTCGCGGTGTGCGATCTGCCGGCGGAGTTTTACCTCGAGACCGTGCGCCTGGTGTTTCAGGAGTACGCGCTAGCCAAAGGAATATTGACGTGGCGCGGGCGCAAGATCGAGCTTGGCGCCATTCGCCGAACTGCCTTGCTCACGATCGAAGGCGAGCGCGACGACATCTGCTCGCTGGGGCAAACGCTCGCTGCGCACGACCTTTGCACCGGACTGCGCCCTTATCTGAAGACGCATTACGTGCAGGCCGGTGCCGGTCATTACGGCGTTTTCAGCGGCAAGCGCTGGAGCGTTGGCATCTACCCGGTCGTACGCGAGGCCATCCAGGTAGCGCAGTAGCGCGTTCATCTCAAATCCAAAATCGCTCCGTCACGGTGCGAGTAGCTCCTCCCGCACCTAAATGGCCCGGATTGCGCTGCAAGCGCGATCGAAATCCAAACTTAATACATTGATTTAACTCGGTTGCGGCGGTGCATCACGCTGGCACCCGAATTGCTTGTATGCAGGCTTGTATACAGGCAAACACGAGAGCCGATGTCGCGCCGCCCCGTCACCATTGCCGCATTGCACGACGACTACCGCCGCGGAATTTCGCGCCCTTCGGACATCATCGAATCATGGCTTGCGCTGCCCGCGGCAACACGCGCCACGCCGGTATGGATTTCCACGGTTGCGCCCGAAGCATTGCGCGCACGAGCCGAGATGCTGGACGCAGAACTTGCAACGAATCCGACCCGTGCGTTGAACAAGCCGCTTTTCGGAGCGTTGTACGCCGCCAAAGACAACATCGATGTCGCAGGCCTGGCGACGACGGCTGGATGTCCCGCGTTTGCCTATGAGCCTGCGGAATCGGCGCCCGTCGTCAAGTCGTTGCAAGAGGCGGGAGCGATACTGGTCGGCAAAACCAACCTCGACCAGTTTGCGACAGGCCTCGTCGGAACCCGCTCGCCCTATGGCGCGGTGCCCAATGCGATCGCGCCCGCGTACGCGTCCGGGGGATCAAGCTCGGGTTCAGCCGTGGCCGTCGCTACAGGTCTGGTCCATTTCGCACTAGGCACCGATACGGCGGGCTCCGGCCGCGTTCCGGCCGCACTCAACAACATCGTTGGCTGGAAGCCCTCGCGCGGCATCCTTTCAACGCGCGGAACGGTACCAGCGTGCCGGTCGCTGGATTGCGTGTCTATCCTGGCGTTGACGGTGCCCGACGCGGCACGCGTGTTCGCCGCTGCGTCGGATTTCGATGCCAAGGACCCATGCAGTCGGATGTTGCCGCTTTACCCGGGCCGATTCCCCGCGCATTTTCGATTCGGCGTTCCGGAACCGTCACAACGCAAATTCGATGGCGATGGCGACGCGGCCAGCGCTTATGAGGCGGCCATTGCGAGAATGGAAGCACTTGGCGGCACGGCGGTGCCCGTCGATTTGGCTCCGTGGCAGGACGTAGGGGCGATGCTATACGAGGGACCGTGGGTTGCCGAACGCCATGCGGCAATCCGGGAGTTCTTCGATGCACGTCCCGATGCGATCGATCCGACGGTTCGCGCCATCATCGGCGGCGCGCCTCAATACACGGCGACTGACGCGTTCATCGCCAGTGCGCATCTGGGCGCGATGCAAGTCAGCTTGCAATCGTTGTGGAAGACGTTCGATGTTCTATTACTGCCGACGGCGCCCACCGCGTACACGATTGCGCAGATTCAAGCCGACCCCATCGAGCTGAACCGACGTCTTGGCGCCTACACGAACTTCGTGAATCTGCTGGATCTCGCGGCGCTCGCCGTGCCGTCGGCATTCAAGCCCAACGGTTTGCCTTTTGGCATCGCCTTGATTGCACCGGCCGGCAGCGATCTGGCGCTTGCCGAGCTCGGCCAATGTTTCCACCAGGCAACCGGCTTGCCGCTGGGTGCGACAGCCGTACCGTTACTTGAGCCGGAACACCTCGTGACGCGCGCCGACGTTGCGCACATCGCTGTTGTCGGCGCGCACCTCACGGGTCTGCCGCTCAATCACGAACTCACTGAGCGCGGCGCTCGGCTCGTTCGCCCCGCCCGCACCGCGCCGCGCTATCGCTTGTATGCGCTGCCGGGTACCGTGCCGTCCAAGCCGGGACTGGTGCGCACGGCCGACGACCGTGGCCACGGCATCGAGCTCGAGATCTGGGAGCTCGGCCTCCGCGAATTCGGTTCCTTTGTAGTCGGCATCCCGTCGCCGCTGTCGATTGGCACCATCGACCTCGACGATGGGCCACCGGTGCAAGGATTTCTTTGCGAGGCGGCGGCGACTTCGGATGCGGAAGACATTTCCCGTTTCGGCGGCTGGCGCAATTACTTGAATGCTGGCGCGTCTTCGTAAGGATTGCGTCGACCCTCCGCATCCTGGCAGCGACAGAAACCGCACTTCCATCAGGAGATCGCCATGAGTAGTCGAGATACCAAGCACGCCGGCCATGATGCACAGCTTTTCACCACGTCCGTTCGCAGCGCGTCGATAGCGGCGCCTGCGGCCGGAATCGACTTGGGTCGCCGGCGGATTCTGGCGGTGACTGCCGCCGGAAGCACACTGGCGATGCTCGCTGCACCTTCTCTCCTGCGCGCGCAGAGCGGTCCGAAGATCCGCATCGGTTATTGGCCGGTCGCCGCCGGATTACCCTTCTTCGTCGCCCTGGAGAAGGGCTTCTTCAAGGAGGCGGGGCTGGACGTCGAGGGCCTTAAATTCGCCGGTGCGCAACAAGTAATGGAGGCGGTTCTTTCCGGCCGTGCGGACGGCAGTTCCAACGGCACGGGCTCGGCCAATCTCGCCATCGGCGAGCTTGCCCAGCCCGGAACATTCAAGATCTTCGCGACCAACCCCAGCAACGCCAAATACGTACTCGACGAGTTCATCGTCGCCAAGGACAGCCCGTACAAGGCGATCGCAGATCTCAAGGGCAAACGGATCGCGTCCGGCCCGGGCATACAAAACGTTACTCTCGCTAAACAGGTATTGGAGACCGCCGGTGCAACCGGTGCAACCGTCATCGAATTGCCGATCGGCCAGCATGTTGCCGCCATCGTCGCGGGCCAAGCCGACGCCTGTTACACGCTCGAGCCGACCGGCACCGTCGGACGGATCAACGGGACGACGCGGGTGCTGGAAGCCGGTGTCATCGCCAAGTACATCCTCGGCGATCCGCTGGCGCCCTGGCACGGCGGTTCAGCGTCGCTAGCTTCGGCCTTCATCGGCAAGTATCCCGCCGAGGCAAAGAAGTACATCGCCGCCTACACCAAGGGCATCGAATTCGTACGTACCAAACCGGACGAAGCGCGACAATATTTGAAGGGCTACACCGCCATCGAAGGGCCGTTGACCTCGGAAGTGCCGCTCGCCTCGTACATGCTGTACAGCGAATTCAAGAAGTCCGACGTCGCCTACTTCCAGAAATTCTTCGATTTGTTTTTTGACAAGGGCATCTTCAGTTCGCGTCTCATGGTCGAGCCGATGCTCTACAGGAGCTAAATCATGGCCGAGGCCGATCCCACCATCACTAGCGCACCTTGGGCTGGCGCCGCCGATGCCTCACCGGCGGCGGTGCCAAAGACGTTTCCTTGGGCCACTTTTCTGCCTGTCGTCGGCCCGCTGGCGCTGTTCATACTCTGGGACCTTGTCGTCCGGTTCGGTTTCATCAAGGCTATCCTGCTGCCATCGCCGCTGGACACGCTGAACGCGCTGGTCGGCGGTCTCGCCGGCGGCCCGCTTCTGCTCGACTTCGCGGTAACGGTCAAGCGCACCCTCGAAGCGTTCGCCATCGCTGCGGTGATCGGCGTGCCGCTGGGTGTGTTGCTCGGCAGCAACGAGCGCGCTTACCGCAGCGTCGAGTTCCTGATCGACTTCTTTCGCTCGACGCCGTCGTCCGCATTGATCCCGCTGTTCCTGCTCATCTTCGGCGTATCGGACGTCAACAAGATCGCGATCGCGGCATTTGGCGCCGTGCTGATCGTCCTGTTCAACAGCGCCTACGGCGTGATGAACGCGCGCAAGCAACGCGTCATGGCGGCCAAGGTAATGGGTGCGTCACGCTGGCAGATTTTCAAGGACGTCCTGATCTGGGAGAGCCTCCAACCCACGTTTGTCGGCCTGCGCTCCGCGGTGTCAATGGCGCTGGTGATCGTGATCGTAGCCGAGATGTTCATCGGCTCGGACACCGGGCTCGGCCACCGCATCATCGATGCGCAACAGGTCTTGAACGTAAAGAGCATGTACGCGGCGATACTTGCCGCCGGCATTCTCGGATACACGCTCAATGTCCTGTTCCTTGTGATCGAACGACGCGTTGTGCATTGGAGCGGGAGATAACGGCATGCGATTGTCCAACGCTGCAGTTGTCGCCGACGTTCCCGTCCCCGCGTTCGTGCCCGGTCCGGCCGGCACACACATCACGATCCGTGGCCTGACCAAATATTTCGCGGGGTGGCCGCTGTACGAGAACTTCGATCTCAACATTCCGAAGCACAGCATCGTTTCGGTGTTTGGTCCCAACGGGTGCGGAAAATCGACGTTGATCAACATGATCGCCGGTCTCATCCCGATCGACTCCGGTGAGATTCTGTTCGACGGCAAGTCGCTCGCTGAAACCAAGATCGGATACGTCTTCCAGAATTATCGGGATGCCTTGTTTCCGTGGGTGCGCACGATCGACAATATCGCGTATCCCCTGAAGCTCGAGGGTAAGTCGAAAATCGAGGTTGACCGGCGCGTCGAGGAACTGGTCGCGTCCTTCGATGTGAAGTTCGATCTGAAACGTTATCCGTATGAGCTGTCAGGTGGGCAGCAACAGACGGCATCGATCATGCGTGCGTTGGCACCTGAGCCGGAGGTCCTGTTCCTGGACGAACCGTTTTCGGCGCTGGACTTCGAGATGTCGCTGTTCATCCGGGAAAAGCTGCAGGAAGTTTTCATGCAGACCGGTACGACGATGATGCTGGTGTCGCATGACCTGGAGGAGGCGGTGTATCTGGCCGACCAGGTGCTGCTGCTGACCAAGCGGCCAACGAAATTGGCGGAGATCCTGAACTATGACGATCCGCGCCCGCGAACGCTGGCAACCTTGTCGGAAGCCAGCTTCATCAGCACCAAGAAGCGGAGCCTGGAGATTTTCCAGCGCGAAGTCCGCCGTTAGTCTGTTCGGCCGAAGAATTCTGAAGTGTCGGGCAGGAAAACACCGTGAATGAGCAGGACCGCGTCGCGTATGTCCGTGCCGCACTTGTCATGCAGGGATACCAGTTTTCCGAAGCGCGGGTCATGGAGATCGCCCGAGAGTTCGAACGGATCGAGAGCATCGCAGCTACGATTGTGAATGCCGACCTTCCGTTCTACCTCGACTCGGCATCGGTGTTTCGCCCGTGAACAGTGCTTTGGATATCGCCTTGGACATTCGCGAAGGGCGGCGTAGCGCAATGCAGGTCCTCGATGAAACCATCGCGCGCATCGAAGGCGATGGCGTTACCAACAGCTTCGTGGATCGGACTTTCGACCGCGCCCGGCGGGAGGCAGCCGGGATCGACCACCGGCGGCAGTCGGGACGCACGTTGCCGACGCTCGCTGGCGTCCCCTACGCGGTGAAGAATCTGTTCGACGTTCAAGGCATGGTCACGCTTGCCGGCGGCAAGATCAACGCATCCAATCCGGCCGCGGCGCGTGATGCCACGCTCGTGACGCGGATGAAGGACGCGGGCGCGGTCCTGGTGGGCACACTCAACATGGATGAGCATGCCTACGGGTTCACTACCGAGAATACGCATTTCGGGGCGACGCGCAATCCGCACGATCCCACGCGCGTGGCAGGCGGGTCTTCGGGCGGCTCGGCCGCGGCCGTTGCCAGCGGGCTGGTAAGCTTGACGCTCGGCTCCGACACCAATGGCTCGATACGTGTGCCGGCTTCACTCTGCGGCACGTTCGGCCTCAAGCCAACGTTCGGCCGCCTGTCCCGCAGCGGGTCATTCCCCTTCGTCTCGAGTCTCGATCACGTAGGGCCATTTGCCGCGAATGCAGCCGATCTCGCCGCAGTGTATGACGCATTGCAAGGCGCGGATACGACGGATCCCGCCTGTGCCCAACGCGCCGCGGAACCGGTGGGGGCGCGCGTGGCGAAGAGCGGCGCCCTGCCACCGGCTTCGCGCATCGCTGTACTCGGCGGCTATTTCCACGACTGGGCAACCGAGCCCGCGCGCAACGCGGTACAACGGGCGGCGGCTGCGCTGCATTCAACAGCCGTTGTCGAACTCGATGGCGCGCAACGGGCGCGCGCTGCGGCGTTCATCATCACCGCCGCCGAAGGCGGTGCGCTGCATCGCCCGCGCCTCCGCACGCGCTATGATGAGTTCGAGCCCCTTTCGCGCGACCGTCTGGTGGGCGGCAGCCTCATTCCAGCATCCTGGGTAGTGCAGGCACAACGGATTCGTCACCAGGTATATCTCGAGGCGATGCGTCTGTTCGAGCAGTACGATCTTTTGATAGCAGCGGCGACTCCCGTACAAGCGCCTCCGCTCGGAACCGAATGGATCGCTGTCAACGGTCGCGAGTTGCCGTGTCGGCCGACCATGGGCTTGCTCACGCAGCCGATATCCTGCATCGGCTTGCCGGTCTGTGCGGTACCGCTATGGCCGCAAGAGGGACCGAAACCGTTGCCCCAGGACAGGCCGAATGCAGCCTCGGGTACAAGACCCGCGGCGGTGTACCCGGCGGAAGCACACGCTCACCTGCCGATCGGCGTGCAGTTGATCAGTGCGCCATGGCGCGAAGACATTTGCCTGGCCGCGGCCAAGGCGCTCGAAGATGCGGGTGTGGCGCGAAGCCGAATAGCCTGATGCAGATCAATCTCCCCGAGGTAGTGGCCGAAGTCACGTTGAACGTCGCTCGATACGAAGCTGCGCTGGTTACCAACGATGTCGTCGTGCTCGACGAACTGTTCTGGCAAAGTCCGCACACGCTGCGCTATGGCGCCTCCGAAAACCTCTACGGTTACGATGCCATCAAGGCGTTTCGCGCCGGACGTTCGCCCGCCAATCTCCAGCGCTTGGTGAGACACGCTGCAATCACTACCTTCGGGCAGGATTTCGCGACCGCGAATATCGAGTTCCAACGCGCGGGTGAGGCGCGAGTCGGACGGCAGAGCCAAACCTGGGTGCGAATGCCCCAAGGCTGGCGGGTCGTCGCTGCGCATATCAGTCTCATGGAAGAATCGCGGCGACTATGACGCATACCTCAACCACGACCCTCGAAACGGACGTTGCGACCAAGCACTCGCTGGCCGAGACTGCCTATGCGCATATCAAGGCAAGCATTTTCGACTTCGAGCTCCTTCCCGGCGATCGCTTCAGCGAGACGGAGATTGCGGAGCGCCTGAAGATGAGCCGCACGCCCGTCCGCGATGCCCTTTATCGGCTCGAACGGGAGCGCTACCTGCAGCTGCAACTGCGCTTGGGCTGGAGCGTACGACCGTATGACTTTCACCAGTTCGAAGCGCTCTACGATCTGCGGCTAATCCTCGAGGAAGCGTCCGTAGTCCGATTTTGCGACCTGTCGGAGCGGGGAAGCCTCGAGTCGCTCAAAGCGATCTGGCTCGTGCCGGAGGCAGAGCGATTGACAGATCCCAAGGAAGTCTCTGCTCTCGATGAGGCGTTTCATGCACTGCTGGTTGCAGCCGCGGGCAATGCGGAGGTTGCGCGTTGTCATCATGAGGTGACCGAGCGCATTCGAATCATCCGCCGCCTCGATTTCACACAGCAACACCGCATCGACACGACCTACGATGAACACGGGCAGATTCTGCGCGCACTCATCCGCCGGCGCGCCGACGAGGCGAACCGTCTTCTGCGCTCCCACATCGGAACCAGCAAGGCGGAGGTACGCAAGATCACGCTGCACCGGCTTTACACGGCACGGTCGACGAAGCTCGCGTAAGCCGCCACGTGGAAAGTCGCTCGCCTTCACTGGCATCAGCGCGCGTATTCAAAAGCTGGGAGCGCCTTGAGGGCGTCCTTGCTTGCGCCGACGAGAACCAGACTGCCATCGGCTTGCCTTACCAGCTGGCTCAGCCGTACCACGACATCGCGCTTGCCGACGCCCAAGTAGCCGCCGACTCCGATAACGGCGTACGATCTCGCCATATCGGGGGCGATGACGATATCGTCGACGGTCCCGATCCGCTCGCTCTTGTCGTTGAAGACGTGCTGCCCGAGCACTTGGCGCTTTGCACTCCAGCCAAGAGTCACCACCTCACGCAGCTCCAACGCCGTGACACCGAGGGCCGCGGATCCTGCGACCTGCGCTTGTGCGATGATCGAAGGCATCAATGCGATGCTTGCGCACATCAGGACTCTTGCGTGTTTCATGTCGGCCGCTTCCGCGATGCAACCGGGAAGCCTAGCTTTCGGGTGCAGAATTGCATATCGTGAAACTACGTCGGGAATTCACGACAGCAGAACCGCGACGACGGCCGCGCGCTAATCGATCGCGGTCATCCCGTGGCGGATCGCGAATTTGACCAGCGCAACGAGGTCTTCGAGCTGCAGCTTCTGCATCAATCTGGCGCGGTACGTCTCGACCGTCCTCGGCGACAGATGCAGCAAGTCCGCGACCTCCGGATTGGACTTTCCTTCGCTGATCAACCGTATAATCGAGCGCTCGTTGGATGTCAGCGATTCGATCGCTTGGCGTTCGGCGATGAGCCTGCGGTTCTCAGGAAAGGTTCTCTCGGCCACACCCCCGCCAGGCGGCGATTTTACCGCCGCGCCCCTCTGATCGGTGGCCACGACCTCGTCGCCTGCCGAATGCCCGAGCCGATGGCCGGGCGCCGCCGTCTTGAGCAACCCACCAATACGTTGCGCCTCAGCGGCAAAAAAGGCCTGGTTCCGCGCCAGCACTTCTTCGGCCTGCTTACGGTCCTCGATATCGGTACTCGTCCCGTACCACTTGACGATGTTTCCCCGCTCATCGCGCAGCGGCACCGTGCGGATCAGGAACCAGCGATATTCCCCGTCAGCGCGGCGCAAACGCATTTCATCTTCGTACGGTTCCCCAGCCGCCTTGGCCGCGAACCACTTTTCCAAGGCTCTTGGAATGTCTGCGGGATGAATTGCGCGCGTCGGCTCTTCAATACCTTGCTCCAAAGAAACGCCGGCGTAGTCCAGCCAACGCTGGTTGAGGAAATCAACGGCGCCGTCAGGCAGAACGCTCCAGGCCATCACGGGAATTGTGTCGATCACAATGCGAAGGGCGTCCTCGCTCTTGCGAAGGGCATCTTCGCTGCGCTTGGCCTCGATCGCCACGCGCGCCATTTGCACTGCCATGTCGATCAACTGGATGTGCTCGGGCGATGGCAGCCGCGGCTCGCTGTAATACATAGCGAAGGTTCCGAGGACGGCGTTGTCGTCTCCGAGGATGGGAGTCGACCAGATTGCGCGAAGGCCGTTACGGACCGCGATATCGCGCCAATCCTCGAGGAGCACATCAGTGCCGGTGTCCTCCGTATACACGGGTTCGCGCAGAAATGCGGCAGTTCCGCACGGGCTCATATTGGGCGCGATGCGGAGGTACGGTACGATGCCTGCCTTGTAATCCTCGGGGATGTTCGGCGCCGCGACGAAACTCAACGACTGCTGAGCGGAATCCGCAAGCAGCGCGGCGCAGCGCATCCCTTCGGCCTGCTCTTCGATCAGCCGGATCAGCGTATTGAAAGTCTCCGCCAGCGGCGCGCCGCTGGCGATCCGGTCGAGTACGCGGCGCTGGCTTTCCAATAGCGCGGCGCGCATCGTATGGTCGATCGCAAGATTAGTCATATTTGAGCTGGATCCCCAGAACGAATACCCGCGTCGGCAAGCAACAGAGCTCCGAGCTTCTTTGCCCGGCGCGCAGCGTCCCGATCACCCGCATAGGCGGCAATGATGCTGCCGATCATCACCATTTGCCATTGGCGCGCGAAACCATCCGGGTCACGCACGCGCGCCTCTTCGGCTAATTGCCTGACGAAATCACGAACGGTTCGGATATGATTTTCCGTCGATTTACGAAGCGGGTGCGCCGGATCATCGTGCTCGAGCAGCACCTTTAGAAATGCGCAGCCCTCGTAGTCGGACCGGTGAAACCACTCGTCGAAGACATCGAAGATTGCAAGCAACCGGTCAGCGGGCCTGCGCGCACGGCGCTTCGCGCCTTCCTGCAACCATGCTCGAGTCCATAGCTCCTCGCGTCGCCAAAGGAAGGCAAGCACGAGCTTTTCCTTCGAAGGGTAATGAAAATAGAGTGTCTTCTTGGCCACGCCGGATCGGGCGACAATGGCGTCTACCCCCACAGCGCGAACACCGTGCCGGGAAAAAAGCTCATAAGCCGCGTGGTCTATGCGCTCGCGTGCGGACGCCGGCACAAACGACTTGGGCTGAGATCGCACAAGCATATATCAGCGGTAGACCGATCTGTCTACCAAAAGTTCGACCGGGTCGGATCCCGTCGGCATCGACCCCGCGACGTCAATCTGACGATCCGACGATCGCCGGCGCGGCGTCTGCCAAGAATTTGCGAGCCCCTATCGTCATTGATGCGCGCCGCCGAAATGCAGCGATTTCGCGGAGAGCGACCGACCAAATACCGGGGACCTGCGGATTACTGCAAAGAAGCGCAAAAAAAAGCGCCTGGCTGCATGTACAACCAGGCGCCTCGCAAGGATTGCGATTTTCTTTTTCTTACGGAGCGGTCACATCGAACACCAGATTGTCGGGTGAAGGCCCGAACGATGGCCATGTCACGACGCCAGTCTGGTTGACACCTGGCTTTGTCCAGTCGCAGACGCCGCCCGGGAAAATGCTCATCAGGCGCGTAATCTCCGCCGGGTTAAACGATACCGAATAATCGGCGAGGTTGATCGGCTTCAACTGGCATTTGTAGATGTTTGCCTGGATCGGACCTCCGGCGACGAAGCGCGGATTCGTCCACGACGGGTATACCGTATTGCAGGCCGTGTTGGGCAGGCTGCTCAACGTCTGTGTCTCGCCGACAAACTGCGACGTGCTCGGCCAGCAGCCGTCGACCAGCGTGGGCGGCCGGTGGTTGACCACCTTCTGGTGCTCGGGAATATTGGACTGGTCCGCTTTGATCGCGGTCACCCACATGTTCAACAGGGCCCAGGCTTTGGGCTGCGGCACGGAACTCCCGCGCCACATCACGTGGTTGCCGATGTCGCCATTGGACTGGCGCAGCCGCTCACGGATCGCAAAGCGGTACCATTGATAGTGGTAGCCGCTGGTGTCGTTATAGCTGCCCATGTCGAACACCGGGATGTTGGCGAGACCGCCGCTGCCGTCATTGTTGAGACCGGCCTGGTAGACGCGCTTGATCGCACCAGCGTCTCCCACGCTGCGGTTCACGACGTAGTTGTAGTCGCGATCGACGCCGCCGATGCCCTGGTTGAGATCGAGAAATTGCGTCGTGGTGATCGCTCCAGAGTTCAACGCTCCGAGACCGTACTGGATGCCAATATTATCGAACGGCGACAGGCCAAATCCGGTAACAGGAGCACGCCCGTACATGTTTCGCACCCAGTCGAACATCGTCGGCCGCGCGCCGCCAACATTAGTCACCGGGTCGTAGCGCATAGCTACGGGTACTGCGGAGTTCCATACCGCTGAGCTGTAGCCGGGAATGTCGACGCGACCGGGTACCGGATCGATGCGTCCCGATTGATTCGCGGCGTCGTACCAGGCCTGCTGTCCCTTGTAGCCGGAAACTGCGACTTGCTGATCGACGGTGAATCCAGCGGGATTGGTCACGGTGAAGTAGTGCGCCAGCAGATGCCCGTCCGCGCCGCTCATGGGAATCGCCAGCGTATCCGGGAACGCAGCAGCGATAAGGATGCCGTCAAACAAGCCAGGGAACGTGTTGCCGACACCTTCGCTCGTAATGGCTCCGCCCGAGCTCCCCGTGGAAAGCGTATAAATCGGAACGCCGAACGTTTCGATGAAGTGCTCCTTACCCATCATCGTCTGTTCGCCGGCCACGGTTGCGTTGCAACTGGTGCTCGGGTTCTGCATCGTATTGATGAATATCCCCCAGCCTTCGCCGAGGCGCGTGAGATTCGTGCCAGTTAGGATATTGACACCCTCTGACGCGCCCTGGATGTACCAGCCGCCTGGGCAACCGGCGCCATGCTGAGCGAGCAAGCGCTTGTTCCACGCCTTGGGCGGCGTGAACGGCGTCGGCGCCGGCTCGGAAGTTGGATCATGAAGGATCGCGTTCTGATAGATGCCGCGGTCCATGGTGCCAGTCTCGACGCGCACGACAAAGGGAACCGTCAAACCAGCAAGCGTTGTCGTCATTGCGACATTCGCGGGAAGGCTCGACGTGCTCGGCAGCGGTATCAACGCGCTGCCGCCAGTGGGCAGGTAGATATAGTTGATCTTCGTCGGCGCCGAACAGTCGACATCGGTCGGTGGCCCAAGCTTGCTGCCGTCCGGCAGCGTGAAATCCTGGGTCTGGCAGATGAAAGGCTGCACATACGGTCCCGAAACGATGGGACCTTTGATCGAATAGTTGGTGATGACAAGGCTCTTGTCCTGGGCGGCGAGAGTGTTCCTGCCCAGGTTGAGACCGGTGACCAAACCAACCAGCGTATTCGGCGTTGTGCCGGGATGGAACGCGCTGGAGACATCATTTCCGTTCAGCGTCACGGTAACCGTCTGGCTCTGGTCCAGCGTGATCTGCACGAGCACGTCTCCGCCGCTGACGCGATCCGCGTGGGTCGACAGCGTCTTGATGTCGAGAACGCTTGCGCCAGCACCTGTGATGCCAAACGTCGTGCATACCGCGAAACCGACAGCTAGCACCGTTGTCAGCATTTTGGAAGACGGCCAACTCGCGCGCACTGAGTGCGCGGTCAGTGAAAGCGCACTGGGCGCAACCCGGAATCGATCTAACAGTTTCATGAAATCCTCCTTTGGATTGAAGAGCCATGCATTGCCGGACAGTGGACCGATGTGGTCATTATCGCGTGAGCGTTTTTCTGCGGCGTACGCGTCGTTATGACCGTCGCGTCGACCTTGAACGCTTGCGCGGAACGCCACATTGAACGTGCTCATTGCGGGATCGCGTTTCTTTTTCCAAACCGCGACCGCCCACCGGTCAGCGCCGACGGACCTTCCAATTTGGATCCCGCACACATGCCGAGCCCACTTCCGTTACTTGGGCGGCATGCGGACGGTTGACTTTGAAGCGACCTGTTGGCGGAACATTGGCAATCTCTGAGCGATCGTCCGATCGCACGGAGACGGTGAGTTTCGCTTACGGGCTGTCAATCATCGGGCAGGCTATCGCCCTGATAGCTAGGATATCGGGCCGCTTTGTAGAATGCAAGTTCTAGCCTACAAATGGCTAGAGTGGCAAATGCGGCTAGATGTGGTGTCGAACAGCCGTCGTAAGTAACTGATAAGTAAGCGCCTCAGTCGACACTACTAGTTTCTCGGCTCTAAATTGCGAAACATCGATATTCGTTTGCCGTCTTTCCCGCGAAAGCGGGAATCCAGTGTCTTTTTCACACACGCCACTGGGTCCCCGCTGAAGCCTGCCCTCGAATGCTTGAATCGGGGGCGGGGACGGAACATGTTTGCGTACCGCCGAGTTGTCGTACTAGGGGACTAACCTCCAGCCGCTCGGACAATCCTGCAATGCGGGATAGTAGTCCGCAAGTTCCGCGCAATAGTAGTAGAACCCGTCGAGTGTCCGATATGCATCCGTCGGCGGCGCCAGATAATACGAGCCGTATGCGGGACCAACAAAAATCGGAACTCCCACGATGACAACAGGCCGGTGCCGGTGATCTCGATCGCCGTCACCCCTGTGTGGGCCATCCCCTCGGTGCATACCTTCCATCTGAGGACCCGCCGCGTTCGACCGCTCACGATCCTGTGCATAGCCGATCGCCGTTCCGCAGAAGAGCGTCACTGCCGCAACTGCACCAAATATTAGCGCAATCCTTTTCATCTTTATGCCTACAAGTTTACTGTAGAACGTATACCGCCGTACCCATGGCGGGACCGGGCAGCTTCGAGCCTACTATTGAAAACAGCATTTGAGCAACATTGTTCCGTCGCTCGGCGAGCCAATTGTTACGATTTGTTTGACTGGCGCGTGCCCTGCGCGGGCTGTCGTTGCCGCGACCGAGGGCGGCGCGAGCGCGCCGGCCGCCCGGCGCGCGATTCGCTGCCATGGCCAGCTCGTCATGACGACCCTCCTAAAGTCTCGTTTCATGGCCTCAATTGCACAAGAGCGGCGCGCCAGGCGCTAGGGTCTGGCACGTCCTGCCGTTGCTGCCGAACATAAGGTTGCCCGCACCTCGGTTGTATCGCGTGCCGTCAGTGCCCCAACAGCCGCTTGGGTCACAGTTGGCTACCTGGGGATTCGTTTGCGCGAGGGGATTCGCTTGCGCGAAGGGACTCGGCTGCGCGAACGGACTTGGCTGCCCACGGGGACTCGTTTGCGCAAAGGGACTCGTTTGCGCAAAGGGACTCGCTTGCGCAAAGGGACTCGGTTGCGCGGAGGCAAGCGGTGCACTGGCCGCGAAAAGGACTGCGAATACACAAGCGACTGACTTCTTCATCATCTGCTCCTTGGTGGGAATCCGGCTTGGTTCGGAGCAACGCTTCGAACCGGGCTCAACCACCGTTTCGGTAGGTACGACATGACACTTGCGCCCTCCTGCATTTGACGCCCGGCCGATAGCCGGGCAATTTCGCCGCGAGCGGGTCGTATTACAGTTGTCACGGCGAGCGATGCGCGCCGCTCGCAAGGCGCGCGCGAAGGGCAAGCAGGCTCGCAAGAAAGCGAAGAAGTAGTAGCAATGCGTGTCGTCATCGATACAAACGTCTTCGTATCGGGGCTGATGCTACCCGCGAGCATCCCGGGCCGGATTCTTGCGGTGGCATACGCCGGAGGATTCGAGATCGTGCTCTGCGAAGCAATATCGGGGGAGATTGCCGCAGCTCTCCGCTACCCTGAGGTGCGAAAGTGCATCGCACTATCCGACGAAGAGCTGGATCGGTGCGTACGGGCGCTTCGTTACGCGGCCGACGTGGTCGACCCCACCGGCGTTGTCGTTGTAATAGACACCGCTTTGAAACTCGCACCGGAGGCAGGATTCAAACCCATGACCGCTCGTTCTGGGTCCCGCCACTTCGAACCACGTCGCTACGTTTAACCTCGTTTAGACCTGCTTGACCTGATCCGCCACCGGCAACTTGCGCACTCGGGTGCCTGTCGCCGCAAAGATCGCGTTGGTTACCGCTGGAGCGATCGCCGAGGTCCCGGCCTCACCCATTCCTCCCGGCGCCTCGGCGCTCTTGACGATATAAACTTCGATGGCCGGCGCCTCGTTCATCCGCAGCATCTGATAGTCGTGGAAGTTGCTCTGCTCGACGCGACCGCCCTTCAGCGTGATCTGTCCACGAAGCGCCGCCGTGATGCCGAAGATGACCGCGCTTTGGATCTGCGCCTGTACCGTGTCGGGATTGACGACGGTTCCGCAATCGACCGCGCACACGACGCGCCGAACACGAACCGATCCGTCCTTCGACACCTCGACTTCGACGACCTGCGCGAGATAGGTCGCGAACGCGTGCTGGACCGAGACGCCGCGGCCAATGCCTTTGGGCAAGGGCTTTCCCCAGCCGGCCTTTTCCGCCGCGAGATCGAGGACTGCCTTCGCGCGGGGCGCCTTGTCGAGGAGCGCCCGCCGATAGGCAACCGGATCCTGCTTCGCCGATGCCGCAAGCTCGTCGATGAAGCTTTCGGTCACGAAGACATTGTGCGACGGCCCGACGCTGCGCCAGAACGCCGTCGGAATGCCCGGAGGTTCCACCCGCACATACTCGACGTGCAGGTTCGGCAGCGCATAGACCAGATCGATCGCGCCCTCGGTCGTGTCCGGGTCCAGACCATTGTTGAATGCCGGAGGAAGCCATCTCGCGATAATCGAGGACCCCGCGAAACGATGGTTCCAGGCAACCGGCATTCCTTTCTCATCGAGACCGGCGGAAAGCCGGTCGAAGAAACAGGGCCGGTACATGTCGTGCTGGATATCTTCCTCGCGGGTCCACACCACCTTCACCGGACCCTCCACCTGCATGGCGATCTGCACAGCGCGGGTGACGCCGTCGATCTCGAGCCGGCGACCGAAGCCGCCGCCAATGAGATGATTGTGAACCACGACCTTGTCCAACGGCAGCCCGGTGGTCTTTGCGGCGGCCGCTTGGGCTCGCCCGAGCACTTGGTTGCCGACCCAGACTTCGCAGCCGTCCTTGCGGACATGAACCGTGCAGTTCATCGGCTCCATGGTCGCATGCGCGAGGAAGGGAACCAGGTAGGTCGCCTCGACCTTGGTGGCAGCGCTCGCCATCGCCTTGTCGGCATCGCCGATGTTCTGCGCAACCGGCCCCGCATTGAGCGTCGCCTTGTCGAGCTCGTCCACGATCGTTTGCGTGCCGAGCTGGGCGTAGGGACCGTCGTCCCATTCGATTACCAGAGCCGTCAAGCCTTTCTTCGCCGCCCCCATATGGTCGGCCACGACCGCGACAGCGTCGTCGAGCCTTACGATCTGGCGCACGCCCTTGATGGCCTTGGCCTTGGAATCGTCTACGCTCTTGACACGGCCACCGAACACGGGCGATTGCGCAAGCGTCGCGAACTTCACGCCCGGCGGCCGGGCGTCGATGCCATAGATGGCGGTTCCGTTGACCTTCGCGGGTGTGTCCAGGCGCTTGGCCGGCGTGCCGATGAGCTTGAAGTTCTCCGGTCGCTTAAGCGCGACATTCTCGGGGATCGGCATGCGGGCTGCGTCGGCGGCAAGGTCGCCGTATTTGATCTTTCTCCCGGTCGGCGAATGAATCACCTCGCCGCTTTGCGCTTTGCACGACGCCGCATCGACGTTCCAGCGCTGCGCCGCCGCCGCCACCAGCATGGTCCTCGTCGTCGCGCCGGCTTGGCGCAGCGGCTGCCACGACCCGCGTATCGCGTTCGAGTTGCCGGTTGCCTGCACGCCCAGCAAGGGATTGGCGTAGAGCTTTTCGTTGGGCGGCGCGTGTTCCAGCCGCACCTGCTTCAGGTCCACTTCCAGCTCCTCGGCGATCAGCATCGGGATCGAGGTGTAGGTGCCCTGACCCATCTCGACGTAGGGCATGGTCAGGACAACTTGCCCGTCACCCCCGATGCGGATAAAGGCATTGGGCGCGAATGTCGCGCCCGCGGCCCTGTCGGCCGCATCGGCATCGCGGATCGAACGACCCGCCGCCGCGAAGCCGACGAGGAGACCCCCGCCCACCGCCGCGGTCACACTCAGGAAGCGGCGACGGGAGAGATCCACACCGTCGCTTTCGGCGACATCTAGTCGATTGTCGGTCATGTCAAGCCCCCTTCTTCTCGTTCGCGGCACCGTGCGCAGCGCGCTTGATTCCCTCGCGGATGCGCACGTAGGTGCCGCAGCGGCAGATGTTGCCCGACATGGCAGCGTCGATGTCGCTATCGGTCGGGTTGGGCTTGGCGGCGAGCAACGCCGTTGCGGACATGATCTGGCCAGACTGGCAATAACCGCATTGCGGTACCTCCAGCCCGATCCACGATTGCTGAATCTTTTTCCCGGCGGCCGTGGCGCCGACGGCCTCGATCGTCGTGATGCGTTTGCCGGCTGCGGCAGCGACTGGAGTGATGCATGAGCGCACCGGCTTGCCATCGAGATGGATCGTGCACGCGCCGCACAAGCCGAGCCCACAACCGAATTTGGTGCCGGTCAAGCCGAGCACGTCGCGCAACACCCAGAGCGTCGGGGTGTCGTCGTCGACATCGACACTGCGAGCTGTGCCGTTGATCGTTAGCGTATGTGACATCTGTCGCTCCTCAAGCTATGGCCACTGGAACTGTTTCAGAATCTCGCGCCGCCGTGCCGCGGGTGTGTCATGCGATTCCTGCTTTGTATCAATCGACACAGGGGCGAATCTTCAAGAAAGCGACCAAAACGAATCTCGTTAGCGCTGCTTCGCCAGACGTTCGAGCTCGGCGACGAAAGCCGCGGAATGTTAATATCTTCTTTTCAGCCGCATCGCCTCCTCCACCGCGGACTGTGGCATCGTTCATGGGGCTGAGCGCCAGGAATCTGGATGATGCGGTGCTGGTGCGACGATTGCCATCGATCGTTTTTCACGTCAGCGGTTAGCGCAGCTATCACCTCTGTATGCCTGGCATACTTCCTCCGCTCGAGACGTTTCGCTTCTTCGAAGCCGCTGCCCGGCACCTGAATTTCACGCGCGCCGCAGAGGAGATGCACGTCACCCATGGCGCCGTAAGCCAACGCATCAAGCGTCTGGAAGAGCATCTGGGAACGCCTCTTTTTCGGCGCAGCGGCAGACGCATGCTGCTGACCGACGAGGGAAGTCGACTCCTTGAGCGCGTCCGGGCCGCCATCAAAGAAATCGCCGAAGGAGTCGAGGCGATTCGGCCGCGCGACAGGGACCGGATCCTGACGATCAGTACGGTGCCGTGTTTTGCTGCCTATTGGTTGCTGCCGCGCCTCGCAGACTTCAATGAGCATCATCCGGACATCCAGGTAAATATCCGGGCTACGCGGTCGCTGACTGATTTCACTCGCGATGGCGTCGACATGGCAGTGCGGTTCGGTCCAGGCACGTGGGCCGGACTGAGCTCAATCAAACTCTATGACGAGGAGCTGGTTCCGGTGTGCAGCCCTGCGTTCCTAGGTGGTCAGCTGCCGCGTGCGCCTCGCGACCTCCTTAAGGTGCCACTCCTGCACGATGAGCGACAGCCTTGGTCGATCTGGTTCGAAGCGGTCGGCCTGGACTATCGCGATGCCGGTCAAGGACAGCGTTACGGCGAGGAAAATCTGCTCTTTCCAGCGGCTATCGCCGGCCTCGGCGTTGCCTTGGCGCGTTCATCACTCGTCGCAGCGGAGTTGGAATCCGGCCGGCTGGTTCGGCTCTTTTCCCGGAGCGTGCCCACCAGATACTCGTACTTCATCGTGTATCCGCCGGGCTCGGAGACCACCGGAAAAATCCAGGTGTTCCAGGATTGGCTCTTCGAACAGGTCCGACCCGGCCAGCGAGAAGGCGCCACCGGTGCTCGGGTTGGGAAGTCCGCGGCGG
Source organism: Casimicrobiaceae bacterium (assembly GCA_035568975.1). Taxonomy (GTDB): domain Bacteria; phylum Pseudomonadota; class Gammaproteobacteria; order Burkholderiales; family Casimicrobiaceae; genus PALSA-1003. Next base: position 26,017 of record DATMNH010000172.1, read on the forward strand.
GTGGGACTCCGCCGCCGGTTCGCCTTCGAAGGGTCGCGAGCGCGTGAGCTGAGCAGTAGAGTTGCGCCGTCGCCGCGCTGTGGCGGTCAGGACGCTCTGGCGCGCGCCGTCTTCAAGGCTGCGGTCCACCACAGCAGATCGTCGATCATCGCTCCCGCAGGTGTCGCCAGCTCGGCCAGTCCGGCCTCGACATTGCCGCCCTGGTAGTGAGCCCACAAGGTGGCGACAGGGATGAAGACCGATGAGCGAATCGGCGCAAGCTGCACCTCGATCGCCGTCAGGCGGAGTTGCTGGACGGCGCGTGCGCCCATGGCGGAGCCATAGCTCACGAAGGCCGCGGCCTTGCGATTCGACTCGGGATAGACCCAGTCAATCGCGTTCTTGAGCACCGCGGACGTGCCGTAGTTATATTCGGGAGTGACGAAGATGAAGCCGTCGGACTGCGCGATTGCAGCGGTCCATCTCTGCACGACCTCGTGCTTATAGGGCTGGCGGCCCGGCATGGCCGGCGTCGCTTGCTGATCGAAGAACGGCATCGGAAAGTCGCGAAGATCTAGAAGCCGCGCGTCGACGCCATCGCGCTTCTTCAGGTGCTGCAAAATCCACTTCGCGGGCTTTTCCGAGAAACGGCCCTCGCGAGTGCTTCCAACAATGACGGAAATGACGGACATGCTTTTAATCCTCGCTGTTCATACAACAGCACAATATGGGCACGTTTCCAGTCGCGGTAGCCTGTATTTTTAGATATTAACCATCGAATGAGGCGATAGATGCTCGGGCCACTTGAGAAAACCTGGCCCTGCAGAAAAAGATCAAGGGTGACGACGTTTACGAAGCAGAAACAAACGAGAACAACATACAAATGAAAGATTCACAAACGGTCATCGTCGTCGCAAGGGCGAACGGAAACTTGCGGAAACTCGTGCGGGACGCTTTGCCTTCGTTGGGCAGGCGAGGCCGGAACCTCGCCGAACCTTCGCCGCCCGATTGAATCAAAGTGATGGAATTTCATGCGTCGTCCGAGCGCGGCACCGCGAGAGGAGCAACAGCCATGACATGGCAAACGATCAACCCGGCGACCGGTGCGGTGGTCGCGAGCTACGAGGAGACCTCGCCCGAAGCTGTGCAGGCCATCATCGCCAGCGCCCATCAAGCTCATCTGGAGTGGCGGAGCACAAGTTTTAGTCAGCGCGCCGCTCTCATGCGCCGCGCTGCTGAAGTGCTGCGCGGGAATGCCCGGGAATATGCCCGCCTCATGGCCGAGGAGATGGGCAAACCCATCCGAGACGGCGTCGCCGAAATTCAGAAATGCGCGGACGGGTGCGACTACTTCGCGGAAAACGCCGAGCGGTTCCTGGCACCTGAGCCTGTCACCACGGAAGCTCGCAAGAGTTACGTCGCGTTCAATCCCCTCGGCGTCGTGCTGGCGGTAATGCCATGGAATTTCCCGTTCTGGCAGGTGTTCCGCTTTGCCGCGCCAGGGCTCATGGCCGGCAACGCCGGCGTGCTGAAACACGCATCCAATGTCCCCGGGTGCGCCCTCGCAATCGAACGGGCCTTCCGCAAAGCAGGCTTCCCCGAGCATCTGTTCCGAACGCTTTTGATCGGCGGGAAGGAGGTCGCCGCGGTGATCGAGCATCCGCTGGTGCGAGCGGTGACACTTACCGGGAGCGGGCCGGCCGGCCGCGCGGTGGCGAGCAAGGCGGGCGCGATGCTGAAGAAGACGGTGCTCGAGCTTGGTGGCAGCGATCCTTACCTCGTGCTCGAGGACGTCGATCTCGAACAGGCGGCTGTCCTGTGCACTAGGGGACGTCTCATAAACATGGGCCAAAGCTGCATCGCGGCAAAGCGATTCATCGTCGTGGACAAGGTCCGCGCTCGCTTCGAGAGCCTGTTCGTCGAGCGCATGGGCGCGATGAAATTCGGCGACCCCATGAACGAGCAAACGGCGCTCGGACCGCTTGCCCGGCACGATTTACGCGATGCGCTGCATGACCAGGTCCAAAGAAGTGTCGCGATGGGCGCGCACTGTCTGCTGGGCGGCAAGATACCCGACGGTCCCGGTGCATATTACCCTCCGACCGTGCTGACCGATGTCGAGAAGGGCATGCCCGCCTATGAGGAGGAGCTATTCGGGCCGGTCGCGGCAGTGATCCCTGTGAAGGACGAGGAGGCGGCGATCGCGGTTGCCAACGCTTCCGTTTTCGGTCTTGGCGGCGCCATCCTCACGGTCGATCGCGAACGCGGTGAGCGCATTGCACGCGAACGAATCGAGAGCGGCTCCGTCTTTGTCAATGAGGTCGTGCGGTCCGACTCTCGGCTCCCGTTCGGCGGCGTAAAGGAGAGTGGTTACGGGCGCGAGCTCTCGAACTATGGGATCAAGGAGTTCGTGAACATCAAGAGCGTTTATGTGGCCTGACGGATTGCCGATCATGTCGTTCGGACCGACTGAGCCAATACAATTTCGCCGCGTTTCCAATCGTGGTAGCCTATATTTTCCGACCACAAGCCGTCGTTCGCGACGATATATGCTCGAGAGCGTTTCACTCGACCATCTTCGCATGTTCATTGCGGCAGCCGACGAAGGAAGCTTTTCGGCCGGCGGACGCCGGTTGCGCAGAGCGCAATCCGTCATCAGCCAAACGCTTGCGAATCTGGAGGCCCAGCTCGGCGTCAAGTTGTTCGATCGCTCCAGCCGCTCCCCGGTGTTGACCACCCAGGGTCTGGCGCTTCTTGCGGAAGCGCGTGCGGTTGTAAGTCGGATGGATGTTTTCAAGGCCCGAGCGAAGGGCCTGTCGGATGGCCTCGAGCCCGAACTGAGCGTCGTGGTAGATGTGATGTTCCCGCTCGACCAGCTCACCTGCGCCGTCGCGGCGTTTCAAGAAGAATTCCCAGCGACGCCGCTTAGGCTTTACGTCGAAGCACTGGGCGCCGTCTTGCAGCCGGTGATGGACGGTCGCTGCGCCTTCGGAGTCATGGGTTCTCTCCCCACCGCCCCTGCGCAGCTCACGCGTGAGCGCCTGATCAGCATCGGATGGTCTTTTGTCGCGTCCCCAACCCATCCTCTGGCGTCGCTCAAAGGCGCAATTCCAGCGCGTGTCCTTGCGCGACATAGGCAACTCGTCCTCACGGACCGTTCTGAACTGTCGCAAGGAAAAGAATTCGGCGTTTTTTCTTCGAACACGTGGCGGCTCGCCGACCTCGGCGCGAAGCACGCCTTCTTACGCGCAGGTTTAGGCTGGGGTGGTATGCCGGTGAACGCGATAGAAACCGATTTGGCAAATGGGTCGTTGGTGAAAATTGCGATCGAGGACATACCAAACGCCAACCTCGTCATGGTGATGTCCGCAGTGTTCCGAACAGACAGGCCGCCCGGCCCAGCCGGGCGCTGGCTGATTGAACACCTCAAGTCAAGCACTGCACCGCGGGCAAGGGCTGCTAAAGCAAAGCGCGCCAGGTAGGCGCCGCGCGTCGAGCGAAGCCTGCAGCTCCCCGACCGGGCTCGAAACTGGGACCCGGATTCCTGCGTATTACGCCACGCAAGTTCGTAGGCAAGCGATCGCGTGCAGCGCGATTGTCGCGCCGACCGATGCCAAAGTATCGTCGATACCATCGTCTAATAGATTCGCGTCTACGCTTCTGGTCTGATCGCAACTGTGTTTTATGTACCGCATTCAATTAGAGGTCGAACAGCGAAAGCGTCGGCCGATCGTGACGCCGATCGCCGTTGATAGGAACGGAGAGGACGCCATGGCCTTCAGCATTAAAGTCAACGGAAAAACACACGGCGTCGACGTCGACGGCGACACGCCGCTCCTCTGGGTGTTGCGCGACGTGCTGGGCATGACTGGTACGAAGTTCGGCTGCGGCATGGCGCTCTGTGGTGCTTGCACCGTGCATATCAACGGCGTCGCGACCCGTTCCTGCATCACCTCCGTCGGCAGCATCGGCAAGTCGCGGATCACAACGATCGAGGCGATCGGCGCGACAGCAGCGGGAGCCAGGATTCAGAAGGCCTGGCTCGACCGCGAGGTCGTTCAGTGCGGTTACTGCCAGTCGGGCCAGATCATGTCCGCTTCGGCGCTACTCGCGAGCAAGCCACATCCGACCGATGCCGATATCGATGCCGCGATGTCCGGTAACATCTGTCGCTGTGGGACCTATCTCCGCATTCGCGAAGCTATCAAGCAGGCCGCACAATCGAGCGGACCAGGAGGCTGACATGATCGTAGATCCCCTCAGTTCCCTGGTCGCCGGCACTGATCGGTTGCTGCCAGCGAACGGTATCTCGCGGCGCAGGTTCCTGCAGGCAGGCGCGGCGGCAGGCGGAGGCCTGCTGCTGAGCCTGAGCCTGCCGTTCGCAAACGGCGAAGCCGAAGCGGCCGACGCCGATGCCTTCGCGCCCAACGCCTTCATCCGCATCGGTCGCGATGGGAAGATTGTTCTGACCATGCCCTATGTCGAGATGGGCCAGGGCACCTATACATCCATCCCAATGCTCATCGCCGAAGAGCTGGAGGTGGACCTGAAACAGGTGCGGCTGGAACATGCTCCGCCCAACGAAAAGCTCTATGCAAATCCCTTGCTTGGGGTGCAGGCAACCGGCAACTCGAATGCGATACGCGGGTCGTGGCTGCCGCTTCGCCAAGCCGGTGCGACGACGAGGACCATGCTGGTGGCGGCGGCGGCAAAGCGCTGGAATGTCGACCCAGCGTCCTGTCGCGCGCAAAGCGGAGAGGTGATTCACGCGCCGACGGGAAGAAAGATCAAGTACGGCGACCTTGCCACCGACGCGGCCCGCATGCCGGTGCCCGAAAACGTGGCGCTCAAGCGACCGCAAGATTTTAGGCTCATCGGCACGCCGGCGAAGCGCCTCGACACGCCGGCGAAGGTCAACGGAACCGCCATCTATGGCATCGACGTTCGGCCGCCGGGTGTGAAGTTCGCGACCCTCGCACAATCGCCGGTCTTCGGCGGTCGTGTGAAGAGCGTGGATGATGGGAAGGCAAAGGTCGTCAAAGGCGTGCGACAGATCGTACGGCTCGACGACGCCGTCGCGGTCGTGGCCGACCATATGGGGGCCGCGAAGAAGGGTCTCGCGGCTCTGGTGATCGAATGGGACGACGGGCCGTACGCCAAGCTCAACACGAACGACGTCGCGGCCGAGCTCGAGAAAGCGACGCTCAATTCGGGACCGGTGGCGCAGAACGTCGGCGATGTCGACAAGGCGATGGCGAGCGCTGTCACCAAGGTCGAGGCGACCTACCAGGTTCCTTTTCTCGCGCACGCGGCGATGGAACCGATGAACTGCACGGTTCATGTCCGCAAGGACGGCTGCGAAATCTGGGTCGGCAGCCAGGCCATTGCACGCTGCCAAGCGGCGGCGGCGAAGATCAGCGGCCTGCCGCTGGACAAGGTCGTGGTCCACAATCATCTGATCGGCGGCGGCTTCGGCCGGCGATTGGAGAGCGACGGTGTCGCTCGCGCCGTCCAGATCGCGCAGCATGTCGACGGCCCGGTCAAGGTCGTTTGGACCCGCGAGGAGGATATCCAGCACGACATGTATCGGCCCTATTTCTACGACCGGCTATCCGCCGGTCTCGATGAGAAGGGCAAGCCGGTCGCCTGGAATCATCGCTTCGCGGGCTCCTCGATCATCGCGCGCTATCTCCCGCCGGCGTTCAACAACGGTCTCGACCCCGACACAACCGAAGGCGCGATCGATCTGGTCTACGCCTTCCCGAACCTGCACGTCGAGTATCTGCGGGTGGAACCACCGGGCATTCCGACGGCCTTCTGGCGCAGCGTCGGGCCGTCGCACAATGTCTTCGTAACCGAGAGTTTCATCGACGAGCTGGCGGCCGCAGCGAAGCAAGATCCGGTCGCTTATCGGCGAGCTCTCCTCGACAAGGCGCCCCGCGCCAAGGCAGTGCTCGAGCTTGCGGCGGAAAAGGCCGGTTGGGGACAGCCGCTGCCGGAAAGAGCGGGACGCGGCGTCGCTCTCCAGTTCGTCTTCGCAACTTATATGGCGCAGGTTGCCGAAGTCGAGGTGGCGAAGGATGGAGCGGTTCGTGTCCGGCGCGTCGTCTGCGCGGTCGACTGCGGCACCGTGGTCAATCCCGATACCGTTCGGGCGCAGATCCAGAGCGCGATCGTCTTCGGCATCACGGCGGCGCTCCACGGAGAGGTCACGCTGAAGAACGGTCGCGTCGAGCAAAGCAATTTCCACAATTACGAAATGCTGCGGATGAACGAGGCGCCGGCAATCGAGATTTACATCGTGAACAGCGCCGAGCCGCCGGGAGGGATGGGCGAGGCCGGGACCTCGGCGATCGTCCCCGCGGTAACCAACGCGATCCTTGCAGCAACCGGCAAGCGGCTGCGCAAGCCGCCAGTCGACACCGCAGCGCTGAAGCAGCCAGCGTGAGAGGGCCGCCATCACGATGCGTACGAAGCTTGAAATGATGAAATTCGAGAGAGTTCAGAACACACCATAGCAAGGAGACATTACATGATCCGCAAGGCGAAAGCGGTTTGGCGCGGCACCGGTCGCACCGGCAACGGCAATCTTTCCACCGATTCAGGCGTGCTCGCAGAGACCCCGTATTCTTTCAGGACCCGATTCGAGAACGAGAAGGGCACCAATCCCGAAGAGTTGATCGCTGCAGCCCATGCCGGATGCTTCACCATGGCACTGGCCTTTCAGCTGCAGGGCGCTGGCTATACACCCACGGAGCTCGATACCGAGGCCGCGGTCACACTCGAGCCGGAGGGCCACGGATTCCGCATCAGTCAATCGGCGCTGACACTGCGCGCCCAAGTGCCGAACCTGGACGAAGCGGCGTTTGCTCGAATGGCCAGTGATGCCGAGAAGAATTGCCCCGTCTCCAAGGTGCTCAACGCCGCAATCACATTGGACGCCAAGTTGATCTGAAGCGTCAGTTGACAAACACGTCCAGATTAGGAGAGCCGCAATGCTTCGAACCCACCAGCCAGGCGAAGCCGTCTTCAGATCGATCCTGCCGGAAGAGATCGACTGGAAGCCGTTCCCGGCGTTCCCACCTTCGGTCCGCCTCGCCGTCATTGTCGGTCAGCCGTCAGAGCCCGGCCCCTACGTGATCAGGGTCAAAGTGCCCTCCGGCGTGAAGCTGATGCCACACCGACACCCGGAGGACAGAATCTACACCGTGATGTCCGGGGTCTTCTACGTCGGGCTCGGCGATCGGTTCGACGGCGACAAGGTGGCGGCGTATCCGCCCGGTAGCGTCATTGTTCTGCCCGGCGATACGTATCACTTCCACTGGGCAAAATCCGGTGAGTACGTCACCCAGGTAACGGCGATCGGTCCGTTGGGTCTCGAATACCTGGATCCGGGCGACGATCCGCGTGAGCGCGGACGTGACCACGCAGAGCAGAGGTCATAGATGCTGTAACGGTTCCCATCCGCTCGGCACGCCGGTCGAGCGGGAAAAGGCATTTTCGAGGTCGCTGGATCAGGAAACGAGCCCCCGTGGAACATCCGCCTTTCTATCGCACGACACGGATAAATGGTCTCTCCATCTTCTACAGGGAGGCCGGCCCGAAAGACGCACCGACGGTTCTCCTGCTGCACGGGCTTCCCTCTTCATCGAGGATGTTCGAGCCTCTGTTCTCCCGGCTTTCCAATCGTTATCACCTCGTCGCGCCGGATTACCCGGGCTTCGGACACAGCGACTGGGCTGACCCGAAGGCGTTCGCGTACACGTTCGATCACTATGCGGAGATCATGAATCAATTTACCGAAACCCTCGGGCTCGCGCGCTACACGCTTTACATGCAGGATTACGGTGGTCCCGTGGGCTTTCGCATGGCCTTGGCCCATCCGGACAGGATCGAGTCTCTCATCGTCCAGAACGCCGTGGCGCACAACGAAGGCCTCGGGCCCATTTGGAAGACACGCCGGGCCTTTTGGGCCGATCGCACTGCCAACGAAAGCGCGCTTCGCGACAATCTTCTGTCGCTGCCAACGACGCGGACGCGCCACGTGGGGAGCGATCCCAACGTGCAAAGATATGACCCGGATCTCTGGAGCGACGAATTTGCCTTTCTCAGCCAGCCCGGCCAAGCCGACATTCAAAGTGACCTTTTTTACGACTATCGAACCAACGTGGATGCCTACCCGAAATGGCAAGCATGGATGCGCGAGAAGCAGCCGCGCCTGCTGGTGATCTGGGGCAAGTATGACCCCTCCTTCGACCCCTCGGAGTCGGAAGCCTATCGCCGGGACGTGCCGAGCGCTCAAGTTCACGTTCTCGACGCCGGTCATTTTGCATTGGACACGGCGGCAGACGAAATCGCCGCGTTGGTGCGAGGCTTTGTCGGCTCCGCACGTTGAGAGCTCTGGGCCGCACGTTGGGTGAGGCCCTACGAGAACGCCGTGAATGCACGAGCAAGGTGAGAACGACTGCGCGGTAAAGGATTATTCTTTCGCCGCGGCAGGGTGGGGGAGCGCCGCGGCCATCTTCACCAGGTCGGCGAGAGAGTCGGCTCTCATCTTTCGCATCACGTTGCCTCGGTGTGCCTTCACCGTGATCTCGCTGATACCGAGCTCGCCACCGACCTGCTTATTCAGCAAGCCGGAGACCACCAGCGCCATGACTTCCCGTTCGCGGGGGCTGAGTGACTCGTGACAGTCCCGGAGCGCCCGCGTCTGCGCCTCGTTGGCAAGTGCTGTGCTGCTGCGTTCGAGGGCATGCTGGATGGCGGTCAACAGCACATCGTCGCTGAATGGCTTGGTCAGGAACTCGACAGCTCCCGCCTTCATGGCCTGGACCGTCATCGGCACGTCGCCGTAACCCGAGATGAAGATGATCGGCATGTCAGAGCGATCGCTGGCGATTCGCTTCTGAAGTTCGAGACCGTTTAGGTCCGGAAGACTAACGTCAAGTACCAGACAGCTCGGCGCAAGGATTCGTGGGTAAGACAGGAACTCCTGCGCAGATCCGAATGTCTCTGGCTGCCAGCCTGCGGAGCCGATCAGCAATTCCAGCGATCTGCGCACCGAGACGTCGTCGTCAACAACGAACACGATTGGCGTGGTGTGCGACATCGGATGACCTCGAACCTGCGCTGCGCTCAACCAGCGCTGGAGCATTCTCGCGCCGTTGCCAGTTTGGGCGCTATCACATTTTTCTATTAGATACGGCCGCATATCGCTCCGGCAGAATTCGGGTGATGAGGAATTCGGAGGCTTGGATGGTCCCCTTGTGCGCACTGCGGATGGCCGTTGCCGCCACAGGTCGTTGCGCTGCATCTGAACTCGCCCCACGTGACATTGATACTACGCAAGGACGTCGATGAGTGACAACCCTCCCGGCTTTACCATCGCGGTGGTCGATGATGATCGGAGAATTCTCGAGTCGCTCAAGAATCTGCTGGAATCTGCGGATTATGCGGTGCGCTCGTTTGCCTCTGCCGCGGCGTTGCTCGAAAGCGATTGTCTCGCAGAGATTGATTGCCTGATCTCTGACATCGACATGCCCGTAAAGGATGGTTTTGAACTCTTGCGAGTGGCACATGCGGCACGGCCCGAGTTGCCAGTCATCCTTATCACCGGTCACCCCGAAATGCTCAATCGATCGCCGGCCATAGGCCCAGGTCATTACCGCTCATTCAAGAAGCCGTTCGACGGGCAGGAACTACTCACGGCCGTCAGCGACGCTCTGCGAAAACCAAATCTGCGTACACCCTAACCGGGCATCTCGACAACGCGATTTTTATGCGCATCCTTCAAGGTTAATATGCTTGGGTTGACGAGCCCGCAGGATGCACTCGACTCCAAAGTCGGGCCGAACACCTTTGTGCAAGATTAGCCTGCGAGCACAGATGGCTGCGTCGCGACGCGCTCCTGTTGACGATCAAGTTATCCCCTTGGCGACGGCCGCGGCGCGTCATGCCTCGGGTTGGCGTTGCCGCAAAGAGTTGCTCTGATGCCGAAGACAGACGCCGTTTTGCCGGGGGAACAGCATTTCATCCTCTCGAGTTTGCCGCCGAGCGGCGCGCAGAAGCGTCTCGCCATTGCT
>DATMNH010000173.1:0-10295 GCA_035568975.1 Casimicrobiaceae bacterium
ACGCGCGACATAAGGGATGTCGGCGCGTGCCAGCGCCTCGTCGACCACCGCGATCACGCGGCTCGGAGGCCATTCGTATCCGACGCCGAACTCGATCGGTCGCCGCCATGGAATGCGCTGATCGCCGCGGCGCGCGAGCACGTGGACGTGGTGGCTGACCAGCGTCGAATTGGGAATGATCAACGTCTCGCCGGCATTGGTGGCGAGTGCGGTGTAGCGCCAGCGGATGCTGACCACCTGACCCATCGCCCCTTCGATGCGTATCCAATCGCCGATGCGGCAGGTGTTGTCGAGTTGAATCGCGACGCCGCCCCAAAGGTTCGCCAAGGGCTCTTTCAGCGAAAGCGCCAAGCCACCGCCGATAACCGTGGAAGTGATGGCAATGCTGGCAAAGTCGAAGCCAACCGCGTACATGCGGTAGACCGTATAGGTGAGCAGCGAAAACGCGAACAGAACGTCGCCGAGAATGCGCGGCAGCGCCATGCGCGCGAACATGCCCTGGAACACGAACACCAGGAAAATACGGATGAAGCCGAACGCGGCAAGGAGCAGGCACACTTCGCGCACGGCCGCGCCCAGCATCGTTGGAGCGATGCTCGCGCCGAACTGGTTGAGCGCCAGCAGCCCGCAAACGCCGAGGACCAGCAATATCAGCATTTGCAGCATGCCCTGACGCTGGTCGCGCTTCCATCGCATCAGCACCAGCGCCAAAAACGCACCGGCGACGGTGAAGAGCAACGCATCGTGCAGGGCGGGCGGCAGGTTCATGGGCGACGAGGTCGGCGCGGCATAGCGGGAATGGTGGCGTGATTATAGAGACATCCCGACCGAGGCGTGCGGATCGGCCTGCTAGAATCTCCACTGATGAGCGCGTCGCGCACCGGCGGCCAGATTCTGGTCGCCAATCTTATCCGACAGGGCGTCGACCTCGCCTTCTGCGTGCCGGGCGAGAGCTATCTCGCCGTCCTCGACGCTCTCTACGACGCGCGCGAATCGCTGCGGCTGATCGTCTGCCGCCATGAGGGTGGCGCTGCTTATATGGGAGAGGCGTACGGCAAGCTGACCGGCCGCCCGGGCATCGTGTTCGTGACCCGCGGGCCCGGTGCATCGAATGCCGCCGTCGGCATCCACACCGCGCAACAGGACTCGACGCCGCTTATTGTTTTCGTTGGCCAGGTTGGCAGCGATTTTCACGATCGCGAAGCGTTTCAGGAAATCGATTATCGGCGCATGTACGGAAGCATCGCCAAATGGGCCGCGGAGATCGATTGCGCGGAGCGCATTCCGGAATACGTCGCCCGCGCGTTCCGGGTGGCGACTCAAGGGCGGCCCGGCCCGGTGGTGCTGGCGCTGCCCGAGGACGTGCTCTCGTCGTCGGTACAGGTCGACGACGCCGCACGCGTCGAGCCGGTCGCGGTCTATCCCGGTGTCGCGCAAATTGCAGAACTCCGCGAAAGGCTCGCGGCGTCGAAGCAACCTCTGGTCATCGTCGGCGGCAGCGGATGGAACGCGGCAGCGTGCGCCGACATGCGCCGCTTCGCCGAAGCCAATACCATTCCGGTCGCCTGCGCGTTTCGCAGCCAGGATCTCTTCGACAACAGTCACGGGCTCTATGCGGGCGACGTCGGGATCGCGATCAATCCCAAGCTGGCCGTGCGAGTGCGCGATGCCGATGTCCTTCTCGTCGCCGGCGAGCGCCTCGGTGAGATGACGACCGGCGGCTACGCGCTGCTCAGCGTGCCGCAGCCGCGACAGACGCTCATTCACGTTCACCCCGGCAGCGAGGAGCTCGGACGCGTGTTCCAGCCGGCCCTCGCGATACAAGCATCGATGCCGGCTCTTGCAGCCGCGCTGGCGGAGATGACACCGATTGCGAGCCCCGCCTGGCTCGCAAACGCCCGCCAGGCGCATCGTGACTATCTGCAGTGGCAGGAGCCGCGGCCGATGTCCGGCGAGCTCGATCTGTGGCAAGTGGTGGCGGTGTTGCGTGAGCGTTTGCCGGAAAGCGCGATTCTGGCGAACGGCGCCGGCAACTACACGGTGTGGTTGCACCGCCTCTATCGACATCGCCGTTTCCGCACTCAGCTCGCTCCGTACAGCGGCTCGATGGGTTACGGAGTCCCGGCGGCGATCGCGGCCAAGGCGACGCACCCGGAGCGCGTCGTGGTGTCGTGGAACGGGGACGGTTGTTTTCAGATGAACGGGCAGGAGCTCGCCACCGCGGTTCAATGCAAGCTGAATGTCATTTTCGTGGTGATCGACAACGGTATGTACGGCACCATTCGCATGCATCAGGAGCGCAACTACCCGGCGCGGGTATACGGTACCGATCTCGTCAATCCCGATTTCGCCGCGCTGGCGAAAGCGTACGGCGCGATTGGGGAGACAGTGATCCGCACCGCGGAATTCGCTCCGGCGCTGGAGCGCGCGCTCGCTGCGGATCGCCCGTCGCTGCTCTGGCTCAAGGTCGATCCGCGAGCGATCACCATGAATGCCACACTCGACCAAATTCGCGAGCAGGCGCGACCTTAAGTTGCTATCGCTCTCGCGTGCGGCGAGTTGTACGCCATCGCGCTAGACGCGCATAATTCGTCGCCACGACGCATCGACGATGCCCGCTGCCGCCCACGCTCCGCTGCTCCAGGTCGATCGACTCTCGGTCGAGTTCCGCACGTCCGAGCGCACCGTATCCGCGGTCCGCAATGTATCGTTCAGTGTCGGGCGAGGCGAGACGGTCGCTGTCGTCGGCGAATCGGGTTCAGGCAAGTCGGTCACGGCCCTGTCGCTCATGCGCCTCGTCGAGCACGGCGGTGGACGGATCACATCCGGCAAGCTTGAATTCGCGCGCGAGCACTCCCGCATCGATCTGGCGCAGACGAGCGCCGCGACGATGCGCGAGATCCGCGGTGCGGAGATCGCAATGATCTTCCAGGAACCGATGACGTCGCTCAACCCGGTGTATACGGTCGGTGAGCAGATCGCCGAGTCGATCCGGCTCCATCAGCGGAAGGACTTCAACGCGGCGAAGCGCGAGGCGCTGCGCATGCTCGAGCAGGTGCGCACCCCCGAAGCGGCGCAGGTGCTCGGCCGTTATCCGCACCAACTCTCGGGCGGAATGCGGCAGCGAGTGATGATCGCCATGGCGTTGTCGTGCAAGCCGCGACTGCTCATCGCCGATGAGCCGACGACTGCGCTCGACGTTACCATCCAGGCGCAGATCCTCGAGCTCATACGCCTGCTGCAGCAAGAGATGCACATGGCGGTGATTTTCATCACCCACGACATGGGCGTCGTGGCCGAAGTCGCGCATCGCGTCATCGTCATGTATCGCGGCGAGAAGGTCGAGGAAGGCGAAGCTCTGCAGATCTTTCATTCACCCCGGCATCCTTACACGCGAGCGCTGCTCGCGGCCGTGCCGAGGCTCGGTTCGATGCAGGGCAGCGACGCCCCGGCGCGCTTTCCGCTGCCTTCGACCGGAGTCGACAGCCAAACGGCGCAGGCGGCGATGCCGGCGCCTTCTCCCGGTCGTCCGCTGCTGCGCGTGCGCGGGCTCAGGACGCGCTTTCCCATTCGCTCGGGGATTCTGGGTCGCGTGCGGCGCATGGTGCACGCCGTCGAGCAGGTGAGCTTTGAGTTGCGCGCCGGCGAGACTCTGGCGCTGGTCGGCGAGTCCGGATGTGGAAAGTCGACCACCGGGCGCTCGCTCTTGCGCCTGGTCGACATCGATAGTGGAAGCATAGAGCTCGACGGGCGCGACATCGCCAAGCTTTCCGCCGACGAAGTGCGGCCGCTGCGCCGGGAAATCCAGATGGTTTTCCAGGATCCTTACGCTTCGCTCGACCCGCGGCTCACCGTCGGCTTCTCGGTCGCGGAGCCGCTGTACGTGCACGGAATCGCCAAAGGCGCGGCGGCGGAAGAGCGTGTCGCCTGGCTGCTCCAGCACGTGGGGCTGTCGCCGGACTCGGCGAACCGCTACCCGCACGAGTTCTCCGGCGGACAGCGGCAGCGCGTCGCCATCGCCCGCGCGCTCGCGCTGCAACCGAAGATCATCGTTGCCGACGAGGCGGTTTCGGCGCTGGACGTGTCGATCCGCGCGCAGATCATCAACCTCATGCTCGACCTGCAGGCCGAATTCGGCTTGTCGTACCTGTTCATTTCGCACGACATGGCGGTGGTGGAGCGCATCAGTCATCGCGTCGCCGTGATGTATCTCGGCCAGATCGTCGAGATCGGCCCGCGCCGCGCCATCTTCGAGAACCCGCAGCATGCCTATACGAGGAAGCTGCTCTCCGCCGTCCCGGTAGCGGACCCCGCGCGACGCAGGCCCAAAACCGAGCTATCATCGGAGGAGATCCCGAGCCCTATCCGGGCGGTGGGTGACGAACCGCGCGTCGCGCCGCTCGAGGAAATCTCGCCCGGGCACTATGTCGCGATGCACCGCATTGGCGGCGCCTATTGAAAAAAGCACGACGTTTCGCGCCCCCGGCGCAAATTTCTGGAGATTCGGCATGAGATTCTGTTCACGCTCGCTTTTCGCCGCCGCGCTGGCGGTCTGCGCGATGGCCGCCGCACCCGCATTCGCCGCGAAGGATGTCGTTTTCGCCGTCGCCTCGACGTTCACCACGACCGACCCGTACGACGCCAACGACACGCTGTCGCAGGCGATGGCCAAGTCGTTCTACGAAGGGCTTTACGGGTTCGACAAGGACATGAAAATGATTCCCGTGCTGGCCGAAAGCTATGAGGCGAGCAAGGACGGCCTCGTCTACACGATCAAGCTGAGGAAGGGGGTCAAGTTCCACGACGGCACCGACTTCAAGGCCGACGCGGTCAAAGTGAATCTCGACCGCGTCACGAATCCGGACAACAAGCTCAAGCGTTATGGTCTCTACAACAACAACATCGCGAAGGTCGAGGCCGTCGACGACTATACGGCGCGCATCACCCTCAAGACGCCGTTCTCGCCGTTCATCAACCAGCTCGCGCATCCGTCGACGGTGATGATCAGTCCTGCCGCCCTCAAGCAGTGGGGCAGCAAGGACATCGCGTTCCACCCCGTCGGCACGGGCCCGTTCAAGTTCGTCGAATGGAAGGCGACCGATTACCTCAAGGTGGCAAAGTTCGACGGCTATTGGAAAAAAGGCTACCCGAAAGTCGACTCCATCACCTGGAAGCCGGTCGTCGACAACAACTCGCGCGCGGCGCTGATGCAGACCGGCGAGGCGCACTTCACTTTCCCGGTTCCCTACGAGCAGGCTGACGTGCTCAAGGCCAAGCCGGAGCTCGAGGTGGTGGCGGCACCGTCGATCGTGTTGCGCTACCTTTCGATGAACACGCAGCAGAAGCCCTTCGACAACCCCAAGGTTCGGCAGGCGATCGCATACGCGATCAACAAGGACGCGCTGGCGAAGGTCGCCTTCAACGGCTACGCAACCGCGGCCGAAGGCGTTGCTCCCGAAGGCGTCGAGTACGCGGTAAAGATCGGGACATGGCCGTACGATGTCGCAAAGGCGAAGCAGCTGATGAGCGAGGCCGGGTTCGCAAACGGCTTCGAGACCGAGCTGTGGTCGGCGTACAACCACAGCACCGCACAGAAAGTCACGCAGTTCCTGCAGCAGCAGCTGCAACAAATCGGGATTCGCACCAAGATCACCCTGCTCGAGGCCGGCCAGCGCGTCGAGAAGGTCGAAAGCTGGCAGGATCCTGCGACCGCGCCGGTGCGGCTCTACTACGTCGGCTGGTCGACGTCCACAGGCGAAGCGGACTGGGCGTTGCGTCCGTTGCTCTACAGCGAGTCGTGGCCACCCAGGCTTTTCAATACCGCGTATTACAAGAATCCCCAGGTCGACAGCGACATCAAGGGTGCGCAGCTCACCACCAACTCTGCGGAAAAGGCAAAGCTCTACAAGAATGCGCAAGAGACGATCTGGAAAGATGCGCCCTGGGCGCCGCTCGTCACCGAGAAGCTCCTCTCCGCGCACAGCAAGAAGCTCACCGGGGTCTACGTCATCCCGGACGCATCGTTCAACTTTACCGAAGTCGATTTGAAGTGACGCGGCTGTCCATGAGCGCCCGGCCATCGCACGGGCCGCGATTGACAACGCCTCGGTGTTGCGGCGCAGGCTAATGCGGCGAAGCCGCGTTAAGCGCACCGGAGCCACAACAGCCGCGTCATCCCCGCCATGCTCCAATTCATCGTCAAGCGTCTGCTGGGGCTGATTCCGACGCTGTTGATCGTGGGCTTGCTGGTGTTCATGTTCGTGCATCTGCTTCCCGGCGACCCGGCGCGGCTCGCCGCAGGCGGCGACGCGACGCCCGAAACGGTCGCGCTGGTGCGTCAGGATCTCGGCCTCGACAAGTCGCTCCCGCAGCAGTTCCTCCGCTTCGCGACGGGCGCGCTGCACGGCGATTTCGGCAAGTCGCTTCGCACCAAGCGTCCTGTTGCTACGGAAATCGGTGACCGCTTCATGCCGACGTTCTGGCTGACGCTCGCCGCGATGTCGTGGTCGGTGACCATAGGAATGATCATCGGCGTCCTCTCCGCTGTGTGGCGCAACCGCTGGCCCGACCGCTTGGGAATGACGCTCGCGGTCTCCGGCATCTCGTTCCCCGCGTTTGCGCTGGGGATGGTGCTCATGGAGATTTTCGCCGTGCAGCTCAATTGGCTTCCTACGGTGGGCGCGGACACCTGGAAGCATTACATCCTGCCGTCGTTGACGCTTGGCGCGGCGGTCGCCGCGATCATGGCGCGGTTCACCCGCTCGTCGTTCGTCGACATCCTGCAGGAAGACTATGTGCGCACCGCGCGTGCCAAGGGATTGAGCGAAAGCGTGGTCGTGATCAAGCACGGGCTGCGCAATGCGCTCATCCCCGTGGTCACCATGATGGGGCTTCAATTCGGATTTCTGCTCGGGGGATCGATCGTCGTCGAAGTGGTCTTCAACTGGCCCGGCATGGGCCGACTGCTGATCGACGCCGTCGACATGCGCGACTATCCGGTCATCCAGACCGAGATCCTGCTTTTCTCGCTCGAGTTCATCCTGATCAATCTGGTGGTCGACGTGCTCTACGCCGTGATCAACCCGACGATCCGCTATCGCTAGGCACATGAACCCGGGCGCGGAAAATACCGTCAATGACGATGTAGCGCAACCTGTTGTCGCGGACAGCACCGGTGCAGACTCGGCAACCCTTGCCGCCGATTCGCCGGTGCAGATTGCGACGTCGGTCCGCACGCCGTGGAGCGAATTCTGGCGCAAGTTTCGCAAGCAGCACGTGGCGGTCGTCGCGGGCCTGTTCGTGCTCCTGCTGGTCGCCGTTGCGATCGTCGCCCCTGCAATCGTCCCTTACGATGCCGAAAACTTCTTCGACTACGACAGCATCAATGCGCTGCCGTCGGTCAAGCACTGGTTCGGCGTCGACCCGCTCGGCCGCGACATTTTCAGCCGCATCCTGATGGGGGCGCGCATTTCGCTCATGGCCGGGTTCGTCTCGGTCGCGGTCGGCGCGCTGTTCGGGACCGCTCTGGGCCTGATCGCGGGATACTACGGCGGTTGGTGGGATCGCGTGATCATGCGTCTTTGCGATGTGCTGTTTGCCTTTCCAGGCATCGTGCTCGCGATCGGCATCGTCGCGATCCTCGGCGGCGGGATGATCAATGTCATCGTTGCCGTGTCTATCTTCAGCATTCCGACCTTCGCCCGGCTCGTTCGCGGCAACACGCTTTCGCTCAAGCACCTGACCTACGTCGAGGCGGCGAGAAGCGTCGGAGCGTCCGACTGGACCATCGTCCTGCGGCATATTTTTCCGGGCACGATCGCCGCGGTCGTGGTCTATTTTTCGCTGCGCATCGGGACCTCGATCATCACCGCCGCGAGCCTGTCGTTCATCGGCATGGGCGCGCAGCCGCCGACGCCCGAATGGGGAGCGATGCTCAACGAAGCGCGCGCCGACATGATGACCTCGCCGCACGTCGCCATCTTTCCCAGCCTGGCGATCTTTCTCACCGTGCTCGCTTTCAATCTGCTTGGCGACGGCCTGCGCGATGCTCTCGATCCCAAGATCGACCAGAAATGACCGCACGGTCCGGAGTCGGGAGGCGCCGGCCGCGATGCTCGATCCGCGTTGATCGTCGACGGGACCCTGTCTAAGAACCGCGATGGCCGCGCTCCGGGTGGCGCCGGCTGAAATTCAGGGAATCAGCACGCCGAGCGTCACCAGGAAACCGGCCCCGCCAAACAGGACGAGCTCGGAGCAGACTCGCGAAATGCAAAAACCGGCCGATGGAACGATGGCCGGCGCGACCCCGGAACCATTCAAGGGGATCTTGTCGCGATACTGGCCCCTGTAGCCGTGAACGAGGCCCGCGGACACTTTGACATAAAAGGGCGGCACGTCCTCGAAGGGCCGAAGACGCCACCCGCCATAGACGTATTGCGATGACTGGCCAAAGGAATTGTCGAAGACCGACGCGCCGACCAGCCACTGCTCGGTGATGTTCCATTCGCCCAGAATCAGCTTCTGCTTGTCGACGTGCGCCGGATCGTAGCTGAAGTGATGTGTGAAGACGCTCGTTTCGAGATAGAACCGATCGGTGCGCCATGCGTCGGCGACGCTCTCTGTCGGCGGCGCGGGCTGATCGGGCGGTGAGGTCGCGGGGGATTGAGCAAATGCGTCAGTCGCGAGCACGGAAAGCAATGCGGTGGTAACGAGGCGAGCGAACGATCCGTGAAAAGAAGTTCGGTGCCCATGAATGGGTCGGCGCTGTGAAATCGCTGGACGGAACGACACGCTCGAATCTCTCCTGCCAAAAGAGGGGAAAATCAATACACCACGCTGATTTTGTCCGCAGCCGGCGCAGATAGCCCGGCGTACGGGACACTACGATGTCGCGCATGCGATCGAGGGGCCCAGCATCTCCTTTGCCGCCGCAACGTGCGCGCTGGCAGGCAGCGAGACTCCATTCTTGACAGCGGTAATCTCGGCCAGAATGGACACCGCAATTTCCGGCGGTGTGCGGCTGCCGATGTACAAGCCTATGGGGCCGTGAAGACGAGCGATCTCTTCCGGCGACACGTCGAATTCCCGCAGGCGATCACGCCGCTTGGCGTTGTTGGCGCGCGAGCCGAGCGCGCCGACATAAAACGCCGGCGACTTGAGCGCTTCCATCAACGCCAGGTCGTCGAGCTTCGGATCGTGAGTCAACGCGACCACCGCGCAGCGTTCGTCGAGATTCATTGCGATCACGGTATCGTCCGGCATCGTCCTGACCAGCGTGATTCCCGCGACGTCCCAGGTTTGCGTGTATTCGTCGCGCGGATCGCAGACCGTCACTTGATAATCGAGGCCGACGGCGATCTGCGCGAGATACTTCGAAAGCTGCCCGGCGCCGATGACCAGCATGCGATAACGCGGACCATGCACGGTCGTCAGCGTCCGGCCGTCGAACGCGAGGGCGTCGGCGGCATTCGCGGATGCTAGCGACACGACGGCCGTATCGAGATCGAGCTTGCGCGCCACCAGCTTGCCTTGCTCGATCGAGTCGAGCAGGTCGCCTATGCGACTATCCGGCGTCAGCGGCTCCAGCACCAGCTGAATCGTTCCGCCGCACGGCAGTCCGAACTTTCGCGCATCTTCCGCGGACACACCGTAGGTCACCGCCTGCGGCCGCGTGATATAGGCGCCTTCGCGCCGCGAGCGTTCGACGATGTCGTCCTCGATGCAGCCGCCGGAAACGGATCCGACGACGATCCCGTCCTCGCGCACCGCGAGCAACGCGCCCGGCGGCCGCGGCGAGCTGCCCCAGGTCTTGACCACCGTGACCAGAAGCACCCGCTTGCCGGAGTCCAGCCATTCCGCGCTCTTGCGCAGCACTTCGAGATCGACGCCGTCCATGTCAGAGAACCGAAACCCGCATTGGCAATGACGTCATTCTACCCTTGCCGCGTGAGCCAGTAGATCGCCATCACGGCGATGATGGCGGCCGCCAGCGCTAGCCGCATCGACATCGAGCGCAAGGCGGCACGTATCTGGTTCTCCGTAGCCACAGGGTTTGCGGAAATGTTGGTCGCGCCAGCATCCACCGCAGCCGGCGACGGACCCCCAAGCCGATCGGCAAAGCGCGCAAAAAAATCGTCGGCGACTTTGGCGGCCGCACCGTCGACGAGGCGGGACCCGATCTGCGCCAGCTTGCCCCCGACCTGTGCCTTGGCCTGATAATCGATGCGCGTCCCCGGCTTGTTGTCGCTGAGCGTAACGCGCGCCTCGCCCTTGGCGAATCCCGCCGCTCCACCCTG
>DATMNH010000174.1:0-24668 GCA_035568975.1 Casimicrobiaceae bacterium
GCGCGACATCGTCGCCGCGAGACCTTTACCGCGTATCAGCATGTGCACCCTGGACGCGTGATCGGCGAGGAACACCGCGGCCTGTCCGGCCGAATTGCCGCCGCCGATGATTGCGACTTCCTCGCCCGCGCACAACTTTGCCTCCAGCGCTGAGGCCCAGTACCAGATACCTCGGCCTTCGAAGTCCGCCAGACCGGGTACGGTCGGACGGCGATAACGCGCGCCGCTCGCGACCACGACGGTGCGCGACCGCAGCGTTCGGCCATCCGCCAGCTTCAGCGCCAGCTCGCCCTCGCGCCACGCTTTCGTGCAATCGAGCGACGCTGCCCGCCCGGGTATCAGCATTTCCGCGCCGAACTTCTGCGCCTGCACGAAGGCGCGTCCAGCTAGCGCCTGACCCGAGATGCCGGTCGGAAAACCGAGATAGTTCTCGATACGCGCACTCGCACCCGCCTGGCCGCCGAAGGCTCGGCATTCGATGACGATCACTCGCAGTCCTTCCGACGCGGCATACACGGCTGTGGAGAGGCCTGCAGGTCCTGCGCCTACGACCGCGACATCGAACAGCTCGTCGCGCTCGAGCATGTCCAGCATCCCCAGACATTGCCCGAGCGACTCTTCCGACGGCGTGAGCGACATCGAGCCATTCGGACACACGACCAGCACATCGTCTGCCCCCGCGCCGTATTGCGCGAACAACATGCCCGCCGTCTCGTCCTGCGACGGATCGATGACCTGATGCGGCTGACCGTTGCGTTGGAGAAAATTCCGCAGGCGCAGCATATCGGGAGCTTGCGGCTTGCCGATCAATACCGGCCCGCTGGCGCCCGTTTGGATATGGGCCACGCGGCGCAGGATCAACGCGCGGACGATGCGCTCGCCAAGGTCGGCTTCGGCAACGATCAACGCACGAAGCCGATCGGGCGCAAACAGTAGCGCTTCGACGTCGTCGTCCGCATGCGCATCGACCATGGAGAGTCCGCCTGAGAGCTGGGCGACCTCACCGGTGAAATTTCCGCGGTCGTGGCGCACGATCGGCACGACGTGACCCAGACCGTCACGCGAGCTCATCGTCAGCGTACCTTTCAGCACCACGAGCATGCCGGGCGGCGGCTCGCCGGCCGCGAACACGCGCTCGCCGCGGTGGTATTGTCGACGCTCACCGAAGCGGGCGATTCGCGCGATCTCAGACTCGGTCAGCCTTGGGAAGGCCTGATCCTGGCGACCCGAAATGCTGCTCGCGTACGGCGAGCCGGGTTGGAGGCTATCGGTTTCCATGTGTCGGCCCGATCCCGGACTAATGCTGCGCGGCGGCCGTTGCAAACTTCCCCGCACGCCGGCAAGTAGACACAGTATCTCTCAAAGCAGCTTTTCCACGGTAACGGGCAGGTCCCGGATGCGCTTGCCTGTTGCGTGGTAGACCGCGTTGACGATCGCGGGCGCGACTGAAACCGCGGTCAGCTCGCCAAGTCCCTTGGCACCGAGCAGGCTTGCTTCAGGGTCGAACTCGCCCACGAAGACGACATCGAGCTCCGGGATGTCCGCGTTCGTGGGCACGAGGTAGCCGGAATAATTCTGATGCAGAAAACGCGCCATGCGCTGATCCGTTTCGGATTGCTCGAGCAGCGCCTCCCCGACACCCCAGATGATGCCGCCGATCGCCTGACTCCGCGCGGTGCGCGGGTTAATGATCCTGCCCGCATCGTACGCGGCAACGAAGCGGTTCAGGCGCACGAGGCCCAGATCTTCGTCGACGCGAACCTCGGCAAACAGCGCCGAGAAGCTGAAGACCGCCTGTGGCCCTTTTGCTTCCTCGACAGGATCGTAGTCACCGTCCGCGGAAAGCGCGTCGATGCCGTTGCGTGCGAGAAGGTCGCGGTATGCGATGGATCGCGTCCCGAGCGCGAGGCCACCGTTGGCTGCGACGACGTCCTGGAACACGCCATCCGCGAAAGGTGCGTCCCGTCCTTGCAGCGCGACGGTAATGGCCTTGTCGCGCACGGCGTTGGCGGCGAGCAGGACCGAAGACCCGGCATTTGCCATCGTGCTCGATCCGATGGCCGCGTGGGATTCGGGCAGGCGCGTATCACCCAAACGGACATCGACCTTGTCCGGAAGCAGTCCCAGCGCATCCGCGGCCACCTGGCGCATCACCGTGTAAGTTCCGCCGCCGATCTCGTGCATGCCCGACTCGACCAGTGCGGAACCATCGCGCCGGAGCGTGACGCGGGCCTTTGCCGGCCATCGCCAATGCGTATAGATGGCGGCGGCGACGCCCTGCCCGACGAGATAGCGACCATCGCGCATCGAGTGCGGCTCGGGTTTGCGTTTGTCCCAGCCAAAACGCCGCGCGCCCTCGGTGAGGCACCGATGAAGGCCACGCGTCGAGAAAGGGCGGCCGCTGTAGGGATCGACGCCGGCGTCGTTGAGAAGCCGCAATGCGACGGGATCCACGCCGACGCGGTAAGCGAGCTCGTCCATCGCGGACTCGATCGCGAAGTGGCCCAGCGCCTCGTGCGGCGAGCGCATCACCGTCGGCGTATTACGATTCACATGAACCACTTTGTGATTCGTCGCGATGCCGGCCGTCGCATTCCAAAGTGACCGACTGGCATTCGCCGCATATTCGATGTAGTCGTCGAAGATGGAGGTCGGCGAAATGCTGTCGTGGCGAATCGCAGTGAGCTTCCCCGTCTTGTCGGCTGCCAGCGCGATCGTCTGGATCGTGGCAGGCTGGTGGCCGACCATGGAGTACATCTGCGCGCGGGTGAGCTGGACCCGTACGGGACGACCCACCGCGCGGGCGGCCACGCATGCCATGAGCGTGTGCGGCCACACGTACGCCTTGCCTCCAAACCCGCCGCCCAGGAAGTGTGATACCACCTCGATGCGGTCGCGAGGCAGCCCGAGTACGATCGATATGAGGTCACGCGTGCCGAAAATGTGCTGCGTAGCGTCGTACAGCGTGAGCCGGCCGCTCGCGTCCCAGGCAGCGAGCGTCACGTGAGGCTCCATCTGGTTGTGATGCCGATCACGCGTGGTATAGACGCGCTCGACTTTCACGGTGCCGTCGGCCAAGCCCTTGGCCGGGTTCCCGATCGATGACGACACGGGCCAGAGGAACTGCGGCGGGTCGACCGCGTGCTTTGCAGTCTCCGCATTGAAAACGGCCGGCGGACTCGCTTCGTACTCGACTTTCACCAACGTGCCGGCGTATGCCGCCTCATCGAGGGTATTCGCGAGCACGAGCGCGAGCGGCTGCCCTGCATAGTGGATGCGATCGTCCTGCATGGGCAGATAGCCCTGGCCGTACGGATGCAGGTGGCTCCACGGCTTGGGCACAGGCTTTATGCGCGGCATGTTTTCGTACGTGAACACGGCCACCACACCCGGCGCGCCTTCGGCAACCGAGGTGTCGATGGAGATTGCTCGCCCGTGTGCGATCGTGCTGTGGACGATCGCGCCGTGGAGTGCTCCGGGAAACGGCACGTCGCCGGTGTACGGCGCGGCGCCCGTGACCTTGCGACGACCGTCGGCACGCGCTAGCGGCTGCCCAACAGCGGTCATGCGCGTGCTCCTGTGGTCTGCAACGCTCTCAATGTACAGCGCTGAGCGAGCTCGATCTTGAATGCGTTGTGTGCAAGAGGCCGCGCATCCTTGAACGACTCGGCGATCGCCGACTTGAGGCGCGCGTCATCGTCGAGCGACAGGCCGCGAAGCGCCGCTTCGGTTGCGGCAAGGCGCCACGGCCGGTGCGCGACGCCGCCCATCGCGAGCCTCGCCGATCGGATCGTTCTACCGTCGGTTAAAATGGCCGCAGCAGTCGACACTAGCGCGAATTCGTACGACTGCCGATCGCGCACTTTCAGATAATGAGACGCTCGGCTTTCGGCGCGCGCCGGCACTTCGAGCGCGACAATGAGCTCTCCGCGTTCGAGCACGTTGTCCCTTTCCGGCGTGTCACCCGGAAGCCGATGAAAGTCGGCGAAGGGTATTGCGCGATCACCGGCTTCGTTGCGCACATGAACGATGGCATCGAGCGCCGCAAGCGCCACGGCGAGATCGGACGGGTGCGTGGCTACGCACGACTCGGACCAGCCGAAGATCGCGTGGCCGCGGTTGAGCCCATGCAGCGCCGAGCAGCCCGATCCCGGTGCTCGCTTGTTGCACGGAAGACCGTCGTAATCCCTGAAGTACGCGCAGCGCGTGCGTTGCATGATGTTGCCGCCGATCGACGCCATGTTGCGGAGCTGACCGGACGCCGCGAACAGCAGACTCTCGGCGATGACGGGGCAACGCTCGCGCACGGCCGGATGCGCGGCAACATCGCTCATCCGAGCGAGCGCTCCTATGCGCAGGCTGCCGTCGGACCGTGCGTCCACATCGGACATTCCGGGCAACCCGTTGATGTCGATCACGTGCGCGGGAAGCGCCGCCCGGTCCTTCATCAGACCGATGAGGTCCGTACCGCCGGCAATAAGGACCGCGTCGACGTCGCGGCGATGCGCCGCGATTGCCTCCCGCGCATCGGAAACTCTCGAAAGCGTGAACGCGTGCACCGCTCAAGCCTCTGCCGCTACGGCGCGTATGGCGGCGACGATGTTCGGGTAGCACGCGCAGCGACACAGATTGCCGCTCATGCGTTCGCGGATCTCCGCATCCGACAGATCGGCGATCGTGAACGGCTTCGTCACATCGAGCGTCGCCGCGCTCGGCCAGCCGGCGCGCGCCTCTTCGATCATCGCCGCTGCGGACATGATCTGTCCAGACGTGCAGAAACCGCACTGGAAGCCGTCGTGCTCGACGAACGCGGCCTGAAGCGGATGCAGCGTGCCGTCGCGTTCGAGCCCCTCGATCGTCGTGATGCGCTTGCTGTCCTGCATCAGAGCGAGCGTCATGCAGGAAAGAACCCGGCGGCCCTCGATCAATACGGTGCATGCGCCGCATTCACCGCGGTCGCAGCCCTTCTTGGTTCCTGTGAGGCGCAGCTCGTCTCGAAGCGCGTCGAGCAGTGTCGTTCGCGGCTCGACCACCAGGCTGCGCGTCTGCTCGTTGACGACGACCGTTATCGATACGCGTGGCAAGGCCTTGTGCTCCGCATCGGCGGCGATCGCATCGCGAGCGCCCGCGAACGCGACGCCGCTCCCACAAGATCGGCGAGCTTCATGACTTCGCGTCGATTGGTCGTCATACGCCAAATCTTCGTCGCAATCAAGTGCGTGGATGATTCGACGGAAGTGCGATCGCCGCGATATGCTCGTGTGCCCGGTCGCAGCGCTATGAGCTTCGCGCATTCACAAGCGCGACCTGCGCCGCGGAGATGCCTTCGAGCGCGAGTCCGTAGGACAAGCCTTCCTGAAGTCTGCGGCGGAAACGAGTCGACAGCGCCATTCGCGTGTATCGCAACGTGAGCGGGTTCTGCTTCTTCATGTGACGCGCGAGTTCCCACGCTCGTGGCAGCAGAGCGTCGCGTGCAACGACCTCGTTCACCGCGCCGTACGCCTTCGCTTCCGCCGCACTCAGCTTTTGGCCGCTAAGCAGGAAATAGCGACCGCGGATCTCGCCGATCACCTCGGGCCACACGATGTGCAGACCGTCACCGGGCACGATGCCAAAGGCGGGATGTGGCGCATCCTCGAAATACGCATCTTCGGTCGCGATGACGATGTCGCAAAGCAGCGCATATTCCGAATGAACGGTGAAGGGACCATTGATCGCGGCGATCATCGGCACCTGGATATCGAGGATGTTTTCGAGGATCTTCGTTCCCTCGCGCAGGATCTTGTCGTAGCCCGTGGGCGTGAAGAAGTCGAATCCGTCCGCGGTGATCTGCGCACAGAATTCGTTGCCCGTGCCGGTCAGGATGACGACGTGATTCTCGGCGTCGTCGCCGATGTCGCGGAATGCGCGGACCAGGGCCTCGTGCACGTGGCCGTTGAATACCAGCGGCCCGCCTCGCGTGTGCAAGGCGACCTCCAGGATGCCGTTCTCGCGCTTCATCGTCACGTTCTCGTATTTGTCGCGGTAGTCATCGAACATAGGGGGCATGCTCCTTCAAGGTTGGCGATTCGACCGGCATCGCCATGGTGGCCGATGCCGCCGTGCGAGGCAACGCCGGTGATGTGATAGCAGCTATTCCGGCGCCGAAGGTGCACGGCTCATTCGCGGGCGGAATAGGTCGTATCACCGTCGGCCGCCTTCTCGGCGCCGAGTGCCGTGGCCATTATCGTGACTGCGTCAAGCATATCCATCGTCCTGAGCGATAGTTACTATCGAAATATATAGGCTTGTCAGATGTGACGCCAGCCCTTATCTTTTCGACATCGTCTCTTGTGGAGAGGGAAATGAGCACCTCAGTTGCAGTCGTCGAGCGCCCCGGCGGTCGTTTCGACGTCGAGATGCCGCCGGAAGTCGTAAGCTCCGGCGCGCGCGGAATTGCTCTAAGGACCCGCGGTCGCCGGCACGGGCCTATCACGCGCCTAGTCAGCCCCTCCGATATCGGCGAACTGATCAAGCCCTTTGTATTCCTGGATCACGCCGAAGTCGCGCCCAGGCCGGAGCCGCTCTTCGGCATCCACCCGCACTCCGGCATCGCAACGCTCACGACCGTCCTTCGCGGAGGCGTGGTCTATGAGGACACGACCGGAAAGGAAGGTACGGTCCCGACCGGTGGACTCGAATGGATGAAGGCCGGAAACGGCGTGTGGCATGACGGCGGGCCCGCGCCCGGCGAGCCGTTGCGCGCTTTCCAGCTGTGGGTGGCATTGCCGCCATCGGAGGAGAACACTCCGCCGGAGAGTCAGTACATCTCCCCGGACGCGGTGCAGGAGGATGGACCTGCGCGGGTGATTCTTGGACGCTACGGTCGGGCCAGCAGCCCGATTGGTGCCCCCGCAGGCATCAACTATCTCCACGTCCGCTTGAAGGACGGGCAGCGCTGGCGCTACGCGCCGCCCGACCGACACACCGTCGCATGGCTCGCCGTCGACAAGGGCGGCTTGCGATCGACCGCGCCGATCAGTGCAGGAGAGCTCGCCGTTTTCGAAGAATCCGGCGCCGCCATCGAGCTGGAGGCGGACGGTGACACGTCGTTCGTCCTGGGATCCGCGATCAAGCATCCCCACCCGCTCGTGCTGGGCTACTACTCGGTCCATACGAGTCGCGCGGCGCTCGCCCAGGGCGAGACGGAGATCAATCGCATTGGCCAGCAGCTTCGTGCTGCGGGCAGGCTGTGAACATCAACCTTTTTTAGAACAAGGAGCAGACATGTCATCCAACAGCAGGAAACTGATCGCCGTGATCGGCGCAACGGGGCAGCAGGGAGGCTCGGTCGTGCGTGCCCTGCAAGCCCAAGGCCAATTCAAGGTACGCGCGCTGACCCGCAATCCAAGCAAGCATCGCGGGCTCGCCGACGAAGTCGTCGAAGCGGATCTCGACCGCCCGGAAACCCTCAAGGCCGCATTTGCAGGAGCCCATGGCGTCTTCCTGGTGACCAATTTTTGGGAGCCCGGTACCGATGAGCTCAAGCAGGCAACGGCGGCGGTACGTGCGGCCAAGGAAGCCGGCGTCAAACACTTTATCTGGTCGACACTGCCCGATGTGGAAACGATCAGCGGCGGCAAGCTCCACGTTCCGCACTTCACCGGCAAGGCCAAGGTCGATCAGATCGTGAAGGAAGCCGGGTTTGCGCATCACACGCTCGTCATTGCGCCTTTTTTCTACCAAAACCTGGTGGGCCTTTTGGCTCCGCAAAAGCAGGAAGACGGAACCCTGGGTTGGGCGCTTCCCGTCGATCCCACCGCGCGCGGCATTCACATGGGCGACATCACGGAAATCGGCAGCATCGTTGCCGGTGCATTTGCACACCCGGATCAGGCAGGCAGTGGCGAGTACTTGCCCCTGGTCGGTGATTTCATGAGCTTCAACGAAATCGTCGCCACGCTGAATCGGCAGGGACATGAATTTTCGTTCAAGCGAGTCCCACGGGAAGTATTCGTCACCCTCTTTCCTGGTGCTGCCGAGATCGCCGCGACGTTTGCCTGGTTCGAAGCTCATACCTACCTGGGCTCGGATTCGGGGGACCGGATTGCGCTCGCGAACAAAGTGGCAGGCAGGCAACCGACCAAGTTCTCCGCGTGGGCCCGAGCGAATTTCCCGGTTCACGCGAGCGCCTGATCTCCCTTTTTGCACCTCCCCAACCACCAGCTGGTTTGTCGACTGGTGAATTGCGAAACATCGATATTCTTTCGCCGTCATTCCCGCGAAAGCGGGAATCCAGTGTCTTATTCACAAACGCCACTGGGTCCCCGCTGAAGCCTGCCGCACGATCTGCGTTGCGATGAGGATCACGGGCGCGCGATTGCGATTGGCCTCGTAGAGGCCGTTGGTGAAGTGAAGGCGGCCGGGCCCGCAGCTTCCGGCACAGGCCGTGAGCCGTCCGGTAAGCAGTGCTTCTGCGCCCGCCGCGAAGGCACCCGCCTCCTCGTGCCGCACGTGCACCCAGTCGATCTCGCTGCGGTCGATGGCGTGGGCGATGCGGTTCAGCGTGTCACCGACGATCCCGCAACAGGTCTTGACGCCCGCCGCGTGCAGCGTTTCGACCAATACATCGGCCACTCGTTTACTCATCGCGGAATCTCCCCGGGGCAGTCTTCGCGCGGAGGTTTGCCGCCAACGCAGTGCTCGACACATCCCCCGATCGGGGGAACATGCCGCGCTGTTCGCGCGAACTGAGCGCCACCGCAATGCGCCGTCCGCCCCCGACCGGGGGATACAGATATCACGGGGGATCGGAGAAACTCGGGCCATATCAACTTGCGACAGCGCACCGCAGACCACCGAGACATCGAACATGACCATCCTCGCCCGATTCAGCGTTGGTCGCATCCTGCTTCATCTGCTCGCGATGCTGGGCGATCGGTGCGTTCGCTTCCACCTCGAGGGTATCGTCAGGGAATTACCGTCGATGGCCTCGGCGCTGGGATTGCCCGCCCTCCTGCGCAGCCAGGCCGTCGCGGCGCTGACGCTGTACCTTGCCCAGCCCATCAAGCACTCCACCGCGAACCGGGAATCCGATCCGCAGTCCCTTGCCGCGGTGCTCCATCGCGGTGATGTTCTGCTCACAGAAGGAAATTCGCGCGTCGCTGCTCTCATCAAGTGCATCACACGATCGCCTTGGTCGCACGTGTCCATATACGTTGGACCGCTCGACGATGGCCCCGATCCGCTTTGTGTCGTAGAAGCCGACATTGCAGCGGGCGTCAGATCGATACGGCTATCCGAGCTGAATGCGCTGCAGGTTCGCGTATTAAGGCCGGTCGGTCTCACGGATATGGATCGGCGCCGACTGTCCGACTGGGTCGTCGGCAAAATCGGAAGCGAGTATGACCTGACGCACGCCTGGAGTCTTATGCGAAATGTGTTGCGACTGCGGCTGCCGAATCGTTTTCGTTCAGCGCCCGGGACGATAGCGCGCAGTGCTACGCGTTTCGTCTGCTGCAGCCTGTTGGCCCACGGTTTTGCGTGGGTGGGATATCCGATCTTGCCCGATCAGGTGATTAGTCTCACTGCAACCGCGGACCCCGCTACCCTCACTCCGGGCGATTTCGAGCGCGCTTCGCTCTTCGAGGTTCTCGAACCGTCGGCGCCGTCTCTGTGAGCGAGCATCGCGATAGCCAGGATATGCGCTGTCTCGCGATGCCGCTTAAGACCACGCCAGCACGTGCCGGGAGCACCTGGCTCGCACGTTATGCGGTGAATACCGGCGGCGATTCGTGCGACTTCGCGATCGTCGTCGCCGACAACTAGCAACGTCACGGGCTTGGATCCTGGTCGTCGCCGGGTCGCTATGGATCATGGCGGATCTGAACGGCAACATGATGCTACTAGCCGAGTTGATGGACATGCACATGCAGCACTGAGCGACGTCGGAATGCTGACATGCAGCCGTTCCGCGCGTCGACCCGATTCTTAACGAAAGGAACCCAATGACCCCGCAAGACACCCAAATGCTGCAGGACTTTCTCGCCGCGCTCACGCGCG
The DNA here is from genome assembly GCA_035568975.1 of Casimicrobiaceae bacterium. Lineage (GTDB taxonomy): Bacteria > Pseudomonadota > Gammaproteobacteria > Burkholderiales > Casimicrobiaceae > PALSA-1003. Next base: position 10,042 of record DATMNH010000174.1, read on the forward strand.
CGCAGGTCGGCACCAAGGATCGCGACGCTCAGATCTTGATCGCCAGAGCGTTTGCCCAGCAACCGGACGCCGCTTACCTCGTGGTGCAGCGGGCGCTGCTGCTCGAGCAGGCGCTGAAGCAGGCTCAGGCCCAGATCGCGCAGCTCCAGCAGCAGAGCTCCAGCTTTGTCGGCACGCAGGCCTGGAACGCGCAGCCCGCTCCCAATCGCAGCGCAGCGGCCGGGCCCGCCGATACACCCGCGGCTCCGGGACCGCGCAGCGCCGAGGCAGGCAGCCCATGGAGTTCGTTTCTTGGCAACGCTGCTGCAACGGCGGCCGGGGTTGCCGGCGGCGCCTTCCTGTTTCATGGCCTCGAGAATGCGTTCGGCCATGGAGGCGGATTTTCGGCCGCCAACGCGCCAGGCGAGACGGTCGAGAACGTCACCGTCAACAACTATGGCAGTGACCACGACTCGGCAGATCTGGCAGCAAGCGACACCGCGGACGACGGATTCGATCCGGTCGACGCCGGCGATTCCAGCGACGACGCGTCGTGGACCTGAAGCGGGGCGAGACGGTAGCGCGCGAGACGTCATTGATATCCACGTCCTTCGACTTCCACTCGACGGCCGCTGAAGTCATCGACGGCGTCGATCTCACGGGCCGGCGAGCCATCGTCACGGGTGGCGCATCCGGTATTGGAATCGAAACGGCGCGCGCGTTGGCCGCGGCGGGCGCTGCAGTGGTCCTCGCGGTCCGGCGTCCCGACGCTGGCGCGCCGGTGGCTGAAGCCTTGCAGGAATCGACGGGGAACCCGGCCATCGGTGTCGCACGCCTGGACCTCTCGGACCTGCGCTCGGTGCATGCATTCGCGCGTGCCTGGGATGGACCGTTGGACATTCTCGTCAACAACGCCGGCATCATGGCCGTGCCGCATCGAGAGGAAAGTGCGCAAGGCTACGAGCTCCAGCTCGCGACCAACTTCATAGGACACTTTGCCTTGACGGTGTGGCTCCACGCCGCCCTGGCCGCCGCGAACGGGGCGCGCGTCGTATCGCTCAGCTCGAGCGCTCATTGTTTCTCGCCGGTGGTCTTCGACGACCTGCATTTTCGCTTCATTCCGTACACGCCGTTCGGTGCGTATGGCCAGTCGAAAACGGCCAACGCATTGCTATCGGTCGGCATCGCCCGCCGGTGGCACAACGACGGGATAACGTCGAACGCAGTCAATCCCGGAGCGATCGCGACGGGCCTGCAAAGACATACCGGCGGCCTGAAGACGCCCGTGGAGCGCCGCAAGACTCCGGAGCAGGGAGCCGCGACTTCGGTGCTGCTGGCGGCGTCTCCGCTGGTCGCAGGTGTGAGCGGTCGATACTTCGAGGACTGCAACGAAGCGCGGCAGATCACGGAACGGCCCACGGACTTCAGCGGCGGCGTCGCCCCCTACGCGATCGATGCCGGAAACGCCGAACGCCTGTGGGATGTGGCGCTGAAGCTCATCTCCTGAGGCACCGCAGACTTCATCCATTGCTGACGACGCCTTCTCGGCAATGGCCTCTCCCGCACCGCCCGAGCACTACCGCTTCGGACCCTTTGAGCGCGAAACGCTGGACGTCACGCGCGCGTTCGTGGACACGAATAAGCCAAAGGTGCCGGTGCCGGCGTACGACACGCTCCGCCAGCGAAACTGGATTCCGACCGAGACGGCCAGACACGACACACGTGAGACGTCCGTCCCAGCATCGTCACTCGGCTTCTCATGAGATCGCTTCGCTCGATTCTCGACCCATCGTTTTGCTATGTCCCGTCGGTCGCGACGAGCGTCGCGTCCACCTGGCGGCGCGCTGGCTAGCGACCCACCACGGATGAAGATCGCAGGGCTCGGTGCCAACCTACGGTGACCCTGGTTGTCGACTGCATCGGCGCGGTGGATGCGCCGCCTGGCGGACGGCGCGTCTCGGTCAAGGTGTCGGACAAAGAGTCGTGCTTACCTGAAAGGTATACAGGGAACACCAGAACATATTCGTGTTGCCGCGAATGAGAGCTGACGACCGGGCCGAAGGACACATGAAGGATCTCAGTTCCCCGCTTGAAACTTGGTACCTATGGTCGAGCGTCACGAGACATCTTGACCGCAGATTGGAGACGAAACCTATGAAAGAACTAGCTACTTCAATTGACGAGCCACGCAAGATAAAAAAATCGGCCTACAAGAACCTGGAAGACGGTTTCCTTGCCCGTGCGTATGTTGCAGCTGGAGTTCCAGCGCGCCGTCGCAGCTGCCAGATGGGTTGCTGGCGTGACGTCAGATCAACTAAGGGGCCTTACTCATGCACACTCTCAACGCACGGCGCAAATTCCTGAATTTCCTCGCAGCGAGCCCGCTGATCGCGACGCCAAGCGTCGGCTCGAGCATCGCCCCATCTCGCCTTCGGTTTCACGCCCACATCATCTGGAAGGAGTTCCCATGTCCCATTCCCCGATGACCAAGTCCCCGACGACACGCATGACCGGCATGGTGCTGCCGGCTTTCATCTGCGCCGCCGGTTCCATCGCGATCTATGCCCTCGCGGCCGCCGCTCCGCCGACCGCAGGCGCCCCCGACGCGCGCGCGCTGCTGGAGGCGGACCAGGTCGACGGCGAATGGCTGCTGCCGGCGAAGTCGTACCTCGGCAACCGCTACAGCGGCCTCTCCCGCATCACGCCCGAGAACGTAACCCGGCTCGGCTTGGCCTGGAAGACGCCCATCGTCGACGACGGCCAGCAGGAGGCGTCGCCCGTCGTCAGCGGCGGCTCGATGTACATCTCCACGTCGCACAACAGCGTACTCGCGCTGGACGCCGGCACCGGCAAGCTCAAGTGGCAGTTCGCCTACAACCCGCCGACCATCTTGTACCCGGTGAATCGCGGCGTGGGCCTGGCCGACGGCAAGGTGCTGATGGGCACGCTCGACTGCCGCGTCATCGCGCTCGACCAGGCGACGGGCAAGGAGCTGTGGAACGTGCCCGGCTGTCAGGACGACAGCAACAGCTGGTTCTCGATGGCGTCGTACGTCTACAAGGGGAACGTGATCCTGGGCACCGCCGGCGGCGACAACGGCAACCAGGGCCACGTCAGCGCGTTCAGCATCGTCGACGGCAAGAAGCAGTGGGACTGGGCCACGCTCAAGCGCGACACCTGGCCCGGCAAGTCGTGGATGCACGGTGGCGCTGCCGTGTGGACGGGCATGGCGATCGATCCGAAGACCGACACGCTGTTCGTGGCGCCGGGCAACCCGGGGCCCGACCTGACGCTGAATGGCCGCAAGGGCAAGAACCTCTACAGCAACTCGCTGGTGGCGCTGGATATGAGCGGCAAGACGCCGCGGGTGAAGTGGTACTACCAGATCACCCCGAATGACACCCACGACATCGACCCCGCCATGGTGCCAGTGCTGTTCCGCGGCACCGTGGGCGGCAAGGAGCGCGACCTGGTCGCTGCGGGCGACAAGGCCGGCACCTTCCTCATCTTCGACCGCACGAACGGCAAGCTGCTTCATCGCATGGCCCTCAGCAAGCAGGTGGGCCTCGACAAGGTGCCCACCAAGGAAGGCACGCCGGGCTGCCCTAATCACGGCGGCGGCATCGAGTGGCTCGGCGGCGCCTACGACCCCAAGACCAACCTGTTCGTCATCCCGAGCACGGACGAATGCGCCGTGTGGAAGCTGATCACCGACAAGCCCGAATACATCGCCGGTCAGGTCTACACGGGCGGCCCGCTGCCGACGCGCGAGAACGGCACCGGCGTCGTCACGGCGGTGGACGTGTCCACCGGCAAGATCCGCTGGCGCAACGAGATGCCCTACCCGGCGCAGGGCGGCGCGCTGATCACGGCGACGGGCCTCGCCTTCACGACCGATCTCGGAGGGACGCTGTACGCCTTCGACGCAGCGACCGGCAAGGAGTTGTGGAAGACCGACACCGGCTCGTCGATCGTCGCGCCGCTGTCCACGTACCTCGTCGACGGCGAGCAGTACCTGGCCGTCGTCGTCGGCCAGCCGGGCGCGCAGAAGACGCCGAACTTGCCGGCGTCCAAGGGCAGCTACGTACTCGCCTACAAGCTCGATGCAACCCAGACCGCCGTCAACGGCACCGATGGCCAGACGCCGCTCGCCGCCATCCCGCCGTCTCCTAGCGCCGCGAAGATCGTGGGTGCCGGCAAGGCGCCGTACACGCAGGCACAGGTCGAGCGCGGCCAAGCGGTCTACGCCGCCCAGTGCGTGGCCTGCCACGGCGACAAGCTGCAAGGGGTTGCCGCCCCGGCGTTGACCGGTCCGAGCTTCGCCAAGGCGCACCTCAACGTGTCGCAGCTGCGCGAGGCGACGACGACGCGCATGCCGATGACCGCGCCCGGCTCGCTGCCTGCCGAAGACTACGCCGCGCTGATGGCCTACATGCTCGCGTACGACTGCGTGCCGCCCGCCGGCGACGGAAAGATCCCGTTCCCGACCCACGACGCGCCCGAGTTCGCCAAGGTGACGATCGGCGCAAAGTCGTGCCCGCCGTCGCCCATTGCGAAGCGTTGAGCCGCATATTCAGGATCAGCGGTGCTCTCGCGATCACCGCCACCCTCTGAGCAAAGCCATGGATCCTCACCTCAACCCGTTCTCGGTGCTGTCTTGGATCATCGCTCCGGCGCTGCTGACCAACGCGTGTACGTTGCTTATCCTGAGCACCGCAAACCGCCTGGCGCGTGCCGTCGATCTCGCGCGGGAGCTCTCCAGCAAGCTCAAGGATGGAGCGGATCCCGCGTCGGCCGAGGCGATCCATCGGCTCGGGCAGCTCACAGACTACGAGCAGCGTTCCCTCATGCTCCTGGCCGCGTTGCGGAGCTACTACGTCGCATGCGGTAGCTTCGCGACGGCCACGCTGATCTCGATCTTCGGCGCTGTCGTAGCGTCGTTGGGAGCACGCGACCTCGTTCGGGTGCTCGAGGTGTGTGGCACTGCCGCCGGCCTGGTCGCCGTCGGCGCATTCATCTATGGCTCAGTGGTCGCGACGCGTGAAACCAGCATTGTCGTACGGGCGTTGCAGCAACGAGCTGGGGAGATGGCCTAAAGGAAGTCATTCCGTGTTCGTGGTCATCAACGATGAGACACCTTGACCGCAAAATTGGAGACGATACCTATGAAAGAACTAGCTACTTCAACTGATCTTGTTACATCCCGCCGCAAGTTCTTGGCCGCCAGCGCCAGCATTGCTGTTGCCGCGAGCCTGCCGGCGGTGGCGATCGCTGCAACGGCGCAACACACAAACGCTACCACCTCTTCCAACCACAGCAAAGGAAACCACACCGTGAGCACGATCACGACCAAAGACGGTACGCAGATCTATTACAAGGATTGGGGCAAGGGGCAGCCCGTCGTCTTCAGCCACGGCTGGCCGCTCTCCGCGGATGCCTTCGAAGACCAGATGTTCTTCCTTGCTTCGCACGGTTATCGATGTATCGCCCACGATCGCCGGGGCCACGGCCGCTCGAGCCAGCCCTGGGACGGCAACGACATGGACCACTACGCCGACGACCTCGCCGAGCTCGTCACGAAGCTGGACCTGAAGAAGGCGATCCACGTCGGCCACTCCACCGGCGGCGGCGAAGTCGCCCGCTATATCGCCCGTCACGGCACGAAGCGTGTTGCTAAGGCCGCGCTGATCGCGTCAGTACCGCCGCTGATGCTCAAGACGCCCGCCAATCCCGATGGAACGCCGATCGAAGCGTTAGACAAGATCCGCGCCGCCGTCCAAGCCGACCGCTCTCAGTTCTGGAAAGACCTCAGCATGCCCTTCTACGGCTACAACCGCCCGGGCGCGAAGATCTCGGAAGGGGTGCGCGAATCATTCTGGCTTCAAGGGATGATGGCCGGATTTCCGGCGTCGTACTTCTGCATCAAGGCGTTCTCCGAGACGGATCAAACCGAGGATCTGAAGAAGTTCGACGTGCCGACCCTGATCCTGCAAGGCGACGATGATCAGATCGTGCCCTACACCGACGCGTCCTTGCTTCAGGCCAAGCTCGTCAAGGGCTCGACGCTGAAGATTTACAAGGGTGCTTCGCACGGCATGTGTACGGTCAACAAGGACCAGGTCAACGAGGACCTTCTCGCATTCATCAAGGGGTGAGGCCCTGTGCTCTCCTCGCCTGGTCAGGGAAAGGCACTGCTGGACATATCCCCCTGATGGGGGGTCCCTGTCCTGCGCCCCCGCCCGGGGGATACAGATGTGCCGGGTTAGTCAGCAAACTGCTGTCAAGTTCACTCAAGACAGAGCCCGCCCGGCGATTCAGAACTCGATTATGGCGATCCTTGCTCGCTTCAGCGTTGGTCGTATCGTCCTTCATCTCCTCGCGATGCTTGGCGATCGCAGCGTTCGCTTGCCGAGTCGATGAACATGCCGATGCACCATCACTGATGAACGCTACGGCGGTGGTATCGACGACGACAGCGGGCGAGCCGATCACGGACGGCAGCGCGAGCGTCGTGCTGTCGGGCCGAATCACCGCCTACACCGCCGCGCCGACCTGGAAATCGGCGATCGACACGCTGGATCGCAATCCGAGCCGGCCGGTCATCGTCGATGCTTCGCGCCTCGAGTACGCCGACGACGTCGGCATTGCGCTGCTCTTCGACCTGCTGCGGCGCGACCGTCCTGCCGACGCGAAAGTCGAGATCCGCGCACTCGCGCCGAATCTCGCCGCCTTGGTCCGGGGCTACAAGCCTGCGGACTTCGCCGCGCCGCCGCGCGGCCGACACTCGCCGGGCATCGTCGAGCACGTCGGGCGAGCGACCGCGCAGCAGGTTGCTTATCTCAAAACGCTCGCCGGCTTCCTCGTCGCGTGCGCGAATGCGCTGCGGCAGGCGCTGACGCAGCGTGGCGTCGTGAGCTCGCGTGAAGTGTTCGACGTCGCGACTGAGGCGGGCGCGAACGCCGTGCCGATCGTCACTTTGGTCGGCTTTCTGATGGGCGTGATCATCGCGTTCGAGATAGGCCTCGTCGCGCGGAAGTTCGGCGCGGCAGTGTTCGTCGTCGACGGCGTCGGAGTCGCGATGGTGCGCGAGCTCGGCGCTCTGATGACTGCGATCGTGTTCGCCGGCCGCACCGGCGCCGCCTTCGCCGCGCAGATCGGCACGCAGAAGGTAAACGAGGAAGTGAACGCGCTCTCGACGTTTGGGCTCGACCCGATCCACTTCCTCGTTATGCCGCGCCTGATCGCGGCGGCGCTCGTCGTGCCCCTGCTCGCGGTCCTGGCCGACATCGTCGGCATCTTCGGCGGCGCGCTGGTGATGACGACGTTCGACATCGGCTTTCTGCAGTTCTACAGCGAGCTCATCCGCGCGGTAAGCGCAGGCGATTTCGTGCTCGGCATCGTAAAGGCGGCCGTGTTCGGCATCACCATCGCGGCGGTCGGCTGTCAGCGCGGGCTTGCCACCGGCGCCGGCGCAACGGCAGTCGGCCTAGCGGCAACCAGTACCGTCGTGACGAGCATCGTCCTTGTCGTCGTGATCGACGGCATCTTCGCCGTTCTGACGAGTTGAGTGGACCGCATGGCGTACGTCCACACGCACTTCGACGGCATGGCGGCCAGCGGCAACGCGGCGCCGGTCATCAGCGTGCGCAACCTTCGAATGGGTTACGGGACGCGCGTTCTGCTCGATGATGCCTCATTCGACGTCGCGCGCGGCGAGGTCCTCGTGATCCTCGGCGGATCGGGCTCCGGCAAGTCAAGCCTGATGAAGAACATCATCGGGCTGTACCGGCCGATGGCGGGTGACATCCTCATCGACGGAGCGAGCATCGTGACCGCCAACGCCGACGAAAGGGAGCGGCTGCAGCGCCGGCTCGGCGTCATGTACCAGAGTGGCGCACTGTTCGGCTCACTCAACGTGCTGGAGAACGTGCGCTTTCCGCTCGATCAGTTCACCGACCTCACGTTGGCCGAAAAGAATCTGATCGCGCGGATGCTGCTGCATCAGGTCGAGATGGGCTATGCGGAATCGCTGATGCCGGGCGAGCTCTCCGGCGGAATGCTGAAGCGCGCTGGCATCGCGCGCGCGATGGCACTCGGCTGCGACATCCTGCTGCTCGACGAGCCCTCGGCTGGCCTCGACCCGATCACCGCCGCGAATCTCGACCGCACGATCCTCACGCTGCGCGAGAACCTGGGCTTCACGTTCGTCGTCGTGACGCACGAGCTGCACAGCATCTTCAACATCGCCGACCGCGCGATCATGCTGGACCCGGTCTCGCGCAGCATCATCGCCGAGGGCAAGCCGGCAGAGTTGCGCGATCACAGCACCGACGTTCGGGTGCGTCAGTTCTTCAACCGCCAACCCGATCCGGTCATGGAGAGCGCCTGAGCCATGGAAGAAGGCAAACGCTACTACCGGCTCGGCGCGTTCGTCATCGTTTGCGTGGTGATCCTGGCCGCCGTGCTCTTCCTGCTCGGCGGGCGTAAGCTCTTCAAGCCGACGTTCACGTTCGAGACGTACTTCAACCAATCCGTCGCGGGGCTCGAGCTCGGTTCGCCGGTACGCTTTCGCGGCGTGCCCCTCGGACAGGTGACCGAAATTCTGACCTCCGCAGCGACGTACGAAGGCGACGTGCCGCTCGGCAAGCGCCGCGAATACATCGTGGTTCGGGTGAAGGTCGATGCCTCGGCGAAGGAGGCCGCGCAGATGAAGCACGATGTAGCCGAGCTGGTGAAGAAGGGATTGCGCGCCCAGACCCAGCTCGCCGGCATCACGGGTCAGCAGTACCTGGCGCTCGACTTCCTCGATGCGACGAAATACCCGCCGCTCGCGTTCGATTGGACACCAGAGTACACATTCGTGCCCTCCGCACCGAGCGTCGCCGGGGAGATCATCGCGAACGCCCAGTCGTTCCTCGCGAATCTCAAGGACGCTGACGTCAACGCGCTGGTGCACAACTTCAATACGCTCGTCGTCGATGTCGACCGCAAGGTCCACGAGCTGCCGGTCGCTGACCTCTCGTCGCAAGCGCACGATGTGCTGAAGAACGCCAACGCAACGTTCGCGCGCGCCGATCGAATTCTCGCCACGGCGCCGATCGAGCAGACGATGCACCGCATCGACTCTGCGGCCGCTCGAGTCGACGCGCTGCTCGCCGATCCCGCGCTCAAGCAGACGATCGACAACACGGCGGCGATTAGCGCTCGGGTGCGCAAGATGACCGACGACGGCGAGCTGGACCGGATGGTGAAGAACATCGGCGACGCGGCGGAGCGGCTCGATGCTCTCGTCGGTGACAACCAATACGACATCCGCGTCACCGTGCAGAATCTGCGTGTCACGGCGGACAACCTTCGGACGCTGTCGGAAAACGTCAAGCGATATCCAGCCGGCGTGCTCCTCAGCGGCCCGCCCGAAAAGGTCGCGCTTCCGGGAACCAAACCATGACCGCCAAGCACGCCGTGTTATGCGCTGTCGTGTTGCTCGGCGCCTGCGCGATCGGCAAACCGATGCCAAACCCGACGACGTACATCATCGATCCGCCGGCTGCAACCGAGTTGGCCGTGACGACACGGCGGCCCGAGACGCTGCGCATGGGCCACGTGCGCATCGCGGCTACGTTCGCCGGCAACGCCCTGGTGTATCGGCTGAACGACGTGCAATACGTGTCGGATCCGTACAACACGTTCATCGCCGAGCCCGGCGCAATGCTTGGCAACCGAATTGCCGAGTGGCTCGATCGCGCGGGACCGTTCGCGACCGTCGCGCAGCCCGACAGCGCGCGGCCCGCGGCGTTCGTGCTCGAGGCGACGGTCACCGAGCTCTACGGCGACTTCCGACCGGGACATCATCCCGAGGCGGTGCTAACCGTGCAGTTCGCGCTGATCGATCAGACGGGTACGCGTGCGAAGGTCGAGCACGAATACACGATCGTCCGCCGCGTCGAAGTTGCGCAGGCATCGCCCGATGCGCTCGTACGCGGCTACGGTACCGCGCTGGCGGAAATCCTCGCGCAGCTCGCACCGGAGCTCGTCTCGCAAAACGGCAGCGCACGCGCGTCGATCGAGTCGCCCCGGTAGCACGCAATTCAACTCGATTCTTCGATTGTCAGCGCGCGATCGGCGCGGCTGCGTTGGCCAGCGCACGCTCGGCCCGCCTGTCCAAGCTCGGCTTCGTCGCTGGCGTCGGCTCGAGCCCGCTATCGCACTCGTCCCCGTTGGCATCCATGCTGCCGGCACACGTCGCCACGATATCCACAACCTCGAGCCCCAGCGCGTCGAGTAAAGGCGCCGGCGGCAGCCCATCCGCTGCAGGGAAACTCTTGGCCGCCGCCGCGGCAATTAATTCACGATGTAAGCTGGAGCTCGACGCAATACCGCTTTTGTCGACGGAAGGCGATGTCCGATTCGACGCCGCGACGTACTCCACACCTGCGCCTAACGCGGCGCCTACCCCTACCAATAGAATCGCAATAGATCTCAAGACCATGACCGCTCCTTAATGAGGTATGAACAAGTGGCCGTCCCGTCCAAAGAAAAATTGACAGACGTTTAGAGGTTGGCCGAGTGCAGACACGTCCAATGATGCTTCGTACTAGTTACTCCCGCGTTTCCGTCAGACTACAGATGTAACCCAGCGTCGCTCGCCGTCGCCTGGGCGACTTCGAGGCGTGGAGCATTTTGCCGTAGGCGACGATGCCGCTGAGCACATTGCCGTTCGCCCCCAGACGGTTTCAGAACGCGAAGCACGAGCAGCCAAGCGCGCCCCAGAAGCTCTTGAGGTCGTCGACGGGCGCAGTGCCGGCCCAGGCACGTCCGTGCTCGTGGCCGTGGACGCTGCAGCAGCTGGCGCAGCCGCGCGCCGCATCGAGTTGCTGGCGGTGCATCTCCCCGCGGCCTTGGTCGCCCCAGGCGGCGTAACCCCCGAAGCGGCGCACCGGCGACCAATCCGGCATCGCCGGCGGCGGCGGCGATGCATCGAGGCTCGCGAAGATGCCGGCCGCGTAAACGATTCTGCCGCCGACGATCGTCAGCTCGGAGACGGTATCGGCAATGTCGCTCTCCGCGCACGCGAAATAATCGCGGTCGGGAACGATCAGGTCGGCGAGCTGGCCGGCCTCGATCCGTCCCTTCTTGCCCTCTTCGTTGGAGAACCAGGTGACGTTCTCCGTCCAGAAACGCAGCGCCGTCTCGCGGTCGAGGCAGTTGCGCTGTGGATAGATGCGCAAGCCCCCGACCGTGCGCCCGGTGACGAGCCAGGCGAGCGATACCCAAGGATTGTAGGACGCGACACGCGTCGCATCGGTGCCGGCGGAGACCTTGACGCCCTTCTCGAGGATGCGCGCGAACGGCGGTGTGGCTTCGGCCGCACCGGCACCATAGCGTTCAACGAAGTATTCGCCTTGATAGGCCATGCGGTGCTGCACGGCGATGCCGCCGCCCAGCGCCGCGATCCGATCGATCGACTGCTCCGAGATCGTTTCGGCGTGGTCGAAGAACCAATGCAACCCGTCGAGCGGCATGTCCTGGTTCACGCGCTCGAACACGTCGAGCGCGCGACTGATCGTCTGGTCATAAGTAGCGTGCATCCGCCATGGCCAGCGGTTCTGCACCAGGATGCGCACAACGGATTCGAGCTCGGGCTCCATCTCCGGCGGCATGTCGGGGCGTGGCTGGCGGAAATTCTCGAAGTCGGCGGCCGAGAACACCAGCATCTCGCCCGCCCCGTTGTGACGAAAATAGTCATCGCCCTGCTGGTACTTCGATGATCCGGTCCAGCGCAGAAAGTCTTCCTTCTCTCCCTTTGGCTTCTGGGTGAAGAGATTGTAGGCGAGCCGGATGGTGAGCTGGCCGTCGGCGGCAAGCTTCTCGATCACTGCGTAGTCCTCGGGATAGTTCTGGAAGCCGCCACCGGCGTCGATCGCGCCGGTGACGCCGAGGCGATTGAGGTCGCGCATGAAGTGGCGCGTCGAGTTCAACTGATAGTCGAACGGAAGCTTCGGACCTTTGGCGAGTGTCGCGTAGAGGATGCCGGCGCTCGGCTTGGCGAGCAGCAGTCCAGTCGGCGTGCCATCCGGGCCGTGCACGATTTCGCTGCCGGGCGGATTCGGCGTGTCCTTGGTGTAGCCGACGGCGCGCAACGCTGCGGCGTTGAGAATCGCGCGGTCGTAAAGATGCAGGAGGAAAACCGGCGTCTCGGGCGCTACGGCGTTGAGCTCCTCGATTGTCGGCAGCCGCTTTTCAGCGAACTGATGCTCGGTGAAGCCGCCGACCACGCGCACCCATTGCGGCGGCGGTGTGACGGCGACCTGGCGCTTCAGCATGCTCATGGCGTCGGCGAGGCTGCGCACGCCGTCCCAGCGAAGCTCCATGTTGAAGTTGAGCCCGCCGCGAATGATGTGGAGATGGTTGTCGATGAGGCCGGGCAGAGCGAGCCGTCCCTTGAGGTCGACGATCTTGGTTTTCGGACCTGCCAACGCCATCACCTCGCTGTCGGCACCGACAGCGAGGAATCGGCCGTCGCGAATCGCGACGGCGGTAGCGGTCGGCTTTGAGCGCGCGAGCGTGGTGAAGAGGCCCCGATGCAGGATCAGATCAGCGCTCGATTCTGGTTTGGTCATGTGTTCTCGTCGGGTTCGGAGTTGATCTTGGGTTGCGTTGCCTGCTCGTGACGTCCAGGCAACCGTGGACCGTATTACGCCTTCACCGGCGCCAACGACTCATGGACCTTCGAGGTGCGCTGCGGCGCCTTGTGCACCATCGTGTACGCGTAATCGACGCCCATGCCGTAGGCGCCCGAGTGCTCGCGCACGATGGCGATCACCGCGTCGTACGTATCTCTGCGGGCCCAGTCCCGCTGCCATTCGAGCAACACCTGTTGCCAAGTTACCGGCACAACGCCGACCTGGATCATGCGCTGCATCGAATAGTCGTGCGCTTCCTTTGATGTGCCGCCGGAGGCGTCGGCGACCATGTAGATCTCGTAGCCGCCTTCGAGCATTGCCGACAGCGCGAAGGTGTTGTTGCACACCTCGGTCCACAGGCCCGAAACCACCACCTTGTTGCGCCCGTTGGCCTTGAGTGCATCGCGCACCTTCTTGTCGTCCCACGAGTTCATCGACGTGCGTTCGAGCGAAGGCTTGTCGGGGTACACATCCAGCAGCTCGGGGTAGGTATAGCCGGAGAAGCCCTGTGTCTCGACCGTGGTGATGGTGGTCGGGATCTTGAACACCTTCGCCGCCTTGGCGAGGGCGACGACGTTGTTCTTCAGCGTCTGGCGGTCGATGGACTGCACGCCGAACGCCATCTGCGGCTGATGATCAATAAAGATGATCTGCGAGTTCTGCGGCGTGAGGACTTCGAGCTTCGGATTGGTCATGCGTGATCTCCAGAGGTTGGTGCCAGGTAGGAGCGGCGAGGCCCGTAGCGCTCGCGGCAGCGAGCTGCTCCGCCCAACGCTCCGTCTGCACGGATAGCGCTCTGAAAGCATAGACCATCGGTGCCAGTACCAGCAACGAGACCACTATCGTAAAGTGTCCTAATCGGAATTCGACCTGACGGACAATGTCCGATCAAGTTGATGCGCCTTCGATGCAAGGACCGAGATCGACACTCAGCCGTTATTGGGTGCAACGCCGGAACGGGTGCAAGCGCGAAACCGGCCGTTCAGTCCGGGCTCGTCAACTGGCGCTTCTATGAGGGCGCTTGTCAAGCCCCCTTGAATTCAGATGTTCAGTGGTTCAGTGAAGTGTCTCCTTCGGATGCGGTTGTCGTTACGTCGTCGTTACGTCGTCGTTACGTCGTTATCCATGATTCGGTTGCAGCTGCTTGCTGTCGTTGACGCGAGTCAATGCATCTTGAGATTCAAGGTCGGGGTGTCTAGAGCGACCGAGCCCGTTGCCCGGTCTAACTTCTATCCGTGCCGGCACCAGGCCGGTCACCACATACCACATGCGCGCGAAGCGCTGGGTCCAAACCCCGGTTACCAACGCGCCCCATCTATGCGGACGGTCGCTCATCGGCGACCCGCGCCAGTTTCGGGCGCGTTGACCTTCAATGCTCACGATGATCGTTCTCCGCTATGTTCAACAACGTGGTCTGTCTACTCGCCGATGGCTTTGAGCTGCGCCCCACCGGGGATCAACCCGTCCTCCAGGTAGCGCCACAGCGCAATGGCCAGACGCCGAGCGAGCGCCACAATGCCGATGCGTCGCATGCGCTTGCCACCACCGGCGAAGCGTCGGTTAAACCACTGGCTCAATTCACTCTGCGGCTGGTAGCGCAGCCAACTCCAAGCGAGCTCCACCAGCAAAGTACGCACCCGTCGATTGCCGGCTTTCGAAATGCCCTGCTCGGTTTCGCTCTCCCCACTTTCGTAGGGCGAGGGCGTCAGCCCGAGACAGCCCGCTACCTCGCGTCGGTTGCGAAAGCACCGCCAGCCGAAGATCTCCTTCGCCAACACCCAACCGCTGCTCATCCCGATCCCGCGTAGCTGCGCGAGCCGCGCCACCTGCGGTTCGCTGCCCGCGGCTAGTGCGTGACGTTGCGCGGCCTCGATCATGTCCATTTGCTTCTTCACCAGCAACAACCGCTCGCTCTCGCGCTCGATCTCGGCACGTACCCGCGGCGCAAGTTCCTGCGCATGGCCC
>DATMNH010000175.1:0-7778 GCA_035568975.1 Casimicrobiaceae bacterium
CCGAGGTCCGTCCAGCCTTGCGGCCAGTGACGACCTCGCCGATCTCGCCGGCAATATCGCTCTCTTTGATCAGGCCGGCGCGCAACGGGACGTTTATCTCTCCGTCGGTCCGGCATTGGCGGATATCGTCGACGAAGATGCGCGCCCGCTGCAGGATCTTGGGGTCGAGCTCCTGGTCGCCGCCCTTGTCGGCGCCGAGGGCGGCGAGGTGCGTTCCCGGCGCTATCCACTCGTTCATGACGATCGCGCCACGTGCCGGCGTCACCGTGACGACCACGTCCGCCTCACTCAAGACCTCGGGCAGCTTGGTGGAGGCCTTGAGCTTCTGCTTCGGGAACTTGGGCTGCTGGTTGGCGAGGAAATGGTCAAGCGTTGCCTGGCTGCGGCTCCAGATTCGCACCTCGTCCCAGGCGAAAACCTCGTTGCAGGTCGCGAGAGTGCCTTCGGCCATATGGCCGGCGCCGACAATGGCGAGCCGCTTGGAATTCTTGCGCGCCATCCATTTCGCCGAGACGGCGGCAGCCGCGCCGGTGCGCATCACCGTATGATAGCTGCCATCGCAAATGGCGAGCGGGAAGCCGGTCTCGGGATGCGTGTAGATCAGGATCGAGAACACAGTCGGCAGATCGTACTTCTCTCGATTGCGCTCGCGGATCGAGACCCATTTGCACGCGGCGGCCTCCGGCTCCTCGATGTAGGACGGCATCGTTTCCCACTCGCCGGGATATTTGTCGAGGACGATGTGACCCTTCGGGTCCATGTAAAAGCGGCCTTCGCCGTGCATGCGATAGGCCTGTTCGACGCAGGCGACATAGTCGGCCGGCGTGAGCAGACCCATCATGTCCGTGCGGCTCAGGATCAGCGTCTTGCGATTGCGCCAGCTCTCCATCTCTCATCCCCATTTCGATGTCGCCGGGCCGAGCGTCTACTTCCGACGTAGCTCCTCCAGCTCAGCCTGTCCGGAGCATTCAAGCATTGCCACGGTCCGGATCGCAACCGAAACGATTCGTGCTCGCCCGCAGGCCAGGTAACAATTTCCCTAAGTCGAGGTTTGATGGCGCCCAAATCTCGGCGCAGGTCCTGGGGCCCCGAGCAAACGAGACATCCTGCCAATGAGAGCTGGCCGTCGTGCATACGGTCGGAATCCGATGGATGAGATGTGGCGCACCAGGATTTCAACCTAGGAGCTCAGCCCGAACGGAAAAGGCCCAGTGAGCGCGACCCGACGGCATCGACCGATTGGCTCGGTTTTCCGCAGCCAAACTGAGGCGACGAAAAGCAATGTCTCAGATCAGATCGCTGAATTCAGTTGCGGCACGTCACTCGTGTGGTAGCGTGTAGCGAGGCTGCAGGTTTCATTTGAGTGTGGTCATCCCAGGATGTCGGTACGGGTGGAGGGAGAAAATCATGTCTAGCCGCCGCACGCTCGGTTTCCCATTGCATCGCCGCGACGTGCTCAAGGGTGGAGCTACTCTGGCCGGTGCCGCAACGCTGCCTGTTGGATGGAATTTGGACGCGGTCGCGGCAGCCAGTTCGACCCTAGTGATCGCGGCGCCGGCAACGCCGCAGAGCCTCGACTGCAACTTCGATGTCAGCCTTGGGACTTTTGAGGCGATCGCCGTCCTCTATGACAACCTGCTCGAATTCAAGAAGATTCCCGACCCGAAGCAGTCTGGCGCGTTTCGCGAGGATACTGCGGACCACCCCGACCTGCCCGCCGGCCTTGCGATCCAGGGCAAGCTGGCAGAGTCGTTCGAGCTTGACCCGGCCGGCAAGTTCATCCGCTTTCAGTTGCGGCAGGGGATCAAGAGCAACTGGGGCAATGAGCTTACCGCAGACGACGTGAAATGGAGCTGGGATCGCAAGTTCGAGCTTGGTGCGATCGGCGCGTTCTTCCTTTCTACGCTGGGCTTGGAGAAGAAAGACGGAGTCAAGGTCGAAGGCAAGTACACAGTTTCGATCAATCTCGATAACCCCAATCCGCTGCTCGCCAAGCTGCAGCCCAACCTCTACAATCCGATCTACGATTCGACGAAGTGCAAACAGGAATCGAACTCGGACGATCCCTGGGCGCGCAAGTTCCTCGAGAACAACTCGGCAGGCTTCGGTCCTTACCGCCTGGACCAGCTGCAGCGAGGACAACAAGCGGTTTTCAAGGCGAGGGACGACTACTATCGCGGCAAGCCTGCCATGGACACGGTGGTCTTTCGCGAGGTGCCGACTTCGGCCACGCGGGCTTCTCTGCTGCAAGGCGGCGCAGTCGATATCGCTCAATACCTGCAGCCGCTGGAGATCATCAAGTTGCGCGGCGAGAAGGGCGTGGCGGTCGACAGCGTCGACGCCTCCTTCATGATCTGGCTTGAGCTCAACGCCCAGATTGAGCCGTTCGGCAACGCGAAGGTCCGCCAGGCGATGAACTTCGCCTTCCCGCAGGAGCAGGTGTTGAAGACGGTCTTCCAAGGCATCGCATCGCCGCTCAACGGCTGCATGCCCAATATTTATCCGGGCTTCACCAATCAGTTCTGGAAATACAAGTACGATCCCGAGATGGCCAAGGCCCTGCTCAAGGAAGCCGGCATGTCGTCGGGTTTCAAGACGAGCCTCGCGTATAACGCCGGCGACCCTGTGCAGGAGCCGATCGCGATCCTGTATCAGACCGCGCTACGCGACATCGGGGTGGAGCTCGAACTGAGAAAAATCCCGCCGGCCACCTTCTACAACGCGGTCTCGGAACGCAAGCAGCCGATAATATTCTACGTGGACAGTCCCTGGTGCCCGGATGTCGGGTATTCCATGACGCTCTACTTCAACTCCAAATCCTTCGTCAATTACAGCAACTACAAGAACGACGACGTCGACGCGCTGATCCGCGACACTGCGCGGACCAACGATCAGGCAAAGCGCCTCGAGATGATGACCACGGCACAGGGGACGGTCATGGCCGAGGCGCCTTGGGTCTTCATCGCCTTCCCGGGCTACCATTTCGCGCGGCGCGCCAATCTCAAGGGCTTTACCTACTACACCTCGAACAACATCCGGTTCCAGGATTTCAGCCGGGAGGCATGAGCAATTCAACGATATCCGGGGCTGCCATCCCGGCGGGTCCGGAAGCGGTCACGAGTGGCGTGGGACGGTTCCCGCGGCTGCGTTTTTTTTTCGCCTTCCTGCGATTACGACCGAGCTTTGCCGTCGGCTACGCGATCGTGACGACCGTCGTTGCGATCGCGCTGCTCGCCCCCTGGCTGGCGCCATTCGGGCCGATGCATGCCGATCCGAGCGTATACCTCCTGCCGCCGGGCGGTAGCCATGTATTGGGCACCGACGGAACCGGCATGGACATCTTCAGCCGCGTCCTGTTCGCGCCGCGCGTCGATCTTGCCATCGCCATCGTCGGTACCTTGCTCTCCGCCACAATTGGCGGCGCCATCGGTGCGTTGGTCGGCTATTACGAGGGCCAGCGTGCGTGGCGTCGTGCCTTGAGTACGGTCGTGATGCGGTCGGCCGACGTGCTCCAGGCGTTTCCGGTGTTCGTATTCGCAATTGCGCTTGTGGCCGTGTTCGGGCAAAGCGTGAAAAGCATTATTTTGGCGATCGCATTCGTGAATGCGCCGATTTACCTGCGGCTGATGCGCGTTCAGGTGCTCTCGATCAGCAAGCTGCGCTACGTCGAGGCGGCGTATGTAGCCGGTGCTTCGGATGTCGCTATCCTGCGGCGCCACGTCATTCCCAATGCCATCGCGCCATTGGTGGCGCAGCTTTCCGTCAATATCGGCTGGTCGGTGCTGCTGACTGCGGGACTGAGCTTCGTCGGCGCGGGCGTCGTGGCGCCGACGCCGGAATGGGGCAGCATGATCGCCATGGGGTTTCAGAACATCGTCACCGGGCAGTGGTGGCCGTCGGTCTTCCCCGGCATTGCGCTCTCGATCACCGTACTCGGCTTTGCGCTTGTCGGCGCAAGCATCGAGATACTGGCGGATCCGGCGCGCCGCAGGGTGCTCTCCGGTTCGCTGAGCTGAACATGCTGCGATACATCGCCAAGCGCATGCCCTACGTGATCCCGCAGCTGTTCGGGATCATCCTGGTCAGTTTTTTCATGGTGAAGCTGATCCCGGGAGACCCGGCCGTGATGATGCTCGGCCCGACGGCGAGCCAGCAAAGTCTCGCGGCGCTGCGCGACAAGATGGGCCTGAGCAAGCCGTTGTGGCAGCAATTCGCGTACTATATCGGCGATGTCCTCCACGGCAACCTCGGCACGTCCTGGCAGACGACGAGACCCGTCACCGAAGATCTGCTTCAGCGCTTCCCCGCAACTTTGGAGCTGGTCACGTTCGGGCTGCTGTTGGCGATCGCAATCGGATTTCCGCTGGGCGTCGCGGCATCGCGCCTTCAATCCGGGCCCGTACGCAAGTTTGCCGACTACTACGGCCTGCTTGCCGGGGCCATGCCGGACTTCTGGTTGGCGCTGGTGCTCATCTACATTTTCTACACGCAGCTGGGATGGATCGCGGCACCCCTCGGACGCATCGATCTGGCAGTGGTGCCGCCAAGGACGATTACCGGCAGTCTTGTTGTTGACAGCCTCCTCACCGGCAACATCGACGCGCTCTCTTCGTCATTCGGACATCTGGTGCTGCCGGTGCTCACGCTGGGCATCATCAACGCCGGACCGATTCTGAAGATGACGCAAACCATGGTAACCCGCGCTCTGTCTTCTGAATTTGTCCAATATGCCGAGATCTGCGGCTTGCCGCGGCGCGTTGTGCTTCGTCAAGCGGTGCGGGCTGCGCTCCCGGCGATCGTGACGATCATCAGCGTTCTCTTCGGCTTCCTGATCGGCGGCGCGGTGCTGGTGGAGATAGTGTTCTCCTGGGGCGGCGCCGGCCAGTATGCGGTGCAGGGCGTGCTCAATGCCGATGTCAATCCGGTCCTGGGTTTTGTGGTCTTCTCGGCAGTACTGTCGTTGGTCATTTATCTGGTCGTCGACTTGATCTACTACGCTCTCGATCCGCGGACGCGGGGTTGACGGCACGGTGGATAGATGGAGCCGATCCTTGCCGTCTCGGACCTGTGGGTGACATTCCCGGCCTACCGCCAGGAGTCCGTACGCGCGCTCAAAGGGATCAACCTGCGCATCGATCCAGGTGAATTCATCGGCCTCGTCGGCGAGTCCGGCGCGGGGAAGACGACGCTTGCCCGCGCGGTGATGGGACTCGTGCCGCCGCCCGGCGTGATCGAGCGTGGACAAGTGCTCTTCCTCGGCCGCGACCTGAGCGCCCTGGACGACGACGCGCGCCGCGCAGTGCTGGGGCGCGAACTTGCCATGGTGATCGCCAATCCGCGCGCCGAACTCAATCCGGTCATACCGGTCGGCCGACAGATTGCGAATATCGCGTACTACCATTTGCGGGTAGGCCGGAGCGAGAGCGATCGCCTAGCACTTGACATGCTGCGGGCCGTCCGCATTCCTGATCCTGAGCGACGCTTCGGTGCCTATCCGCATGAACTCAGCGGCGGCATGGCACAGCGCGTAGCGATCGCTATTGCGCTGATTTGCTCGCCCAAGCTCGTAATTTCGGACGATGCCACGAGTGGTCTCGACGTTACCGTTCAGGCGCAGGTGCTCGACCTGCTGCAGCGGTTGGTGGCGGAGAAGGGCGCGTCGGCCCTGTTCATCACCCGCGATATCGCGATCACGGCGCACTTCTGCTCGCGCATAGCGATCATCTATGCCGGCGAAATCGTCGAATTGGCCGAAAAGTCGGCCTTCTTCGCACGTCCAGCGCACCCCTACAGCATCATGCTGCTCGCCGCCTTCTCGCACAGCCCGGAATTGCGCGCGCGCTGGACCCGCCTTCCGGGCGCGGGCGAGAAGGTTCCCGCTGGCGGCTGCACGTTCGCGCCACGGTGCGTGCGCCGGCAGAAGCGCTGCGTTGATGAGGCGCCAGTCCTTCGCCAGCTTGGCGGCGGCCATCAAGTGCGCTGCCACTTCCCGGTCGAGATGACTGCCGCATGAGCCCGCTTCTCGAAGTGCAGAACCTGGTGAAGCTGTTTCCGATCATCGGTTCGCGTAAAGTCGTGCAGGCGGTCAATGGCGTCGATTTCACGATCGAGCGCGGCGAAACGCTGGCTCTCGTCGGCGAATCCGGGTCAGGCAAAACCACGGTTGGCCGCGCTGTCGTTGGTCTGATCGAGGCGACCGCGGGTGACATCTGGTTCGACGGCAAGCCGATGGGACGCGGCCGCAACATTCGATCCAAGGATATACGAGGCCGCATCCAGCTCGTGTTCCAGGAGCCGGCAGAGTCGCTGGATCCGCGTATCCGGGTCGGGGAGACGCTGAGCGAGCCCCTGCGCTATCTTGGGCTATCGCGAGCAGAGCGGGACGCGCGGGCGCGCGACGTCGTCATGCGGCTTGGCTTGACCGAACGCATGCTCGACCAATTTCCGACGGAGTTGAGCGCCGGCCAACAACAGCGTGTCGGTATTGGCCGCGCCATCGTTACGCGACCTCAGCTCATCATACTGGATGAGCCGACTTCGGCGCTTGATCCAACCGCACGCGCCGAGATCGTCGACCTCCTGATCCGACTGCAGCGCGAACTTGGCACGGCGTATCTGTTCATCTCGCACGATCTGAGCACCGTCCGATTTCTCAGCCATCGCGTTGCGGTGCTCTATCTGGGCAAGATCGTCGAGGAAGCAGAATCCGAGCAGCTGTTCGCCAGACCGCTGCATCCTTACTCAGCGGGGCTGCTCGCCTCAGTGCTGCTGCCGGACCCGGCACTCAAACGTGCCAGCACCATCACGCTCGAGGGCGAGATCCCGAGCCCCATCGACCTGCCGACCGGTTGCTCGCTGGCGGGGCGCTGTCCGCTTGCCGACGCTCACTGCCACCTTACGTCGCCGCAGGCGATCGCCGTCGAAGCAAAGCACTATGTCCGCTGCTACCATCACGACAAAGTCGCTGCCATCGACCAAACAGTCGATCATTTTGCCAGGTTCCAGGCGGATTCGAAGAAGCTTCTGAGTGTCGGAGCCGGCTAAGGCACTTCAAGTTCAGACATGGAGGACGGAAATGGGGAAACTGGAGAAGAAGCGCGCCGTCGTCACTGGGAGCAGCTCGGGTATCGGCGCCGGCGTGGCGCTGGCCTTCGCCAAGGAGGGCGCCGATGTCATCATCAATTTTCCGGGTCCGAAACAGAAGGATGCGGCTGAGAAAATCGCCGAGATGGTGCGCGGGCAGGGACGGCGCAGCAAGGCGATTCAGGCTGACGTCAGCGAGCCCGAGGAGGTCTCGCGGCTGGTCGAGGGCGCCGTGGAAACGCTTGGCGGTATCGACATCCTTGTCAACAATGCGGGGATCGCTGGCACCAACAATGTCGAAGACATGTCGATCGAGGAATGGGACCGCATGATAGCGATCCACCTCCGCAGCGTCTTTCTGGTGACTCGCCTGGTACTGCCGATGATGTACCGGCAGAACAGCGGCAAGATCATCAACACGGCATCGCAGCTCGCTTACAAGGCATCGCCCGGACTTTCGCACTACGTAGCGGCAAAGGCGGCTATCGTCGCCTTCACGCGCTGTCTTGCCCTCGAGATCGGTGCGCGCAACGTCAATGCCAATTGCGTGGGGCCCGGCGCTACTCGGACGCCGCTCATCGCTGACATTTCCGAAGAACTGATGGGCAACATTCGCCGGTCCATCCCGAAGGGCCGTATTGGCGAGGTTGACGACATTGTCCCTTCCTACGTCTTTCTGGCGTCGGACGAGGCGC
>DATMNH010000176.1:0-3382 GCA_035568975.1 Casimicrobiaceae bacterium
GTCCTTCACGATCGGGTTGGCTGCGTGGCTTTGTGTCCTTGAGGGGATGCATTTCGTCACCAGTAGCCCGGTGTACCGCCGCCTGTTGGATTTCTGGTTAAAAATCTTCGGCGTCGTGGCTGCCGCTATGTGCCATACCCAAGCTTAGGGTAGACTGTTACGGCTTGCTGTGCGCGGTTTTGAAGTTAACGAACGATGACGGGACAGTGGAGTGCGGCAGATGAACCAGCCCTCACGGTTCAGTTCTGATGAGTTTGAAATTCTTCAGGTCGTCTGGGAGGATGGCGAACGCATCTTCTGCAGAGGATTGCGCGCCAGTGCTGATCGTAACCACAGCGCCGTGCTGGTTGTTGTTCCGGCCGAGCCCGCAACGCCAGCGACCCTCGACCGTTTTGCTCACGAGTACGGATTGAGGGACGAGCTGGATGGGGCCTGGGCGGTGCGACCGCTGGGGCTCGTGCGCGAGCGCGGGCGGACCATGCTGGTGCTCGAAGACCATGATGGCGAGCCCCTCGAGCGGCTGCTCGGCGCACCCTTTCAGGTGGGACACTTCTTGCATCTTGCGATCACCATCGCGGCAGCGCTGGGCAAGCTCCACCGGCACGGCCTCATCCACAAGGACATTAAGCCCGCCAATATCCTGGTGAACCACACGACCGGCGCGGTCAAGCTTACTGGATTCGGCATAGCGTCGCGCCTTCCGCGGGAGCGGCAGGCGCCCGCGCCGCCTGAGTTCATCGCAGGGACGCTCGCCTATATGGCGCCCGAACAGACCGGACGGATGAACCGCTCGGTCGATTCCCGAAGCGATCTCTACGCGCTCGGCGTCAGCCTATACCAGATGCTCACGGGCGCACTGCCCTTCAGCGCGTCCGACCCAATGGAATGGGTCCACTGCCATATCGCGCGGCAGCCGGTGTCACCAAGCGAGCGGTCGGAGAACGTCCCGGCGCCGCTATCGGCAATCATCATGAAGCTACTCGCCAAAACTCCCGAAGAGCGCTATCAGACCGCCGTCGGCGTCGAGGGCGACCTGCGCCGCTGTCTTGCGGATTGGGACCATCAGGGGCGCATCGAAAACTTCCCTCTCGGACGAAACGACGTACCTGACCGGCTGTTGATTCCAGAGAAGCTTTACGGACGGGCGCGCGAGGTCGAGACGTTGCTCGCCTCCTTCGATCGCATCGTGAAGAGCGGAGCACCAGAGCTCGTGCTTGTCTCGGGATATTCCGGCATCGGCAAGTCGTCGGTCGTCAATGAACTTCATAAGCTGCTCGTTCCGCCTCGTGGGCTTTTCGCTTCGGGCAAGTTCGACCAGTACAAGCGCGACATCCCTTATTCGACGCTCGCACAGGCATTTCAAAGTCTCGTTCGGCCTCTTCTCGGCACGAGCGACATCGAGCTGAGCGCTTGGCGTCGCCTCCTTATGGAGGCGCTGGGCCCGAACGGCCGGTTGATGGTCGACCTTGTCCCCGAGCTTAAGCTCATCATCGGTGACCAGCCTCCGGTCCCCGAGCTTCCGCCTCAGGACTCGCAACGGCGTTTCCAGCTGGTGTTCCGGCGCTTCATCAAGGTTTTCGCGCGGCCAGAGCAACCCCTGGCGCTGTTCCTAGACGATTTGCAATGGCTGGATACGGCGACGCTCGATCTGCTCAAGGATCTGCTCACCGGGTCGGATCTTCAGTACCTCATGCTAATCGGTGCCTATCGCGAGAACGAGGTCGATGCTGCTCATCCGCTGAGGCAGCAGCTGCAGGCCATTGAGGTCGCCGGCGGAAAGGTGGCAGAGGTCACTCTGACGCCGCTCTCCCGGGAAGAATTAGGGCAACTCATCGCCGAAACCCTTCGCTGCGAGCTGGATCGCGGCGCGTCGCTCGCGCAACTGGTGCAGGAAAAGACGGGCGGAAATCCTTTCTTTGCCATTCAGTTCATCTCTTCGCTCGCCGAAGAAGGAATGCTCATGTTCGACCATGATGCCATGTGCTGGTCATGGGATCTCGACCGCATTCGTGCAAAAGCTTATACCGATAACGTTGTGGATTTCATGGTCGGAAGGCTCGCCCGCCTGCCGCCTGACACGCAGAATGCGTTGCAGCTGCTAGCCTGCCTCGGAAACAGTGCGGAGGTCATCAAGCTTTCAATTGCCCTTGGGGGGTCGGAGGATCAGGTCCACGCAGCTCTCCGGCCGGCCGTTCATCAGGAACTCGTCGAGCGTCTGGCGGGCGCCTACCGGTTCGCCCACGATCGCGTGCAGGAAGCCGCCTATTCTCTGATCTCTGAAGAGCTGCGCACCGAAGCGCATCTTCGAATAGGCAGGCGGCTCGCTGCGCATATTCCTCCTGAGGAGCAGGAAGAGGCAATCTTCGACGTCGTCAATCAGCTCGACCGCGGCGTCACCCTGATCACCTCGCGAGAGGAGCGCGAGCACCTGGCGGAGCTTAACCTGCGCGCCGGGAAACGCGCCAAGGCTTCTACTGCTTATACCTCAGCGCTGAAATATCTGGTCACCGGCGCGACGCTGCTACCGGAAGACTCCTGGGAGCGCCGCCATGAGCTGACCTTCGAGCTGGAGCTCCTCCGGGCCGAATGCGAGTTTCTCACCGGTGCGATGGCCGCCGCGGACGAGAGATTGAAAGGCCTTTCAAGTCGCGCCGCAAATACTGTGGAACGCGCTTCGGTCGCGTGTCTGCACATCGATCTTTACACCACAGTGGCTCAGAGCAGCGACGCTATCGCTGTCGGGCTCGATTACCTCCGACATTTGGGAATCGAATGGTCGCCACACCCAACAGACGACGATGTTAGACGTGAATACGATCGAATCTGGTTGCAACTCGGCACGCGCTCGATCGAGGACATACTTGAGCTGCCTTTGATGACTGATCCAGCATCCCTCGCCACAATGGATGTTTTGACGAAGATTGCGCCGGCTGCATTCACGCTTATGGAAGCGAACTTCCACGCGCTCGCCGTATGCTGGGCGGCGAATCTCAGCCTTGAGCGTGGCAACAGCGACGCTTCATGCGACGTCTATGTGAGGCTTGGCTTCATCGCGGGCGACCGATTTGGGGATTACAAGTCCGGATCTCGCTTCGGTAAAGTCGGGTATGATCTGGTGGAACGATGGGGGTTGAAGCGTTTCCAAGCCCGTACTTACCTGTTGTTTGCACACTTCCTCATCCCGTATACGCAGCACGTCAAAGCTGGACGCGATCTCCTGGATCGTGGATTCGAAGTCGCGAACAAGATCGGCGACCTCATGTTTGTGGGGTGGTACCGCGGCTTGTATCTGATCGAGAATCTTTTGGCATCGGGCGATCCACTCAGCGAGGTTCAGCGCGAGGCGGAGCGTGGTCTCGCGTTTGCGCAAAAGGCGCAGTTG
>DATMNH010000177.1:0-4433 GCA_035568975.1 Casimicrobiaceae bacterium
ATCGGCGTCAGCGCGATCACCCGGAACGTCCCCTTCAAGGGCATGCAGCTTCGCGTCAACGCGTAGGCGAAGGTAAACGCCAGCGGAATGGTGATGCCGGTGACCGCTAACGCGACCGAAATCGTGTGCAGGATCGAAAGCCGCAGCGCGGGCGTCTGAAAATATTCCTGGAACAGCCGCAAACCGACGAAAGCACCGCTCTTGTCTTCCACGCTCTTGACCAGGATCATGAACAAGGGCGCGAGCAGGAAAACGACCAGAAATGCGCAGACGCCGATCAGCAAACCCTGCGCCAGACGGTCCTGCCAATGCGCGATCGGTTTGACCTTCGGCGCGCCAGCAAGCGCGAAAGGACTGGAGGTAGCGGTGCTCATCGTCGCGCGGACGTCAGGCCAGCAATCGCATGCAGTCCGCGGGAAGGCCGATCCGCAAGGCCGAGCCCTCGGCGAGATTCATCTGATCGATGCTGTGACGCGACACGTTGATCAGCAGCAGCTGCTCGCCGGCATCGGCGATGGCGACGGTCACATGGCAAAACGCGCCCAGGAACTCGACCTTGGTCACCTTGCCCTGCGCGGCGTTGGCGTTTCCCGCGGCGACACCGGCAACCACGATATCCTCGGGGCGGAGATACAGCCTGACCTTGGTGCCCGGCGCGACCGCATCGGCACCTGTCGCGCCATTGAGCACCAAAGCGCCGACGCGAAAGCAGTTATCGCCTTCGGCGATGGCGCTGATCACGTTGACCTTGCCGACGAAATCGGCCACGAACGCGCTCGCCGGCTCGCGATAGATTTCCTGCGGCGTACCGATCTGTTCGATCACGCCCTGGTTCATCACCACCACCCGGTCTGCCATCGACAACGCTTCCTCCTGGTCGTGGGTGACCATGATCGTCGTCACGCCAAGGCGCTGCTGCAACGCCCGAATCTCGCCGCGCAGCCGCAGGCGTTCGATCGCGTCGAGCGCGGACAGCGGCTCGTCCAGCAGAAGCAGCCCCGGCGATGTTGCCAGAGCGCGCGCGAGCGCGATCCTTTGCTGCTGGCCGCCGGAGAGTTGCCCGGGATATTTCGCACCGGAGTCCGGCAACCCGACAAGCTTCAGCAATTCGCCGACACGGCGATGGATCTCGTCGCGCCCTTTGCGCCGGTTGACCAGTCCGTAGGCAACGTTATCGAAAATGCTGAGATTGGGAAACAGCGCGTACGACTGAAACACGATGCCGTAGTCGCGCTTCATGGCAGGAAGGCGCGAAATATCGCGGCCGCCCTGGATGATGCTCCCGGTGTCCTGCGTCTCCAGACCGGCGATGATGCGCAGCAAGGTCGTCTTGCCGCAACCCGAGGGCCCGAGAAAGGTAACCAGCTCGCCACGCTCGACCGCCAGCGCGATGGTTTCCAGCGCCGTAAAGCGGCCAAAGGTCTTGCGGATGCCTTCGAGCTTCAGGAACGGCTCGCGGGTCGGCGGGGCGATCGGGGCGGCGGACATTGCGGGCTATCGGCTCATTTCGGCTCGAGTGTTTCGGTGACCGGAAAAAAAAACGCGCCCCGGTCGGGGCGCGCGCTTTTCTGCTGCCTTATTTCGGCTCCGACTTGCCGTCGTAACGCTTGGTCCATTCGGCGAGAATCTTGTCGCGATTCTTGGCCTCCCACGCGAAATCGTTTTTCACCAGCCGCTTTTCATAGTCGGCGGGAACATATTCCAGCGGCTTGGCGATGCCGGGAATGGCCACCACCGCGAAATTCTTGGAGAACAATTCCATCGCCGCGGGCGTTGCCAGCCAATCCATCAATTTGCGCGCGGCTTCGACCTTCTTGCTCGTCTTCAGGATACCGGAGGCTTCGAGATCCCAGCCCAGGCCTTCCGACGGAAAGATGATGTCGATCGGCGCGCCGGATTTCTTGGTCGTGACGGCGCGATACTCGAACGAAATGCCGATCGGGAACTCGCCCGCACCTGCCTCGCGGCACGGCTTGGAACCGGAATGGGTGTAATGCGCGACGTTTTCGTGCAACGCGTCCATGAACTTGTAGCCGTCAGCATCGCCCCACATCTGCAGCCAGCCAGCCACGTCCAGGAAGCCGGTGCCCGACGATGCCGGGTTGGGCATGACGATGCGTCCCTTGTACACCGGCTTGGTCAGGTCTTTCCAGGATTCCGGCTTCGGCAGATTGAGCTTTGCCGCCTCGACGGTGTTGAAGCAGACCGCGGCGCCGTAGACGTCCATACCGACCCATTCCGGCGGATTCTTCGGGTCGCGATACGCCGGCACGATTTTGTCCAGACCCTTGGGCGCGTAGCCCTGGAGCATGCCTTCGTTGGCGAACACCGCCATGCTCGACGCCGAAGTGCCCACCACCATGTCAGCCTGCGGATTGGCTTTCTCGGCAAGCAGCTTGGCCGTGATGACACCCGTCGAATCGCGCACCCATTTGATCGCGACATCGGGGTAAGCCTTGGTAAACGCGTCTTCATACGCCTTGATCTGGTCTGTTTCGAGCGCGGTGTACACCAAGAGCTCAGTCTTTTGCGCCGACGCCGATACTGCCCACAACATCGCTGCCGCGGCGAATGCCGTTGCGAAATGCCATCCCCACCCCTTGCCTGTGACCAAATGCATGCTTCTCTCCCTAAGGTTGATACCGCCTGAAAATCCTACGCCGGCCTGCAATGGCAGGCAACTTGCGCAAGAGGACCGATGCTTGCGCAACTTTAGTATGCCTTTCACGATAGCGAACAGGGCGCTCGCGATCGATCTTGCAACGCTCGCCATGACAAGGCGATGAACAATGGCGCGGGTCGTCCGGACCAGTTCTTTGCAGATTGTTGACAATCTACACTCCCAGAGGGTCTAATCGCAAGCATGTCCAAGAGCGCATTGAATCGGACGGTGTCGTCCCGGCCTGTCGCAGCGACGATTGCGCTGGTGCAGTCGAGCTCGCTGCCGATGCTGGTGCAGAAGGAGCTGGAGCGCATGATACTGGCGGGCGACCTTGCCGCCGGTGCCAAGCTGAACGAAGCCGCGGTCGCCGAGCTCCTCGGCGTCTCGCGGGGTCCCGTGCGCGAGGCGTTTCGCGCGCTCGAGGAGTCGGGGCTGGTGCGGCTGGAAAAGAATCGCGGCGTGTTCGTGCGCCAGATCAGCATCGAGGAGGCCGACGAAATCTACGAGGTGCGCGCCGCTCTCGACGAATGGGTCGGACGGCGCCTCGCCCGGACCGCGACCGCGGACCAACTAAAGGCATTGCGATCGATCGTCGAGCGCATGGATCGCGCCGCGGAGGAAGACGATGTCGATGCCTACTACCCGCTGAACCTGGACTTTCACGAGCGGCTGGTCAGCTTTGCCGGAAACCGGAAGCTGCTCGCGACCTACCGACGGCTGGTCAACGAGCTCAATCTCTTTCGGCGCCAGACGCTCGCCCAGGAGGGCATGCTTCCGATATCGACGCGCGAGCATCGCGACATCGTGGACAAGATCGCCGCCGGCAACGCCGCGGCGGCGGGCAAGGCACTGCACGAGCATGTGATGGGCAGCAGGGAACGCATGCACCGCAGCCGCACCGCTGCCGCGGCGCGACGACGCCACCTCGCGGTCATCGCGCCGCCACACGGCCGTAGAAGCCGCTAAGGCATGGAAAGCCCGCCCCTCATCGTCAACGGCCGCAAATACCGCTGGCCGCAACGCCCGGTCGTGGTGGTCTGCGTCGACGGCTGTGAGCCCGACTACATCAGCCAGGCGATCGAAGCCGGCGCCGCGCCGTTCCTTGGTGGCTTGAACGGGCGCGGCACCTGCCTCACCGCCGACTGCGTCGTGCCCTCGTTCACCAATCCCAACAATCTTTCCATCGTCACCGGCACGCCACCCTCCGTCCACGGAATCTGCGGAAATTATTTCTGGGACGCAGAAGCCGGCGCGGAAGTGATGATGAACGACGCCAAGTATCTGCGTGCCGGGACGATCCTGGCGGCGTTCGCCGCCGCCGGCGCCAAGGTAGCAGTGGTAACGGCCAAGGACAAGCTGCGCTCCTTGCTGGGCCACGAGCTCGCCGGCATCTGCTTTTCCGCGGAAAAGGCGCATGAGGCCACACTCGCCATCAATGGCATCGACGACGTCGTGTCGCTGGTGGGCATGCCCGTGCCATCGGTGTACAGCGCGGCTCTGTCGGAATTCGTCTTCGCCGCGGGGATCAAGCTCGTGGAGCGCGAACGCCCGGACATCATGTACCTGTCGACCACCGACTATGTGCAGCACAAGTCCGCGCCCGGCACGCGGCACGCCAACGACTTCTACGCCATGATGGACCGCTATCTCGGAGAGCTGGATGCGAGCGGTGCAGCGATCGTCGTTACGGCGGACCACGGCATGAACGCCAAGACCGACGCTTTTGGGCGGCCGAACATCGTCTATCTGCAGGACGTGCTCGATGGCTGGT
>DATMNH010000178.1:0-3097 GCA_035568975.1 Casimicrobiaceae bacterium
TCGCCGGCGTTTCATCGTGCCGATAGTCGCCGTCCTGGTCGTCGGCCTCGGCGCGGTGATGGCGGTGTTCGTCGGCCGGGACTTTTTCCCGCTGATCGACGCTGGCCAGATCCAGCTTCACGTTCGCGCTCCCCCCGCCACCCGCATCGAAACCACGGAGGGGGTATTCCAGGCGGTCGAGGACAAGATTCGCGAAGTCATTCCGGAGAAAGACCGCGGGCTTATCATCGACAATATCGGACTGCCGGCGCGAGTTTATAACTGGGCATTCGCTGACGGCTCGACGATCGGAGTCAACGATGGCGTCATCCAGGTGGCGCTCAAGGAGGGCCACAAGCCGACCGCTGACTACGTCAAGAAATTGCGTCAGGTGCTGCCGGCCGCATTCCCCGAGGACATATTCTATTTCCAGGCGGCCGATATCGTAACGCAGATTCTGAACTTCGGACTGCCGGCGCAGATCGATGTCCGGACGGTGGGCCGTGGCCTGAACAATCTTTCGGTTGCAAAGGAGCTCCGTCAGCGCCTTGCCGACATTCCGGGGATCGTCGATACGCATCTTCAGCAGGAAGTCGATGCTCCCGCCTTCATGGCCGACATCGATCGGGCCCGGGCTGCGCAACTTGGCCTCAATGCGAGCACGGTGGCCACCAACCTCAATGTCAGTCTCAGCTCATCTGAGCAGGTGTCGCCCAACTTCTGGACCGATCTGACTTCCGGGATTCCGTATTATTTTGCGGTGCAAACCCCGGAATATCGGGTCAACTCGATGAATGCGCTTATGAACACGCCGGTTTCCAGCTCGCTGGCGAGGGGCGGTCAGCCGGTGCCGGGCATGCTCAGCAATGTCGCGACGCTCAAGCGGGACAAGGTGCCAACCAATTCCAACCAGACCAACATCCAGCCGGTTTTTGACGTCTATGCGAGCGTGCAGGGCCGCGATCTCGGCAGTGTCGCGGCGGACATCCATAAAGTCACGGCGGAGCTCCAGAGGGAGTTGAAGCCCGGCAATACCATTGAGGTCGTCGGCCAGATCCAAAGCATGAACGATTCTTTCCGCGATCTCGGCATCGGGCTGCTATTCGCCGCGGTCCTGGTCTATCTGCTGATGGTGGTGAACTACCAAAACTTTGGCGATCCGTTCGTCGTGATCCTGGCGCTGCCGGCGACGCTCTGCGGCATTGTCACGATGCTGTTCATCACCGGCACCACGCTGAGCGTGCCGTCGCTGATGGGAGCGATCATGTCGGTCGGTGTTGCATCCGCGAACTCGATCCTACTCGTGACCTTCGCGCGCGAGCAGCAGCTGAAAGGGCACTCCGCCTTTGAGGCCGCGCTGAGTGCCGGCCACACTCGAATCCGTCCCGTGCTCATGACGGCCGCCGCGATGATCGTCGGCATGATCCCGATGGCGATCGGCGGCGCCGGCGAGGAACAGAATGCCGCGCTGGCCCGCGCCGTCATCGGCGGCCTGCTGTTCGCGACGCCGACAACATTGCTGATCGTGCCTTACCTGTTCGCCATGCTGCGTAAAGGCAACGACGGAAAGCCTCACCATGGCGTATTCGAGGAAGTACCAGAATGACCGAGATTCGTGTGCGGCCAAAGCTTGATGGCGTTCAGGACCGGCGTGATCCAGAAACCGATCGCGTTGTTGAACTACCATCCAATGTGGCTAGCAAGCCGCGTTATGGCGGCGCGCTGCTCGGCGCAAGCGTGCTGCTGTTACTAGTAGGTGGCCTAGGAATTGGAGGCTGGCGCCACTACCAGGCCGAGCTCAACGCCGCGGCCACCGCGCAACAGATCCGGACTTTTGTTCCGAACGTTCGCGTGGCCGCGGTGCGCGACAGCGGCAGCAAGATCACCGTCAGTTTGCCGGCGACCACGACGGCCTTTGAGGCGGCGAATATCTTCGCGCGCACCAGCGGCTACATCGAAAAGCGCTATGTCGACATCGGCGATCGGGTCAAGGCGGGAGCCCTGCTGGCGGACATTACCGCCCCGGAGCTTGACCACCAGATTGCGCAGGCCAAGGCGACGCTGGCGCAGAACCAGGCGACCTTGCAGCAAACGCAGGCAAGCCGTGATCTCGCCGATGTCACCAATGGGCGCGACAGCAAACTGGTCAAGCAGGGATGGCTCACGCTTCAGCAGGGCGACAATGATCGCCTGACGCTGGCGGCGCAGCAAGCCGCGGTTGGCGTGGCCCAATCGAATATCGCCGCGCAGGAAGCTCAGATTCGAATACTCGAGCAGGAGAAGGCTTACCAGCACGTCGTGGCGCCGTTTGACGGCGTAATCACACAGCGCAACGTCGATAACGGCAGCCTGGTGCAGTCCCAATCGACCTTCATGTATACGCTGATGCACCCTGACGTGATCCGAACCCAGCTATATGTCCCGCAGGACGCGGCGTTCGGCGTAGCTCCCGGGGTCGATGCCGTGGTGCATGTCCCGGAAATTCCGAACCGCAGTTTTCCCGGCAAAGTGACGAGAATTGCAAGCGCGCTGCAGCCAGGCAGCCGCACACTGTTGACTGAAGTCGACGTTCCCAATTCGGACGGCGCACTCAGTCCCGGAATCTATTGCACCGTCGAGCTGTATATCCCGCGCAAGACACCATCGATGATCATACCGGCCGATGCGGTTGTATTCGATGAGAACGGCCAGCATGTCGCGGTCGTCGAGAACGGCACCGTCCATCTGCAGAAGATCGTGGTCGCGCGTGACTTCGGCACCGAAGTCGAAGTGCACGACGGCGTCAAGCCGGGCGATCAGGTCATCCTCAATCCGATGGTGAACCTGGCGGAAGGCAGCAAGGTCGCGGTCCGCAATAAGATGCGCACCGGCTAGGGCGGCGCGGAGGGAGGAATGGCGATGCGACGCTTGCTACTCACAACGGCCATCCTGCTGGCAGGCTGCAGCGCCAGCCTGGCGCAGGTCTCCACCATAGGCAGCACCGCGATGGGCCTTCCATCAACGCCGGGGGCGATCGTGTCATCTCCCCTTACGGGCCCCAGTCCGTTTTCGGCGACAACCCAACCGGGCACTGCCGACACGACGCTGGCGCCAGTGCCGCTGGCTTCCGACCCGACAA
>DATMNH010000179.1:0-16320 GCA_035568975.1 Casimicrobiaceae bacterium
TGTCCGGTCGCCGGCTGCGATAGCGATACAGCGACCGCGAGATTCCGATCAGCCCGCAGGCACGGGTCACCCCAAAGTCACGCTCGGTCATCAATACCGCGACCGCCGCGCGCTTCGCCTGCGGGCTTACCATTTTCGGCCGATCAGGTCCTTCAACGCGGCCTTGTCGAGCTCCGCCTCGGCTAGCAGCCGCTTCAGCTTGGCGTTCTCCTGTTCAAGCTCTTTCAGTCGCCGCGCCTCCGACACCGTCAGCCCTCACGACGCTGCGCAGGGCCAACCGTGAGTTCGACTGCCAGCGTAGTTGATCTATATATCCATACCAGTATAATGCGCGCATGAAACCGGTGCGGTTCCTGGGAGACTCGCTACAGTGCTTGCGGGATTTTCCGGTGGACGCGAGGCAAGACGCCGGTTATCAGCTCGACAAGGTGCAACGTGGTTTGCAGCCCGACGACTTCAAACCGATGCCAACGATTGGCAAGGGCGTCGAGGAGATCCGGATTCGGGATGACTCGGGTATCTATCGAGTGATCTACACCGCCAGGTTTGCCGACGCCGTATTCGTGTTGCACGCGTTTGAAAAGAAAACGCAGCGCACCTCCCAACGCGACATCGAGATTGCGAAAACTCGATTCAGGGAAATGATGAGGGACAGAAGATGACCAGACCGAAGGTCTACGCAAGCGTGTGGGACGCGCTCGCCGATACGCCCGAGCAGGCAGCGAATCTGCGCGCACGCGCCGAACTCATGCAGCAGATTGCGGCCATTGTGAAAAAAAACCGCTGGACGCAAACCGAAGCTGCGCAACGGTGCGGAATCACGCAGCCTCGAATGAATGATCTGCTGCGCGGCCGCGTGTCTCGCTTCTCACTCGATGCACTGGTCAATATTGCCACAGCGATCGGTCGCCGAGTTCACATGGAGCTGGAGTCCGTCTGACGTTATCGCTTCTTGCCGAATTCGATCGAACGACCGACCCGCCACCGCTGCGGTGTGACGCGTAAGGTGCTAATGCGGTCCAAGGGCGCTCCTAATCCAGCTGTCAGTTTGCACGTAGCGGGCACCTAATGCTCACGAAATCGGACTTGCTGTCGCTTCGTCAATGCCCGTGCCTCATGTCGTCTCTATCTCCTCACTGAATCTCATAGCAAGAGCGACGGACTAAAAATCCGCGGGTCCCAATTGCTAACGCCATGAAGCCAAAGAAACTCCGCCGAACCGGAGAACGCCGTCGCAACAATATCTGCTACATTTTTGCTACAGTTTTGAGACGATGTTAGTGGCTGCTACCGCGGAGATGTAGATCTGTGGCTCCCCGACCAGGGATCGAACCTGGGACCTGCGGATTAACAGTCCGTCGAGCGCGAGCTTAATTTTAATGTTTTATCAACTGCTTACGGCGTCCGCGCAACTTCGCCATCGCAGTCGAATGCAGTGCAACGCAGGGGCATGCAAAACAACGCAGCTACATTTTCGTATACACCTCCTTCGCCTACATCTGTTGGGTTTCGCCACCAAGACGGCGACGACATGAGCGAGCGGAGTCGTAGTTACTTGCGCTGTGAGTCGAGCACATCGTGCTGCGTGACGACCTCCTGCGCCTTGGTGTAACTATCGATGAACAACTGGCGGGCGGAAATAGCGCGGCATATGCTTCGGCCCACTGCGCGGCGTCGTCGCAGTTCCAGCTTCTCTGGATTTCCGAGCAGACGGCGGCGATGTCCGTCGGTACCACGCCGGCCTGCACCTCACGCGCAAGAGTGAAGCCCTGCGCAAGCCGTTGCAGAGCAAGGACATCGCCGAGTGTTTCGGGCGCGTGTTGCGCTGACGCGCGGATCACTGCGGTTGGGAGCAGCGCGGCCGAGTCTGTTTCGGATCCCGATCACTGCCTGACTACGATTTCGCCACCGACACGTTTGGTAGAATGGTAATCTCTACCCCACCGAAGTAGCAGCTGCCGCCGTTCGAAAATTGCGCACTATTGGGGACGCTGCCCTCGCGGGACTTCTTAAGCAACGGCGCCTTTGCACATCCGCGGATTTCTAGGCTGATGGTCCCTTCATGAAAACGTCCTTACTCCGGGGTGGACGTGTCATCGATCCCGCTTCGGGGATGGATGCCGTCTGCGACGTTCGCGTTCGCGACGGCCATGTCGATGCCGTTGGTGCGGCGCTCGACTCGCAGCTAGGTGATGAAGTCGTCGACTGTGCCGGGCTCCTCGTGCTGCCGGGCCTCATCGACACGCATTCCCACGTCTATCGGCATGTCACGGGGCGTTTCGGCCTCGAGGCGGACATGTGCGGCGTGCACTCAGCGGTTACCACGCTGGTCGATCAGGGCGGGCCCAGTTGCATGACCTTGCCGGGGTTCCGCCACTACGTAGCGAATCCGGCGTCGAGCCGGGTGTATGCGTTCCTATCGGCGTATCTCGTTGGCGGATTGGAGGGCCACTATTACCCTGAGTTGTACCGTCCCGAATGTCTCGATGTCGACGCCACGGTTCGCGCGGCGGACGCGAACCGCGACCTCGTGAAGGGTATCAAGGCCCATGCGGAAATCGGCGGCTTCGCCCGCTGGGGTGCCAACGTCATCCGGCTCGCCGCGGAAATCGGCCGGCAGGCGAAGCTGCCGCTTTATATTCATTTCGGACAGCTCTGGCCGTTGCCCGGCGGCGCTTCGATCGACCCTGACACGATACTTGGGCAAGTGATCGACCTTCTGAAGCCCGGTGACATCTTGGCGCATCCGTTTAGCCGGCATCCCGGCGGCTTCGTCGACCGAAATGGCCGCCTCCACCCGCTCGTGAAAGAAGCGATTGCGCGCGGGCTGAAGGTCGATGTCGGCCACGGTTCGCATTTCAGCTTCAACATGGCGCGCAAAGTGATCGATGCGGGCGTCCTGCCCAACACGCTCGGCGCCGACATGCATGGCTACAACACGCCGGTTCCTGCGCAGGCAGGTACTCCGGAATCGCATCCCGACGAACACCACCTGTTCAAGGGAAACGCGCGGTTCAGCCTGGTATCGACCATGACGACGATGCTGGGGCTCGGTTTGACGTTGGAGCAAATCGTGCCGATGGTCACAAGCAATGCTGCTGAAATGCTGGGACTCAAAGGCGAGATCGGCACGCTGCGGCCCGGTTGCGTCGCCGACGTCACGGTGCTAGTCGATGAGCGCGGGCGCTGGGCGATGCGCGACAACGAAAATACGGAGGTCATCGTCGAGCGGATGCTCCGCCCGCGCTTCTGTCTACGCGCCGGTCGGCGCTTCGACGCCGACGCCACCATTCTGCCGGCAGCGCAGGCCGCTTGATCGGTGACCGCGTTGAGCCGCGACGACGGGGTGTCGAATTCGAGGACGCGTGCGCAGGGCATCGGCGCATCACTCGAACGCAAGGAAGACGATCGCTTCCTGCGCGGTCGCGGTGACTATGTAGCCAACCTGCGCCTCGTCGGGATGCGGGACGTGGCCTTCGTCCGCAGTCCCATCGCGCACGGCCTTATCGACACGATCGTGAAGCCGGCGGGCCATGAATACTCGGTGTTTACCATCGACGATCTTCACGGCGTCGCGCCAATCGTCGCCAATTCGGCGTTGAAGGGTTTCAAGAGTTCCGAGCAACCGGTGCTGGCGCGCGGCAAGGTGCGTCAGGTCGGCGAAATGATCGCGATGTGCGTCGCTGATTCGCGCGCCGAGGCCGAAGACCTTGCGGCGCAAGTCGAAGTCGATTTTACCGAGACTCCGGCAGTGGTCGACATGCTGAAAGCGCGGTCTCCGGACAGCGCACTCGTGCACGAGCACTGGGGCGACAACGTGTTTCTGGAAACGTCGGTCGACATCGGAGGCGTCGATGGCGACAGAGTGCGCCGCGCAGCAGCCATCCGCGTCGAGCGCACGCTGCGTACCGCGCGGCAGAGCATGGCGCCACTTGAGGGCCGGGGCGTCGTCGCGCATTGGGACCGGCGCCTCGAGCAACTCGTCGTTCACACCGCGGCGCAGATGCCCCACATCAACCGCACCGGGCTTGCCGGATGTCTCAACGCCTTGGGGCTCGATGAGGGGCGCATTCGAGTCATCTCCCCCGACGTTGGCGGCGGCTTCGGTTACAAAGGCATCCTGCTGCCGGAAGAAGTATGCGTCGCGTGGCTCGCCATGAAGCTCGGCCATCCGGTGCGTTGGATCGAGGATCGCCGCGAGCAGCTTACGGCCAACGCCAACTGTCGCGAACATCACTATCACATCATCGGCTATGCGGATGCCGATGGCCGGATGGTGGCGCTCGACTGCGAGGCCACGGTCGATTCGGGCGCCTACTCGGCCTATCCGTTCTCCGCGTGCCTCGAAGCGGCGCAAGTGAGCAGCATCCTGCCCGGGCCGTACAAGCTCCCGCATTACCACTGTCGCACCTGGTCGGTCGCGACCAACAAGGCGCCGATCCTGCCCTATCGAGGGGTCGCCCGTGCCGGCGTCTGCTATGCCATGGAGACGATCATGGACGCGATCGCCGTCGAGGCAGGGATCGAGCCTTTCGAAGTGCGCGTGCGCAATCTGGTGCAGGCCGAAGACATGCCGTTCGACAACGTCACCGGCAAGCATTTCGACAGCGGGGACTATCCCGAAGCGGTACGGCGCGCGGTCGCCGCCATCGGCGTCGATGCGGTGCGCGCACGGCAGGCGCAGGGCGAACCGGACGGCCGCCGCATCGGCCTCGGCATCAGCGTGTTCTGCGAACAGGGCGCGCACGGCACGTCGGTGTATCACGGATGGGGCATCCCCATGGTGCCCGGACGCGAGCCCGCGATGCTGCGGTTGACGGCCGACGGCATTCTGGAAGTACGCGCTGGGGTGCACTCGCACGGCCAGGGTATGGAGACGACGTTCGCGCAGATTGCGCATTCCATCCTGGGGATCGACACCCAGCGCGTCCGCGTATTGCTGGGCGACACCGGGATGACGCCTTACTCCACCGGCACCTGGGGGTCGCGCTCGATCGTCATGGCCGGGAGCGCCGTAGGCCTCGGATGCAGGGAGCTCAAGGCGCGCTTGCTCATGATTGGCAGCTGGCTGCTGGAGACCAGCGTCGACGAAGTGCACTGGGAAGGTGATTGCGTCGTCGGCCCGCTTGGGCGCAAGACCATCGCCGAAGTCGCCCGTGTCTGGTATCTCCAGCCTCAGCGGCTGCCGCCGGGCGTCGACAGCCGCGGGTTCGAGGTGTCGGTCACCTATCAGGCAAAGCGTGATACGGGTACCTTCAGTTATGCGTGTCACGCGGCCGTAGTCGCAGTGGACCTCGAATACGGCAAGGTCGAGATCCTTGACTATGTCATCGTCGAGGATGGCGGAGTTTTGATCAATCCGCTGATCGTCGATGGGCAAGTGTACGGCGGCACGGCACAGGGCATCGGCACCGCGCTCTATGAGGAGATGCGCTATAGCGAAGACGGCCAGCCGCTGGCGTCGACCCTCGCGGATTATCTGCTGCCCGGCGCAACGGAAGTGCCGATGATGCGTATCGAGCACATGGAAACTCCGGCGCCGTACACCGAGTTCGGGCAGAAGGGCCTCGGCGAGAGCGGTGCCATCGGGCCACCGGCGGCCATTGCCAACGCGGTCAACGACGCCCTTCGCGGTCTCGGTGCACAAGTGAACGAGCTGCCCATCTCGCCGCGATCGGTGCTGAGCGCACTGGTCGTGGCGCAAGACATCCGCCTCGCAGCGACCGCGCCCCCGACACGATCGCGCGAGGTCGCGTGAAAGCCCCGCGGTTCGAGTACCTGAAAGCCGCGAGCTGCGCGGAGGCGGTGCACCATCTCGCACGAAGCGATGGCGCGGGCAAGCCCGTCGCCGGCTGGCAGTCGCTGGGGCCTATGCTGAACTTGCGATTGGCGCAACCCGAACTACTCGTCGACATCACGGGCATCGTGGAATTGACGAGCGTCACGCGCGAGCCTGCGGCTATCGTGCTCGGAGCCTGCATCTCTCACGCGGCGATCGAGGACACGCGGGTCCCGGACGTGACGCAAGGACTGTTGCCATTCGCGGCGCACGGCATTGCGTACCGTGCGGTGCGCAACCGCGGCACGGTGGGCGGCAGCCTCGCTCATGCCGATCCTGCCGCGGACTGGATATCCCTCATGGCCCTGCTCGACGCGCAATATCTGGTGCGCGGTCCGGCCGGACCGCGCACTGTCGCGTGTGCCGATTGGATGCAGGGCGCGTTCACTACAACGCTCGCTAGCGACGAGATACTGACCGGCGTTCGCATTCCCGCACTCTCGGCCTCCGCGCGCTGGAGCTACCACAAGTTCAACCGCAAGCCCGGAGAATTCGCCCACGCCATAGCGGCGTTCGTCGTCGACCCGGAGCGCGGGGTCACGCGCGGCGTGATCGGCGCTACCGACGGTGCGCCGCACGTCATCGACGATGCGACCGCGTTGCTCGACGCCTGGCATCCAGACCTGGCAGCGCAAACACTCGTCGCCGCGGGCATTGCACCCGGAACCTACGAGCATCAGATTCACGCGGCCGTACTGCAGCGCGCCTCGCGCGAGCTCTCGCACGCAAGGAAGCGCGCCGCATGACGACGATCACGTTGCTCGTCAACGGTAAGTCCGTGCGTGCAAACGTCGAGCCGCGCACGCACCTTGCCGATTTCCTGCGCGAGGAGCTCAACCTCACCGGGACCAACCTCGGCTGCGAGCAGGGCGTCTGCGGCGCCTGCACGGTGCAGATCGGCGGCGCTCCCGCGCGGTCGTGCATCGCCTTTGCGGTGGCTTGCGACGGCGGCGAGCTAAGGACGATCGAAGGTTTCGACGACGACCCGCTGATGGCGCAATTACGCAACGCTTTTTCTGCCAAGCACGCGTTGCAATGCGGATACTGCACGCCCGGCATGCTGATCACCGCGCACGATATCGCGACCCGCCTGCCCGATGCCGACGAGGCGCGCGTGCGCTACGAGCTCGCCGGCAATCTGTGCCGCTGCACGGGCTACGTCGGCATCGTGCGCGCGGTGATGCAAGTGCTGGACGCGCGCCGCGGCGTTGGCGGGCGATAGGATCGCGTTGGAGCTCGAGCAGACGTTTGAGATTCCGTCTAGCGCGGATCGCGTCTGGCGCCGGTTCAACGATATCGAGGGGGTCGTCGACTGCCTGCCGGGCGCGTCGCTGCGTGCGCCGCCCGATGGCGGCAAGCTGCAGCTATCGATGGCCGTCAAGCTCGGCCCGATCACCGCCAACTTCGTCGGCGACGGCGAAGTTCACCTCGACGACGCCAAGCGCAGCGGCACGGTCAGCGGAAGCGCCACGGACCGCAAGAGCGGGTCGCGCATCAAAGGACAAGTCGCGTTCGC
This sequence comes from Casimicrobiaceae bacterium, assembly GCA_035568975.1. Classification (GTDB taxonomy): domain Bacteria; phylum Pseudomonadota; class Gammaproteobacteria; order Burkholderiales; family Casimicrobiaceae; genus PALSA-1003. The sequence goes on from DATMNH010000179.1 coordinate 7,356, forward strand.
CCTGAGCGAGCGCTCCGAGGGCGCCACTCCGTTCAAACCGCTGACTCGTGTGACACTTGCAATCGACTACACGATCGGGGGAACGCTCGCGCAATACTCGCGTGAGGGAATCGTGCGCGATCTCGCCCGGCGCCTGACCGACACGTTTGCGGCCAATCTTCGCGACAGGCTGGAGGCCGCGGACGGAGCAACGGATCCCACCGCGCCGGCGTCGGGGTTCTTGACGCAGTGCGAATCGCCGCGGGCTGAAATGCCATTGGACAAGGTCTCCACCCCGGATCCGGCGGCGCTACCCCCGCCTACGGTCGCTCTGCTCGTCGACCGCCGCCGGCCCGCGCACGCGGCACCACTGAACGTAGGCGCGTTGCTTTGGGCCGCAGTGAAGGAGCGCGTCTGGCGCCTGTTCCATCGTCGTCCGCAGGCATAGCAATCATCATCGGCTGCTGTGGCCGAACCGCATTTTCAGTTTCCGAGCAGCGCCTTCAAGGCATCGTCGATGAAACGCGCATCGACTGGATTGTTGACCGGCATGCCGGCACGATGTCCCCAGTCCGACGGAATCGGCAACAGCCGCGCGCGTCGCATCGCGGCGACTTCGCGTCGGTTGTCCTCGACTTGGAAGTAAAGGTCCGTGGCGCCCGGCATGATGAGGGCTTCAGCTTCGATCGATCCAAGCGCGCGTGCGAAGTCGCCGTTGTAGAGGGCGTTGGCGCTGATGTCGGCGTGCTGCCAGGTCCAGATGTGCTCGAGCAGATTGGCCGGGTCGCGGCGGAGGAAGTTTCCCTCCCAGTTGCTGACGATATAGTCTTCGAGCGAACCGCAGCCGAGCGTTCGCCACAGTTCGTCGCGGTAGAACGTCTGCGACATTGCCCACCCCGCGTACACGCGACCCATCGCCCGCAGCCCACGCTCGGGAAAGCGGACGAAGCGGCCATCCTGATAGGCAGCATCCGCTGTGAGCGAGGCCTTGACACCCTCGAGAAAGACATAGTTGTGCGGCGACGTCCTTGCCGATCCGCACATCACCGCGAGCCGCTTCACCCAGCCGGGAAACAGCGCGGCCCAGTGATAGGCCTGGATACCGCCCATCGACCAGCCGCAAGCGAGCTGCACGCGCTCGACGCCCAGCACCTCACGCAGCAGGCGCTCCTGCACCATCACGTTGTCGGCGACCGTAAAATTCGGCCAGCGGCTGCCGTCGAATGGAGGGACGGCATTGCTCGGCGACGAGGAGAGTCCATTTCCGAACAGATTCGGAACGATGACGCAGTAGCGCTCCGGATCGAGGGCCGCGCCCGGCCTGATCATCCACGCGATGTCAGTATGGTGCGCGCCAAACGGTGTCATGAACAAGATGGCGTTGGTGCGGTCGGCGTTGAGCTGCCCGTAGGTCTTGTAGGCGAGACGCGCGCCGCGAAACACGAGGTTGGACTGCAGGCGGATGTCGCCAGCTTCGAAAATGTCGTAGTCGCGCTGGATGTTGGTCATCGTCGGTCGGGCGAGCGCTTGCTGTGGTGGGGGCGGTGCTGATGGTCCCACGTTGCGGCCGTCATGGGCATGTGCCGCAGCCTCCAACCCACCCGACGTGAGTCGTCGCCCGCGCCCAGCAGCCACGCACCAAAAGCATGCGCCCGCGCCAACGATGTCCCGTTTTGGGGCTTCGCGCCCAGCAGGAGAAAGGGAAGGCAGCGCGTCCTGACGATGGGCCGTGCACGTTCCTGAAGCGACGGCGTCTGCCGCGCCTAGCGTAACGGCGGCTGAGCTGATGGCATGCTAATTGCGACAGCACCGACCATCGTCGCAGATGCAACCTAGAGGTAATGGCGGCCCATGGAGCGTTCCTACCGCGCGCAGGTCGAACAGCGTTTCTCCGACCGGATCGCAACGGGCAAGGGAGTCGAAGGGTCCCTTTCATCCGTCAGATCCTCCCGAGAAAGACCGTGCGGAAATTACGCCGACGTCGTTCCGTCGGATGCGCTGCTCGCCCTGGTCACCGCCGCGGCGCTCAGCGCGTCCGCTAATCCGATTTCCGGCAGGCCGCCGTGTTGCGGGTCGCCGATCCGAAACGCCGTGAAGCGATTGGAGCGATATTCCCGGCAATGCCGTGCTACCAGCAACGGGCGCCGGATCATTTTGACTACGCCGATTTCTACGCCTGGTCCGAGGATAAGGCGCGTCAAGCGGCAAGTCCCGAGGGCGCGGCATCCCCGGTCTACCTCAGGGCGGATGGGTTCACGCTCGACCAATAGACACGTCCCCTGCACTCATCACCACGGAGCATGTTCATGAAATTCCTAGTTGCACTGAGAGCCTCGCGTCAATCGTATTCGGGGAAAGGGCTGAAGCGGGCCATGCTGATGATCGCCATGGTCGCCCCGGTGGCCATCGCAGGATTCGTCAGCGTGGTGTCGGCGGCGACGCTGGACGAGATCAAGAAGCGCGGTTACATGGTCGTCGCCACGGAGGACGATTTCCGGCCTTTTGAATTCGTGAAGGACGGCAAGCCGACCGGCTTCGACAACGAGATGGTGGAGATACTGAGAAAATATGCGCCGTTCGAGATTCGCCAGGAGATCCTGCCGTGGACGGGCATTCTTGCCGGCGTCAGCACGGGCAAGTACGACATCGCGATCACCGCGGCCATTATCACCAAGGAGCGCACGCAGTCGCTGGATTTCACCAGTCCGATCGCCGACGCGACTCACTATTACGTCAAGCGCAAGAGCGACACTTCGATCAACTCGATCAAGGATCTGTCTGGCAAGACCGTCGGCGTGCAGGCGGGCAGCGCCCTGCTTGGGCGCTTGCCCGAGCTCCGAGCGATGATCGAAAAGGAAGGCGGCAAGATGGGCAAGGTGGTCGAATACACCTCGTATCCCGAGGCTTACCAGGACTTGGCGCTGGGCCGTACCGACTATGTCGTCAACACCGTCATCAATCTCAACGCGCTCGTCGCTGAAAAGCCCAGCGTCTTCGCGCTTGGCCAGCCCGTATCTGGCAAATCGTATCCCGCGTGGGCCATCAAGAAGGGCAATACCGAGTTGCTTGCCTACATGAACGAATTCCTCGCCAAGGAGAAGGCCGACGGAACCATGGCGACGCTGCAGAAGAAATGGTTTGGCGAATCGTGGCCCAATCTTCCCGTGAGCTTCACGCCCGAGTTCTGAGCAGTTCCACCTAGCCGGAGACGGCCCTCGGGTGTCTCCGGGCCGATTCGCGAAGCCACGGCGTGAGTGCCGCTGACGTCCTAGCCATCTTCAATGGTGCGGTCACCACGCTGCTCCTGTCCAGCCTCGGTATCCTGCTTGGATTGCCGTTGGGCCTAGCCATGGCGCTGATCCGGTGGTCGCGGGTACCGCTCGCTTCGCAGCTTGTTGCCGTGTATGTAAGCCTGTTACGCGCGACGCCGATCGTCACCTTGCTGCTCCTGCTGTTCTTCGCATTGCCGAACGTAGGCGTGCCCATCGGGCCGATTTCCGCGGGCATCCTTGCGCTCACCATGAACACCTCGGCCTTCAATTGCGAAGTGTGGCGGGCGTCGCTCATGGACTTTCCCAAGGATCAGCTGGAAGCGGCGCAATCCGTCGGGATGCGCGCTAGCCTGCGCTTTCGCCGCATCGTGTTTCCGCAGATCGTGCGGTCGAGCCTGCCGGGGCTGATCAATGAAATGTCGCTCCTTATCAAGGTCACCCCGGCGTTGGCGGTGGTCGGCGTTGTCGACATCACCCGCGCTGCAGTCCGCATCGGCGCCGAGACCTATGAGCCGCTCCCGCCGTTCTTCGTGGCGATCGCGATCTACCTCCCAATTGTCTACGCGCTCGTCAGCTTGCAGCGCTGGTTGGAGCGCCGCCGGGCACGCCTCGAGGCACCGGCATGATTCACGATTTCGGCGTCGTCTGGGCAGAGCGGAGCCTGATGCTGAACGGGCTCCTGAACACGTTGATCCTGTCGGTGTTGTCCGCCTTCGCAGCGCTGGTGCTGGGCGCATTGCTGGCGATGTTGCTGACTCACAAAACGAAGGCGCCCGTCGTCGTGGCGCGTGGCTTCGTTGACCTCATGCGCTGCACCCCATTCCTGCTGTTCGCCTACATCGTCTACTATGGCTTGCCGTCGCTCGGCATCAAGTTCGACAACTGGAGCGCCGGGCTGGTCGCGCTCATCATCTACAACACCGCGTATATGGCCGAGATCCTTCGCGGCGCGGCCGCCGCACAGCCACCGGAGCCCGCCGAAGCCGGCATTGCGTTCGGCTTCACCGGCTTTGGTCTGTACCGGCGCATCGTGCTGCCGCCGCTATTACTCGCGGCGGGCCCGGTGGTGGGCAATCAGGTGATCCAGATCGTCAAGGACAGCGCATTTCTCACCATCATCGCGCTGCCAGAGCTCACCCACGCGGCCAGCTCGATCCAATCACGTCACTACGTTCCATTCGCGGCATTCATTTCCGCGGTGATCCTTTACTGGCTGCTTTGCCTGCTCGTCGAGACCGGCGTGAGCGCGGTGGGCCGCATGGCGGATGCGCGCCGATGAGCGCTGCGACGCCGACGATCGAGACGGCGGATGGGGCGGTTCTCCGCGTCGCCGGCGTGTCGAAGAGCTTCGGAACGTTGCAGGTATTGAACGACATCACTTTCACGGTAGCACGCGGCGAGACGGTGTGCGTGGTGGGCCCCTCGGGCTCCGGAAAGTCCACGCTACTGCGCTGCATCAACTGGCTGGAGCGTCCGGATTCGGGCCGAATATTTCTGGAGCTTGAGCAGGTTGGAATGACCGCGGGCGGCTTCCTGATGCGCGACAAGGAATTGTCGCTCATGCGCACCCGCATCGGCATGGTCTTCCAGCATTTCGCCCTGTGGCCGCATCTCACCGTGCTCCAGAATGTGATGGAGGCGCCGCTCCACGTGCAAGGGCGGCCGAAAGCGCAAGTTCGGGAGGAGGCCGAGGCCCTGCTTGCCCGTGTGGGACTGAGCGACAAGATTGACGCCTATCCGGCCCGCCTTTCGGGCGGCCAAAAGCAACGCGTCGGCATTGCGCGCGCGCTTGCCACAAAGCCTGCGCTCATACTGTTCGATGAGCCGACCAGCGCTCTTGACCCTGAGCTCGTCGGCGAAGTACTTACGGTAATGCGCGATCTCGCGCATGAAGGCATGACCATGGTTGTCGTGACGCATGAAATGAGCTTTGCCCGCGAAGCCGCCGGACACGTGATCTTCATGGACCGCGGGGCCATTGTCGAAACCGGCCGTCCCGAGGAATTCTTCCGAGCCCCCTCGACCGATCGCGCCCGCCAGTTTTTGTTGCGCTACGCGTCCACGCCGGGCCAAGGCGGGGAAAATGCGGCTCGCCAGGAGCACCGCTCGTGAGCGAACGCATCATGATTCCGGCCCGCAAGGGCAAGGCCGCGTTCCTCGATCAGGGCCAAACCGTCAAGGTGATCAATACCTATGGCGAGCAGGTGGTCGATACCTGGGCGTTCAACCGTGCCGACCTGACGGAACACATGTCAATGGAACACACGCGCGCGCATACGCTGCGGCTCATTCCTCGCGTCGGCGATATCTTGCGCAGCAATCAGCGACGGCCGATGCTGTCTCTGCTCGAGGACACTTCGGGAGGCGTGCACGATACGCTGATCGCTGCTTGCGATCGTTATCGCTACGCGTTTCTCGGTGTCGAGGGTTACCACGACAACTGCACCGACAATCTCTGGTCCGCATTGGCGGATTTGCGCCTGGTACCTTCGGCAACACCCAGTCCGCTCAATCTGTTCATGAACATTCCGTGGACCCCGGACGGCGCGCTCTCGTTCGCCGCGCCGGCCCGCCCGTCTCCCGGCAGCTATGTGAGATTGCGCGCCGAGATCGACGTAGTGATTGCCTTTTCCGCCTGCCCCCAGGACATTCTTCCCATCAACGGCGTCGCGGGGAAGCCGGTGGATGCGCACTTCATCATCGACTAAACCATCGACCTTTTGCGACCACGACGGACTGCGCCATGAACGTATCCAACGACGAAAAACGCGCCGCCATCGCGGCTAACCGAAAGCGCTATGAGGACTTGCGCGCCGAGGGACAAGGGGCCGCGGTGCGCGCCCTGCCGTCGCCGACTCCGCTCGACCAGAAGCTAGCAGAGGGCGTCATCGTCCATCGCGAGATCGTGCCGGGCGGATGGTATTGGACGGTCGGTGTCGCGCGAGGCCACGGACTGCGGATCGTGAATCGCGGTGGTTCGTCGAGCGTTGCCATGATCGCCTGGAATACAGCGGATCGCTCCGAGCGCATCAACTATTCCGACACCGTCAAGGTGCAATGGAGCGCCGCGCTGCGCAAGGGCAGAGTGATACTGACCGACATGGGCCGCGTGGCCTGGTCGATCATCGAGGACACGTCCGGCGCGCACGACACACTGGTCGGCGGCTCCACGTCGGCGTCGAACCGCGTGGCCTTCGGCGAAGGAGCGCAGCGCAATACGCGTGACAACTTCATTGGTGCGGCAGCCAAGCTGGGGCTCGACCGCCGCGATATCCCTCCATGCATTACGTTCTTCGCACCGGTGGGGGTCGCAGATGACGGACGTTTCACGTGGGACAGCGCGAAGCGTCGTGCCGGCGATTTCGTCGATCTGCGTGCGGAGTTGAACCTGGTCGTCGCGTTGTCGAACTGTCCCCACCCCTTGGACCCGGCGAACGCCTACGCGCCGGCACCCATCGAAGTCATCTTGTTCATTGCGGCTCCCCCCGCCTCTGACGATCCGTGCCGGACCGGTGGGGCCGAGGCGAAGCGTGCGTTCGAATTTACCGATCGACTCTTCACATCCTGAGGAATCCCATGGCCGCTTCCAAGGAAGCCATACCGGACGCACCATCCCCCGGTGCCGCGATCTACGACATGCTGATCCCGGCAGAGTCGCCGTGGTCGCACGTCGTCAAACGCGGTCAGACCCTGCGCATCATCGACATCGAAAGCCAGCAGGCTGTGGATGCGCTGTTCTACAACGCGCACAATTTTGCCGAACGTTACAGCGCCCAGGATACGCTGCGCGTACAGCGGAATGCTTACCTGTCTCGCGGTGCACGTATCGTGTCCAACGAAGGGCGAACCATGGCGCGCATCGTCGCCGATACGTGTGGAAGGCACGACACCTCCGCAGGGTGCTGTTCCTGCGAAAGCAACGCCGTGCGTTTTGGCGAGGTAACGAAATATCAGCACGCGTGTCGGGAGAATTTCATCCTCGAACTCGGCCGGCATGGCATGTCTAAGCGGGACATCGTGTCCAATATCAACTTCTTCATGAACGTCCCGATCGACGCATCGGGGAATTTCACGGTGGTGGATGGCGTTTCGGAACCGGGCGGATATGTCGATATCGTCGCGAAAATGGATGTGTTGTGCGTGCTGTCCAATTGTCCGCAGATCAATAACCCATGCAACGGCTTCAATCCGACGCCGATTCGCGTGCTGATCTGGGACATTCCTTCCGCGTGACACCTCTTGACCGGGATCCGCTCCACAGACTGACCGCAGTCGAGCTGCTCACGCTCTTGCGTGCCGCGCGTGCTCGGTGCGGGAGGTCACCGAAAGCTGCCTTGCCAGGATTGTCGAGCGAGATCCGGCCGTGCGCGCGTTCGTCGACGTCGATGCCGAAGGTGCCTTGCGGCAAGCGGCCGAACTCGATGCGCAGCGCCCGAGCGGACTGCTGCACGGTATTCCGATAGCCGTCAAGGAGACCGTGGATGTCGCAGGCCTCAGATGCACGCTCGGGACGCCGGTGCACGGATCGCGCATACCCGCGCGTGATGCAGTGGTGGTGCAACGGCTGCGGCGCGCCGGAGCGGTCATTGTCGGCACCACCGTTTCAACGGAGTATGCGATCGCGCGCGCCGGACCCACGCGCAATCCACACGATCTTGCGCATACGCCCGGCGGATCCTCAAGCGGATCCGCGGCGGCAGTGGCCTGTGGGATGGTGCCCATTGCGGTGGGCACGCAAACTGTCGGATCGATCGTTCGCCCAGCGACGTATTGCGGAATCTTCGGATTGAAGCCGACCAAGGACGCGATCAGCACTACGGGCGTAATGCCTCTATCCGCCCCCCTCGATCACGTGGGTCCGTTGGCACGAACGGCGGCCGATATTGCGCTGGCCTGCGGCGTCCTGCTCGAAGCAGACGCGGGGCTTGCGGGCTCCCTGTCGTCGGGAAGGAAGCCCAACCACGTCTTGCGCATGGAAGGGCCGATGCGGGAACGAATCGAGGCGCCGACGTGGGAGGCATTGGCCCGGGCCCAAGCCTCACTCGAAGCGAGCGGGATTCCTGTGCGGCAAGCCAAGTTGCCTCCGATATTCGCCGATGTCGTGTCGTGCTACGAGACCATTCTGTTCCGGGACATCGCCATCAACCACGGGCGCGACCGCGATGAATTCGGCGAGGCCATGAGCGCCCGCTTGCGCAAGATCATCGACTATGGGCGCACGGTGTCCGATAACGACTACGACGCAGCCATGCGCGCAGCGCAGTCGTATCGGCAGGAACTGCTAAAGCTGCTCGGGGAGGATGCCGTCTTCCTCGCGCCGGCAACCGATGGCGGCGCACCGCTATTCTCCGAAGAGACAGGGCCTTCCCAGCTGCAGGGCCTGTGGACGCTGGCGGGACTGCCTGCTCTCGCCGTGCCCTGTGGGAATGTGGCGGGACTTGCGGTGGGAGTACAGCTCATCGGCGCGCGCGGACGTGAGGATCTCGTGCTGGGTGCAGCTGCCGGCTTCAGGCACGAATGGCCTGCGGAGCCCAACGTCTAGCAGACTCGCGGATTCTAGTCCCAGGAACATCGACGACATTGGACTTCATTGATGTCCTTAGGTAAGCAGAAGGTTCGCGGCAGCGATGTCCCATCGCTGAGCGCCGAAAGTGCCAACTCAAGGAGAAATGCATGGACCTCTAATTCCTCAACATTTCCGATGCGCCGCTGCC
>DATMNH010000180.1:0-3102 GCA_035568975.1 Casimicrobiaceae bacterium
CCGCTCGCCTATGGCAGGATCGGCGGCGCGCATTTCTTCGGGTTGCCCGGCAATCCGGTTTCGGTGATGGTTACCTTCTATCAGTTCGTGCGCGACGCGCTATTGATTCTCCAGGGACAGCGCGACGTCGCGCCGCTGCCGACGTTCAAGGTGCCGCTGTCCGCACCGATCAAGAAAGCGCCGGGACGCACCGAATTCCAGCGCGGCATCCTGACTGCGACTGCGGGCGGTGCGTGGTCGGTGCGTACTACGGGCGACCAGGGCTCGGGCATCCTGTCTTCGATGTCGCAGGCCAACTGCTTCATCATTCTCGGCAGCGACACCGGCAACGTCGCAGCGGGCGAGACGGTCGAAGTGCAGCTGCTCGAAGGCCTGGTCTAGTAGCCGCCAGGTGCGAATTCATTCGCGCGCGATAGCGGAGAGCCTCCGCGACGGCCCAACGAAGCGAACGCCGCTGCGGCTGTCCGCTGCATTGTAAATGCGAATCGAGTCACAGGCGCCGCCGGCCGTGCCCACGCGGAGAGCAGCGTTTCGCTACTGGTGGAAGCTCGGCTGGATCAGCTTCGGTGGACCGGCCGGACAGATCGCGATCATGCATCACGATCTGGTCGAAGGTATGCACTGGATTTCGGAGCGTCGCTTTTTGCATGCGCTCAACTACTGCATGGTGCTGCCGGGCCCCGAGGCGCAGCAACTCGCCACCTACATCGGCTGGCTCATGCATCGCACCTGGGGCGGCATCGTCGCCGGCGCGCTGTTCGTCCTGCCATCGCTCTTCGTTCTGATCGCGCTATCGTGGGTGTACATGGCCTACGGACAGGTGCCGGCAATCGCGGGAATCCTCTACGGCATCAAGCCTGCGGTCACCGCCATCGTGCTGCATGCCGCGTGGCGCATCGGCACGCGCGCGCTCAAGTCGTTTTCGTTGTGGGCAATCGCCGCGGCGGCGTTCGTGGCGATTTTCGCCTTCGCGGCACCTTTTCCGGCAATCGTTCTCGCCGCCGGAGCGCTCGGCGCGCTCGGTGGCAAACTCGCCCCGGCGCAATTCGCGGCCGCCCCGGCACACCGGGCCGACGGCTCGGCCCACGCGCCGGCGATCATCGACGACGACACGCCGACGCCGAAGCACGCGCTTTTTCGCGCGTCGCGACTCGCTGCGGTGATCCTCGTCGGACTTGCGCTCTGGGGGACCACTTTCGCTGCGCTCTTGGTCGGGTTCGGCGCCGACTCGGCTCTCAGCCAGATGGGGTGGTTCTTTACCAAGGCCGCGCTGCTCACTTTCGGCGGCGCCTACGCGGTGCTTCCCTACGTCTACCAAGGAGCGGTCGAAACCTTCGGCTGGCTCACTCCGCCGCAAATGATCGACGGGCTGGCACTCGGCGAGACCACGCCTGGACCGTTGATCATGGTCGTGGCTTTCGTAGGCTTCGTCGGCGGCTGGACGAAACAACTCTTCGGCCCAGAGCATCTTTTTCTGGCGGGTGCGCTTGCCGCGACGGTGGTGACGTGGTTCACATTCCTGCCGTCGTTCCTGTTCATTCTCGCCGGCGGGCCGCTGGTCGAGTCGACTCACGGAAAGATGAGATTTACGGCCCCACTTTCAGCGATCACCGCCGCGGTGGTCGGCGTCATCGTCAACCTCGCGATGTTCTTTGCGTATCACGTGCTGTGGCCGGAGGGCTTTCGCGCACCCATCGACTGGGTTTCGCTGCTCTTTGGCGCCGCGGCGACGATTGCGCTGTTCCGATTCAGGGTCGGCGTGATACCGGTGATCCTGGCCTGCGGCTTGGCGGGTCTCGCGATGACGCTGATTCGCTAGCTCAAGACTCTAGTTGCGTCCGCGCTCGAGCAACCGCATGCGCTGCTCGAGATCGAAGATGTCCGTCGACTGGGCGAGAAATGCTTCCTGGCGTTTCATCTCCTGCTTCCAGAACCAGGTGTCGAGACGGTCCAGCAAGCTGCGTGGTTTGGCAAATGAGTTGGCAACTGGGTTGGCAACTGAGTCAGCACGTGCGCTTTCTTCCTGCGCGCGGTCGTTTGCGTCCCGCAGGATGCCGTGGGTAAGCCTGGCCAAAATGCCTGTCAGGCTGCTGTCGTAAAGAGGTGGGCTGTTGGTTCTCATCGAGTGCTCCTGATCGCCGGATGGGCGCCGGGTTGCCGGCAACGCACGGATGGCGCGCTGCACAATGAGAACTATGGTGTTGCGACCTTTCGAATGCAAATAGCAAGTTCAAATCAATGTCATCAGCGATGCTGATGGATGCGCAAGCCACTGTTGCGATGCGTCAAAGCGTCAAGGGCACAGCGGCACGTGCCCCACGTCGAATCTAAAGTATTCGGCACGCTGTAATCGGGCTCAAGGTCCGAAAGCTTCGCGCAAGACGCGCGCGTCAGCGCCGGCCTGCCGAAAGCACCCCTGGCACGTCCTGCACCAGCCCAAGTGCGCTCTTGAGATGATCGAGGCTTTTCACCTCGAGGGTGAAGGACATGCGCGCCTGGAGATTACGCGACAGGGTGTTGACCGCCGTGACATTGATTTTTTCGCGCGAAAAAACCTCCGAAATGTCGCGCAGAAGCGCCTGGCGGTCCATTGCCTCGACGACAACGTCGACCGGGAAGACCTCGTCGCGCGGCGTACCCCAATCGGCGCTGATCAGCCGCTCGGGCTGCTTTTCTTTCATGCGCACGATATTGCCGCAGCTCTGACGATGAATCGTGATGCCCTTGCCACGGGTGACAAAGCCGACGATGGCATCCGGCGGCGCAGGCTTGCAGCAGCGCGCGAGCCCGGTCATCAGCCGGTCGACGCCGACGATGAGTATTCCACTGCCGGCACCCGCTGCCTTGCTGTGGCGCGTGACCACCGCTTCCTCTTCAGAGCGGGCAGGAGGCGCTTCGTCCGGCTTGGCGGCGGCGCGAATGGCAAGTTGCAATTGACGTGTGTTGAGCTCCGCGCGCGCGACCGCCGCGAAAAAATCGTCCAGCTTGGCGATTCCTGCCTTGTCGGCGACCGCTTCGAGATTGAGCGCGGTCATTCGCGAGCGTTGCAGCTCGCGCTCGACGATCGAACGTCCATGTGCGATCGTCTCTTCGAGCTGCTGC
>DATMNH010000181.1:0-4341 GCA_035568975.1 Casimicrobiaceae bacterium
GACGCGGTGCGCACGATTGCGCTTCTGCACCGAAACGGTTCGTTGCTCGTGCGTCGGTAGGCAATATGCCGCGGGTTTCGCTCGAAAACGTCGTCTGGATCGGTGGCACGGGCATTGCAGGACAAAGTAACCATCGTCCAACAACGCCGGAGCCGCATGTCCTATCTCGATTGCCCCTTCAGCCACGAGGCAACGCTCGGCTGCTCATGCGGATCGCATCGAACGCAAAACGAGCACGACGCGCTCGCCGTTGCGCAACAAGAAGCGTTGCGCACGGACCTTGGGCTGCTTTCGACGCGCGTATTCGAGGCCGCTGCGATGAAGGCGCTCTTCCCGCGCGACGAGAATCGTCGCCGATTTCTTCGCGCGGTGGGCGCGACCACTGCCGCCGCGACGATTGCCGAGTTCCTCCCACTCGACGTGCTGACCGCCATGGCGCAGGACAAAGGCGCGTTGGAGAAAAAGGAGCTGAAGATCGGATTCATCCCGATCACCTGCTCGACGCCGCTGATCATGGCGGACCCACTCAACTTCTACAGGAACGAAGGGCTCGACGTCTCGCTGGTCAAGACGGCAGGGTGGGCGCTGATCCGCGACAAGATGCTGAACAAGGAATACGACGCGTCGCACATGCTGGCGCCGATGCCGCTGGCCATCTCACTCGGCGTCGGTTCCGTCGCCGAGCCGATGAACGTCGCGACGATCCAGAACATCAACGGCCAGGCGATCACTCTGGCGTTGAAGCACAAGGACAAGCGGGACCCGGCGCAGTGGAAGGGCATGACGTTTGCCGTGCCATTCGAGTATTCGATGCACAACTTCCTTTTGCGCTACTACGTTGCGGAGCACGGGCTCGATCCGGACAAGGACATCCAGATCCGCGTGACGCCGCCGCCTGAAATGGTGGCAAACCTGCGAGCGGGCAACATCGACGGGTTCCTCGGTCCCGATCCGTTCAACCAGCGTGCGGTGTACGACGAAATCGGCTTCATCCACATCCTGTCGAAGGAGTTGTGGGAGGGTCACCCATGCTGCGCGTTCGGCGTGCGCAGCGAGTGGATTAAGCAGAATCCGAACACGTTTGCCGCGCTGTTTCGCGCGATCGTTGGCGCGACGGCGATGGCTCACGATCCGAGGCACCGGTCGGTGATCGCGAAGGTCATCGCGCCGGCGTCGTACCTCAACCAGCCGGTCCCGGTGATCGAGCAGGTGCTGACGGGCCGCTATGCGGATGGTCTTGGCAGCGTCAGGAACGATCCGGAACGTATCGACTTCGAGCCGTTCCCTTGGGCATCGATGGCGGTGTGGATGCTGACCCAGATGCGCCGCTGGGGCTACATCAAGCAGGACGTCGACTACAAGGCCATTGCCGAGAGAATCTTTCTCGTCACTGATGCTAAGAAGCGCATGGCCGAGATGGGCCAGGCCGCGCCCAAGGACCCGTACAAGACGTTCAAGGTCATGGGCAAAGACTTCGATCCCGCTCAGGCAACGGCCTACGCCAAGAGTTTCAAGATTAGCAAGATCGTCGCGTGAACCGGCCTCCCATATCCGTCACCCGGCTCGATCCCGAAATGTTTTCCCGCAGGGGGCGCGCGTGTCCGCTCTGGCGAAGGTCATGCTCCGAGGGGCGGTCTCGCGCGGGAGACGCGCCGCGTGAGCGGTTCGCAACCGTTATCCTGGCGCCCGCACGAAGCCGCACGTGAAGCTCCCGTTGTCCGTGAAGGCTGCATTGCTGACCGTAGTGCTGCTTGGCGTCTTTCTGTTCATCTGGTATCTCGCGACGCTCCCCGTTGAACGGGCTACCACGGCCAACGACGAATACGCTGCGCTGATGGGCAAAGCGTCGCAGAAGACGTCGGGATTGCCCACGCTGACACAGATGGGTGAAGTCACATGGCAGCACCTTACGCACCCGTTCTACGACAACGGCCCCAACGACAAAGGCATCGGCATCCAGCTTGCCTATTCTCTTGCGCGAGTACTCTCGGGGTTCGCGCTCGCTGCGCTGGTGGCGATTCCCGTGGGTTTTGTGATCGGCATGTCGCCGCTGCTGCGCCGCGCGCTCGATCCGTTCATCCAGGTGCTGAAGCCCATCTCGCCGCTGGCATGGATGCCGCTTGCGCTCTACACGATCAAGGATGCGGCGACTTCGTCGATTTTCGTCATTTTCATCTGCTCGCTTTGGCCGATGCTGATCAACACAGCGTTCGGCGTAGCTTCGGTCCGGCGTGAGTGGCTTAACGTTGCGCACACGCTCGAAGTCTCGCCGATGCGCAAGGCGTTCCGCGTCGTGCTGCCCGCGGCGGCGCCCACCATCATGACCGGCATGCGGATATCCATGGGCATCGCGTGGCTCGTGATCGTCGCGGCGGAAATGCTGGTTGGAGGCTTGGGCATTGGCTACTTCGTCTGGAACGAGTGGAATAACTTAAGTCTTGCCAACGTGATCTTCGCCATCCTGGTGATTGGGTTTGTAGGAATGCTTCTCGATTTCATCTTCGCGCGTCTGCAGAGGCTCGTGACTTACGAGGAATGACGATGGCCGCGTTCCTTGCGGTCGAGCATCTGGCCAAGGTCTATCAGGATGCGCAGGGCCGCTTGAGCGAGCCCGTATTCGAGGATGTCGGTTTCGGTATCGAACGCGGTGAATTCGTCTGCATTATTGGACACTCTGGCTGTGGCAAGACCACGATTCTCAGCATTCTGGCCGGCCTCGAGCAGCCAAGCGAAGGGTTAGTCATCATGGACGGCCGCGAGGTCGTGGGACCGAGTCTTGAACGGGGTGTCGTATTCCAGGGCCATGCGTTGATGCCATGGCTCACGGTACGCGAAAACATCGCCTTCGCGGTCCGCTCGCGCTGGACCGCCCGGCGGCGTGCGGAAGTCCTGGATCACGCGCAGAAATATGTGGAGCTCGTTGGCCTCGAGGGCGCCGAACACAAGAAGCCGGCGGCATTGTCGGGCGGAATGAAGCAACGCGTTGGCATAGCGCGTGCCTTTGCGATCGAGCCCAAGATGCTGCTCCTGGACGAGCCATTCGGTGCGCTCGATGCGCTGACGCGCGGCACGATCCAAGACGAGCTGTTGCGCATCGTTCAGGCGACACACCAAACGGTGTTCATGATTACCCACGATGTCGATGAAGCCATCTTGCTGGCGGACAAGATTCTGCTGATGTCGAACGGGCCTCGCGCGCGCATCGTCGAGATCGTCGTCAATACGCTGCCGCGTCAGCGCACCCGCCACTTACTGCATCACGACCCGCAGTACTACCGCATCCGCAATCATCTCGTCGATTTCCTGGTCGAGCGTTCGATCCGCATGCAGGCGGCCGACGATATACGTTCTGCGCCCGCAGTGGTCTCGCCCGGGCTCTCGCGCGATGACGAAAACGGGGAAACGACAAGCGAGGAGATCGCGCGCGCGATCGTTTGATCACTGACGTCAAGGAGTCAAGATGGACCGCAACAACGTGACCGAAGCCATTATCGCGGGGAAGCGCCTGAAGGGCCTGAGCTGGACCGCTATCGCCAAGAAGATCGGGCAGAGCAAGGAGTGGACGACCGCCGGCTGTCTTGGGCAAATGACTTTCACCAAGGAGCAGGCAAGTAAGCTCGGTAAACTCCTGGGCCTCGACAAGGAAGCCGTGCAACTCTTGCAGGAGGTTCCGTACAAGGGATCGCTACCGACCGCGGTGCCGACCGATCCGCTTATCTATCGCTTCTACGAGCTGGTCAACGTCTACGGGACGACGTTCAAGGCCCTTATTCACGAGGAATTCGGCGACGGTATTATGAGCGCGATCGATTTCAAGATGGACCTGACGCGGGAGGCGGATCCGAAAGGCGATCGCGTCAACATCGTGATGAGCGGCAAATTCCTTCCGTACAAGACTTATTGACCGGCCGTCAAAGCGAGCGAGTGCGACGCACAAGTGCCGCCAGCAGCATTACTTCATCGAGTCGCCGTAGTTACGAAATAAAGATGTATGATTTCCAATGCCTATAGCATTGCCGCGTTACCAGAAAGAAAAGGGCGTGCTGTTCCAAAACTCAGCCGAAGGCCGTAGCCTCAGGCGATCTCGCTGTTACGGTTGACGTTGTGAAAATCGGCAGCCAACATTCGTCTCAATGGCTGCCTCCACAAGTCTTCTGTAATTCCCGCTGATAGTAGTCGCCGGTTGGCTGCACGGGCAACAGGCGGCGACCATCGACTATTTGAAAGGCGAGAACCGCATGCTCCGCGCCCGCCTTGGCGGCCGACGCATCGTCTTCACGGACGCCGAGCGTCGGCAACTTGCCGAGAAGGCGAGAGCGCTGGGCCGCAAAGCACTACACG
>DATMNH010000182.1:0-4084 GCA_035568975.1 Casimicrobiaceae bacterium
GGGCGAGATCGTCGCCGTCATCCTTTTCGGCGTCGGATATCATCCCATCGCAGCCGCTGTCGCCGCGGGGTTGCTGGCCGTTCTGCTGCTCACCACGCGCCGCTTCGCGCACACGCTGCTGTTATCGCCAGGCGTGATTGCGGCCTCCTCGCTGTACTCCATGACCCATTTTTATCCATTGTGGGACGCGCTCACGCCCCGCCGCTTGCGCGCGCTCGACGTGGGCCTGCTCGCAGCGGCCGGCGTCTGGCTCACTGCAGGTCTGGCCACACTGGCACGCGACGGTGCGTGGCTGGGCTTCGGCGCGCTTGCGGGCATCGCGGCGTGTTACGTCGCGCTCTGCTGGTGGGCGACTTCGGCACGCGAGCCTGCCGCAGTGCGGGCCCGGGGACAAACGCGTTCCGCGCCCAACATCGTCATGATCGGCTCCGACACGTTGCGCGCCGACCGCCTCTTCGGGGGGAGCTATCGCCGCGAGCTCACACCCAACCTTGCGCGTCTGGCCAAGCGCGCCACGCAGTTCACCGATTGCTACGTTCCTTGCGCGCGCACCGCGCCGAGCCTGGTCTCCTTGCTCAGCGGCACCTGGCCGCATCGGCACGGTGTACGGGACACCTTCGTGACCCCTGAGCAGACACGGCTCTCCGTCGCGTCCCTGCCGCACATCCTGAAGCAGGCCGGGTACCGCTCGGCGATCGTCGGCGATTGGGCGGCCTCCGACGCCGCGAAGTTCAACTTCGGGTTTGACTACCGGGACTTGCCAGAGGACCAGTGGAACATCAAGTTCCTGCTGCGCCAAGGTCCGAAAGATTTGCGGCTGTTCCTGTCGCTGTTCACGCAGAACGCGTTCGGCAAGGCATTGCTGCCCGAGATCTACTATCTCGGCGGCATCCCGCTGACGGAGGAGGTCGGGCGCGACACGCGGCGCATGATCGGCAAGCTGGCACAGGAGGACGCGCCGTTCTTCCTAGTGTCGTTCATGGCCACCACCCACCCGCCATTCACGTCGAAATACCCGTACTACTCGTTGTACTCCGATCCGGCCTACCGCGGCGAATCGAAGTTCATCATGGCGAAGCTGCGCGACCCGTGGGAAATCATTCGCGCCCAGGCCGAACCGAAATCGAAGTTCGACCTCGAGCAGGTCATCGATCTATACGACGGCTGCGTGAGGAACTTCGATGACGAGGTCGCGCGCATCCTCGCCTATCTCGACGCCTGCAAGCTCCGCGACAATACCATCGTCGTCGTCTTCAGCGACCACGGATTCGAGTTCTTCGAGCACGACACGTGGGGCCAGGGCAATTCGGCCATCGGCGACTTCTCGGCCCGCGTTCCGGTCATCATCGCCGATCCCAGGATCCGGGGACCGCAAAAGGTGACGCAGGTCGTACGCACGGTCGATATCGCGCCGACGCTGCTGGAGCTCGCCGGCTTGCCGGTCCCGGCAAGCGTACAGGGCGTGTCGCTTGCACCCCTGATGCACGGCGAGGCGCTCTCCGGCGAGCTGCCCGCGTTCAACGAGACCGGTGTATGGCTCACCGACCTGCCCGGCACTCCGACGAACCACCTGCGCTACCCGCACTTGCCCGAGCTGCTGGAGGTTCCGGACAAGCGCATCGGCATGATCTCGCTCAAGCGCAAGTACGTCGACATCATCATTGCCGCCAAGGATCGCATGGTGCGGGTCGGTGACTGGAAGCTCACTTACCAGCCGCTGACCGACGGCGCCACCTACCGGCTGTTCAATATTCGCGAGGATCCGGGATGCCTGCGCAACGTCCTGGATCAAAATCCCCGGACCGTAGAGCAGCTCAAGTCCCTCCTCGACGCCTGGATGGACGACGATCCGAAGTCGGACCGGCGCGGAGCATCGGCGGCTGCTGCGTCCGCGCGGACCCTCGAACAAGACGCTGTCGCGGGACTGCCCGCCGTGTCTGGCAACCTGTCCTGAGGGCTCGATGAAACACGGAGTCATTCCAAAGATGATCGTGCGAGCCCGGGCGCCGCTGCGGCTGGGGTTGGGCGGTGGCGGTACCGACGTCTCCCCCTACTGCGATCGCTACGGCGGACTGACGCTGAATGCGACGATCGACATGTACGCCTACACGGTCATCGAGCCCTGCCTCGAGCGGAATCTGGTGCGGTTCGTCGCCGCCGACAGCCAGCAAACGTGGGAGGGCGAAGCCTTCCCGCAGCTCACGCTGGACGGCACTCTGAACCTGCACAAGGGCGTCTACAACCGCATCGTTCGCGACTTCAACGGTGACCGTCCGCTGCCACTGGTGATGACGACTCACACGGACGCGCCGCCGGGCTCGGGGCTCGGCTCCTCATCGACGCTGGTGGTGTCGATGATCAAAGCCTTCGTCGAATGGCTGAACCTGCCGCTTGGAGAATACGATATCGCCCGCCTCGCCTACGAGATCGAGCGCATCGACGTCGGTCTCTCCGGCGGCCGCCAGGATCAGTACGCCGCGACCTTCGGCGGTTTCAACTTCATGGAGTTCCACCCCGGGGAACGGGTGGTCGTCAATCCGCTGCGCATCAAGAACTGGATCATCTCGGAGCTGGAGGCGTCGCTGTTGCTTTATTTCGGAGGCGTCTCCCGCGATTCGGCGAAGATCATCGATGAACAGTCGGCGAACGTGGAGCGCAACGAGGTCGCCGCCATCGATGCCACGCACGCGCTCAAGGTCGAGGCCATCGCCATGAAGGAATGCCTGCTCAAAGGCGACTTCGAGCAACTCGTAGAATCCGTCCGCGCCGGATGGGAGGCCAAGAAGAAAATGGCGAAGAGCATCTCGAATCCACAGATCGACGAGATTTACACGCTCGCGACCAAGGCGGGGATGCGTGCCGGCAAGATCTCAGGCGCCGGAGGGGGCGGATTCATGATGATGCTGGTCGATCCGGTGCGGCGCATGGAAGTGATGCGCGCGCTGCAGCAGACACGCGGCCAGACCTATACATGCCATTTCACCAAGTACGGCACGGAAGGGTGGAAGATTTACTGACGGAGCTATTTACACGTTTATCGAGCCTTCAACCATGGAAAGTCAATTAACGCAACTTGTCGCAGAGCAGTTCCGGGAGACCTCGGACAATCTGCATCTGATGACGAAGGACGCTGCTCTACTCGCCGCCGTCGTTCAGGTTGCGGGAGCATGTGTCGCAGCACTGCGCCAAGGCCACAAGATCTTGTTCGCCGGCAATGGCGGGAGCGCCGCGGACGCGCAGCATCTGGCTGCCGAACTGGTCAGCCGGTATGCGTATGATCGCCCCGGGCTGCCCGCCTTCGCGCTGACGACCGACACGTCGGTGCTTACCGCGATCGGCAACGACTATGGCTACGATTACCTGTTTGCGCGGCAGCTCGAGGCGGTCGGTGCCGCTGGCGACGTTTTCTTCGGGATCTCCACGTCGGGGCGCTCACCCAACGTGCTCAATGCATTCGACGCAGCGCGCGCGAAGGGACTGGTCACGGTCGGCATGACCGGCCGCGCCGGCGGGCACATGCAGGGGCGCTGCGACAACCTGCTGCGCGTGCCGTCGGATTCGACGCCACGCATCCAGGAGGGCCACATCGCCATCGGGCATGCCATCTGCCAGATCATCGAAGCGCAGTTGTTTCCCAAAACCCCGTGATGGAGGCGATCGTCCTCGCGGGCGGTCTCGGCACCCGCCTGCGCGGCGTCGTCGATGACATTCCCAAGCCCATGGCGCCGGTGCAGGGCCGTCCATTTCTGGCGTTGGTTCTCGATCAACTGTTCGACAGCGGCTTTCACACCGCCATCGTTGCTGCAGGCTACCGTCACGAAGCGATCCGCTCGTATTTTGGCGAGCAATATCGCGGCATCGCGCTTGTTTGGTCCGTGGAGAGCGAGCCGCTGGGAACCGGTGGGGCGATACGGTTGGCCTGCGATAAGGCCGACGCGCGCGACGTATTCGTGTTGAACGGCGACACTTATCTCGAGCTCGACTACCGTGCCATGCTGGACGCGCACGTGGGCGCGGGGGCGCAAATCAGCGTGGCCGTTTGCCAAGTGCCCGACATCGCGCGTTATGGCGCGGTGGAGGTGTC
>DATMNH010000183.1:0-2196 GCA_035568975.1 Casimicrobiaceae bacterium
CCACGGTGCAGCCCAAGAACATCACCTTCCCGACCGACGCCAAGCTCCTGCACGCGGCGATCAGGGGGCTCAACCGCTTGGCCCGCTGGCACGGTGTGCGGCTGCGGCAGTCCTACCTGCGCGTCTCCAAGCAGGCGGCGATGATGGCGGGGCGTTATGCCCACGCCAAGCAGTTCAACCGCCATCATCGAGAAGTGCGCTTCCTGCGCACTCGCCTTGGCCGGCTGATCCGCGACATCCGCCGCAAGATCGCCGGCCACGAGCCCGTCAAGGCGGCCTTCGAGAGCCCGCTCTCGCGGGCCTCCCAGATCCGCTCCCAACGGCAGCGCCAGCGCGGCTGGAAGCTCTATTCCTTCCACGCCCCGGAGGTCGAGTGCATCGGCAAAGGCAAAGCCCGTGCGCCCTATGAGTTCGGCGTCAAGGTCTCGATCGTCACCACCAACGCCTGTGCCCCGGGCGGCCAGTTCGTGCTGCAGGCCAAGGCACTGCCGGGCAATCCCTCACATGGGGAGTTACAGGTCAAGTGCATTGCATCAGGGTGACATCGTCAGGTCTCCGGCGTTTGCTTCGGCATCCAAGGTCTGAGCCCGATCGCATGACGCGGCCCGTTTCCAGGCACAATCAACCTCACATACGGTCGCCGTTCGTGACGGCTGCACCAACATCCCGCTTGCGGCGGGCAAGGCTCATGAAGACGAAACCATTCTACGAAACGGCGATTAAGGCCATGGGATTGCTCGGTTCGCCCACCTGGATCCACCAGGACTGATTAGGTCCTGGAAGATGACGTATTGGACCAGCGTATATTGTTAGGCCGACTTCATCGTGGCGCCTTCGATCGCGACGCCGATGGTCACATATTTCCAGAGCGCGACTAGCAATTTCCGGGCAAGCGCCACGATCGTCGTCTTGCGCAGGCGACCGCCGTTGCGCTTGTCCCGTTCGTGGAACCAGAGGGTAAGTGCTGAGTGCGGCTGATGGCGCAGCCATAGCCAGGCGAGCTGGATCATTGTCGTGCGCAGTCGCGGATTGCCGGCTTTCGAGACGCCTTGCTCCCGATCGACCGATCCGCTCTGCCAGGGCGTTGGCGCGAGGCCTGCATAAGCGGCGACCTGTCGTCGGTTCGCGAAGTGTCGGAAGAGTCCCTCCGACCACAGAATGGCGGCGAACTCGGGTCCGATGCCTTTCAGTTCTACCAACATCGCCGCCGGGGCGGGTGTTGCCTCGCTTTGTGCCGTGGCCAGCAAGATATCCCTATTGGCTTCCACGGACTTGATCTGCTCGATAAGCATTTCGACCCGCTCGAGTTCGCGGCCGATCTGGGCCTTCAGATGATCCGGCAGCACACGGCCATCACCGGTCCGCAGCGCATCCAGACGCTCTCGCCGGTCCCGGCGCAGGGGTTCGTATCCAGATACGCCTTGTGCGAACAACAGCCCCTTAATGCGATTGACGTGCCGGACCCGCTCAGCGACCAGCGCCTTACGCTCGCGGCCAATGCGGCGGCGGTCTTCCTCCACCGGTGTGGGCGCCCGGACTATCGCACAGACCCGCGGTTCGCCACGCTTGTACGCCAGAAGCGCGCGAACCAGCGCTTCACCGTCGATCCTGTCAGTCTTCGCCCGCCGACGCCGACGCGATGTCGCGATAGAGGCCGGATCAACAACGTGGCTTTCGATCCCTTCACCCTGCAGCGCGCGATGGATCCAGAATCCATCAAGGCCAGCCTCCTGAATGACAATAATCGCAAAACTCTGCCCGGTTCGCGCCTGTGCCTTGTTCTTGAGCGCCGAAAACTGTGCCAGCATCCCAACGATATCGCCGCCACGCACCGAATGCTTCGACATCGTCTCTCCGCCCCCCGGCGATAGCGACGTAATCAGCCAACGCGAGCGACTCAATTCCAATGAGACGAAAATTGCGCCAAGATCGGTACGGATAGCAGTCGGCGCTTCGGGTCGGTTAGTTATAACATGCATGGTCGCCTCCACAGTGGGTGGGTAAGCAACCTCACTCTGCCAGAGAGCCGATCGCTATCCACAGCTCCCATGGGATCTACGACAATGCCAAGGCTGAGAGCTTCATGAAGACGTTGAAGGTCGAGACCGTTTATCTGATGGCCTACGAGACCTTCGACGATGTCGCAACAGACGTTCCGCGTTTCATCGAGGAGGTCTATAACGCCCGACGACTACA
>DATMNH010000184.1:0-34144 GCA_035568975.1 Casimicrobiaceae bacterium
ATTCGGGTTGAACGCCATGGGCTGCCAACTATGAGCACCGAGGGGCCCGGGCATCATCCGCGCCGGTTGTCCCGTTTCGCTGTAGTGAATCCCGGGGTTCTCGAGCGGGCGGCCGGTTTTCGGGTCGACACCGCTCGCCCAGTTGATGGGAATGAACGTCTTCGCCGAAATCAGCTTGCCGGTCTTCCGGTCGAGCACATAGAAGAACCCGTTCTTGTTCGCCTGCATCAGAACCTTGCGGCGCTTGCCGTCGATCGTGAGATCGGCAAGGACCAGTTGCTGGACCGCGTCGAAATCCCACTCCTCTCCGGGCGTCGCCTGATAGTGCCAGACGTAGGCGCCGGTATCGGCGTTCAGCGCGACGATCGAGGAGAGAAACAGGTTGTCGCCCTTGTTCGCGGTGCGGTAGCTCCGCGCCCATTCGATGCCGTTGCCGACACCGAAGTAGACAAGATTGAGATCGGGGTCATAGGAGATCGCGTCCCACGTCGTGCCGCCGCCGCCGAGCTTCCACCACTCGCCGCTCCAGGTCTTCGCGGCCATCTCCATGGCCTCGTTCTCGAACGGCTTCGAGGGATCGCCCGGAACGGTGTAGAAGCGCCACGCGAGCTTGCCGGTCTCGGCGTCGAACGCGGAGATGTAGCCGCGGATGCCGTATTCACCGCCGCTCATGCCGATGATGACGCGTCCCTTGATGACGCGCGGCGCTCCGGTAATAGTGAGGTTCGTCTGGTCGCCGGTGACCACGCTCCACGCGGGCTTGCCGGTCTTCGCGTCGAGCGCCACCAGGCGGCCGTCGAACGTGCCGACGTAGATCTTCCCTTTCCATGCGGCGACGCCGCGGTTGACGACGTCGCAGCAGCCCTTCACGCCAAGCTCGCGCGGGACTTGCGGATCGTAGGACCAAAGCAGCTTGCCGGTCGCGGCGTCGTACGCCTTGACCATGCTCCACGCGGTCGAGACATACATCACGCCGTCGATCACCAGAGGTGTCGCCTGCTGGCCGCGATTGGTATCGAGGTCCGCAAACCATGCGAGGCCGAGCTGCTTCGCGTTGTCGGCGGTGATTTTCGTCAGCGGGCTGAAGCGCTGCTCGCCGTAAGTTCGGCCGTAGCTCAGCCAGTTCGTCGCATCGCGGTCGGCATTATTCATGCGCGCGGCATCGACCTTGGCCGGCGAGTCCGCTGCCGCCGCTGGCTCCACGCCGACTGCACAAAGGAGAAATGCGGTCGCCGCGATAGCCGACGCACGCAGGTGAGCCCGACGGCGACCGAAGAGCCCATTAACGCGTTGAAGAGTACCGCCGATACCGCGCACCGCGGTTTCGGCGAACGTGTTCACAAGCGAATCGACTATGAGCCTCATCTGCATCGACAAATCTCCGTTCATCGGTGGGTGCGCTATTACGAAGCCGCCCGAGCGGCGCTCGCGTACGTGTCCCATCGTATGAACTGACGCACACAGAGTCTTCAACAAAGTTGCGGTGCTTTAACAAAGCTGCGGCGGCTTCGCGAAATAGGCACGCGCGCCGTTGTCGACTCAGGAAGACTGCGTCGGTCGAACTGCTGAAACCCATGCAGCGTGCGTGCCTGGCGTGAAAACCGCGCTCCGCAATCGGCTGCAATGGGCATACAGAAATTTGAAAGACACAACACGGTCGATTCCGTAACTTCGGGGCGGAATTCCTGAAACCCGACCTCACGGCTCTCGGCGATGGCGAGGATCCGGGACCGCAATGAATGGTGATGCTCGGTGAAGACGGTAGACATGACAGCAAGACTGATGATGACGAGTGATCTCGCGAAACTGATGATGGTGGCATCGCTGGCGCTGCCAGGGATAGCTATCGCCAACGGCGAAGCGAAGTTCGGCTTCCAAACGCCACAGACTCCTGTCGCCCATCAGATCTATGACCTGCACCTCATCGTCCTTGGCATCGGCGTAGCCATCGCGCTCGTTGTGTTTCTGTTCATGTTCTACGCGATTCTGCGGCATCGCCGGTCGCTGGGCCATCAAGCCAGTCAGTTCAGCGACAACAAGGCACTGACGATCGTTTGGACAGCGATCCCCCTTCTCATCGTCGTAGGCATGGCCTTTCCGGCGACCCGTACCGTGGTCGCGATGAAGAACACGTCGAGTCCGGACATGACGGTCAAGGTGACTGGCTACCAATGGAAATGGCGCTACGACTATCTGGGGGAAAACGTCTCCTTCTACAGCGACCTGTCGACGCCACGCGACCAGATCGAAAACAGGGCGCAGAAGGGGGAGAACTACTTGCTCGAGGTGGACAATCCTCTGGTCGTTCCGGTGGGCAAGAAGGTGCGCATCCTCGTCACGGCGAACGACGTGATTCACTCGTGGTGGGTGCCTGCCTTCGGCGTGAAACAGGACGCGATACCGGGGTTCGTGCGCGACTCGTGGTTCGAGGTCGACACGCCGGGCATCTACCGTGGCCAGTGCGCAGAGCTATGCGGCAAGGAGCACGGCTTCATGCCCATCGTGGTCGAGGCGCTTCCCGAGGAACAGTACAAGACGTGGTTGGCCGAACAGCGGACGAAGAACAAGGTTGTCGCTGCCGCTGCGAGTGCGGCGGCGGAAAAAACCTATACGCTGGACGAGCTGAAGACCGAGGGCGAGAAGGTCTACGGCCGGAACTGCGTGGCCTGTCACCAGGCCAATGGTCAAGGCGTCCCCGGCGCGTTTCCGGCGCTCGCCCATGGTCCCATTACGACCGGGCCGATCGCCGGCCATGTCGACATCGTCATGAACGGCAGCAAGAAGAATCCGGCCATGGCGGCCTGGAAAGGCCAGCTTTCCGACATCGAGCTCGCTGCGGTGATCACCTATGAGCGCAACGCGTTCGGCAACACGATGGGCGACATGGTGCAGCCCAAGGAAATTGCCGCAGCCGCCAAGTGATGCGGCGCTTCTAGATCCCTTTCGAACACGCGAAGCCAGGAGAATCAATTGTCCACGCCGCTCACACTCGCTGACGACGCCGAGCACATGGATCACCCCACGGGGCTCCTGCGCTGGCTCACCGCGACCAACCACAAGGACATCGGCACGCTGTACCTGTTCTTCAGCTTCACGATGTTTCTCGTCGGCGGCACCATGGCGCTGATCATACGAGCCGAGCTGTTCCAGCCGGGGCTGCAGATCGTGCAACCGGAGCTCTTCAACGAGCTCACCTCGCTGCACGGCTTGATCATGCTCTTCGGAGCATTCATGCCAGCGTTCGTGGGCTTTGCGAACTGGCAGATCCCGATGATGATCGGGGCGCCCGACATGGCGTTTCCACGACTCAACAATTTCAGCTTCTGGCTGTTGCCGCCCGCCGCGATGCTGCTGGTTTCCTCGTTCTTCGTTCCCGGCGGCGCCACCGCCGCCGGGTGGACGCTCTATCCGCCGCTGTCGGTGCAGATGGGCCCCGGCATGGACATGGCCATCTTCGCCATACACATCCTGGGGGTGTCCTCGATCATCGGCTCTATCAACATCATCACGACGATCCTCAACATGCGCGCGCCGGGTATGACGCTGATGAAAATGCCGATGTTCGTGTGGGGCTGGCTGGTCACCGCGTACATGCTCATTCTCGTCATGCCGGTACTCGCAGGCGCGGTGACGATGTTGTTGACCGACCGTCACTTCGGTACGCACTTCTTCAACGCGGCCGGTGGAGGCGACCCGGTCATGTTCCAGCACATCTTCTGGTTCTTCGGCCACCCTGAGGTCTACATCCTCATCCTGCCGGGGTTCGGGATCATCTCCGAGGTCATCCCGGCGTTCGCGCGCAAGCCTCTGTTCGGCTATCGATCGATGGTGTTCGCCATGTGCGCGATCGGGCTCATCTCCTGTCTCGTATGGGCACATCACATGTTCACGGTAGGGATGCCTGTCGCGGGACAACTGTGGTTCATGTACGCGTCGCTGCTTGTCGCGGTGCCGACCGGCGTCAAGGTGTTCAACTGGACCGCGACGATGTGGAAGGGCTCGCTCAGCTTCGAGACGCCGATGCTGTTCGCTGTCGGCTTTATCTTCGTGTTCGTCATGGGCGGCGTGACCGGCGTCATTCTCGCAATCGCGCCCGTCGACATCCAGATGCAGGATACCTATTACGTGGTGGCGCACTTTCACTACGTGATGGTGGCCGGCTCGCTGTTCGCGATGTTCGCTGGGGCGTACTACTGGCTCCCGAAGTGGACCGGTCACATGTACGACGAGACGCTCGGGCGCTGGCACTTCTGGCTGTCGATGATCTTCTTCAACCTGACGTTTTTCGTCATGCACTTCCTCGGGCTCGCAGGAATGCCACGCCGCATTCCGGACTATCCGCTGCAGTTCGCGGATTTCAACATGATCGCCAGCATCGGCGCGTTTGGCTTCGGCTTGACCCAGTTGCTGTTCCTGTACATCGTGATCAAGTGCATACGCGGGGGCGAAAAGGCACCTGCGAAAGTCTGGGACGGTGCCACCGGGCTGGAGTGGACGCTGCCGTCGCCGCCGCCACACCATACGTTCGAAACGCCGCCGGTGATCGCATAGCCATGCTACCTGACGTTCGAGTAAGGCCAGCCATGACGGAAGTGAACGCGACCCGGGTAGCGCAGCGCGCACCGAGCAGACGCACGGCGCTCGTTCTGGCACTGGTGGCGCTGGGCTTTTTCGGCGCCATCCTTGTCGCCCAGTTCTATGGGCCGTCGATGATCGGGTTTGCCGCGCTCGGTGTGGCTGTCATCGGCTTCCCGTTAGCGGCGGCGGTCGGCAGGAGGCGTGCACGATGACCGCGTCTTACCATCGGGAGTCAGACAAGCCGAATCGTGCGCTGCTGCTGAAGTTCACCCTGGTCGCGGCCATCATGTTTGCATTCGGCTACCTGATGGTGCCGTTCTATGAGCAGATATGCAAGGCGACTGGACTGCGCGACATCGACGCGCCGGACGAGATCAAGAATACGCAGATCGACGCGAATCGAACCGTGCGCCTCGAGCTCGACGCCAATGTCAATAAGCTGCCTTGGCAGTTCCGGCCCGACACGCCGATCGTCGACGTTCATCCTGGCCAACTGATGAACCTGCTCTACGAAGTCGAGAATACATCCGACGAGCCGATGACCGGGCAAGCGGTTCCGAGCTACGGACCGCCGCTTGCGGCGGAGTATTTCAAGAAACTCGAGTGCTTCTGCTTTACGAAGCAATCGTTCGCCCCGCATGAAAAACGGAGGATGCCGGTGGTGTTCGTGGTGGACCCGAAATTACCTAAGGAGGTCACTACGATCACGCTGTCGTATACGTTTTTCGAAGTCGAGGGAAACAAGGCCCAGGAAGCGCCCATGCGAACCCAATCGCAAGACGCTACGCCGCAGCCGAGGAGCCGAGCATGAGCGCATCGCAAAGCGCTGCGAAGAGCTATTACCTGCCGCAACCGTCACGCTGGCCGATTACCGGCGCGTGCGCGCTGCTGCTCAGCGCCGTCGGCGCCGCAACGTGGGTCAACCGCGGCGCGGCGGGGCCTTACATCCTCGCGGCGGGGATGGCGCTGCTGGTCTACATGCTGTTCGGTTGGTTCGGCACGGTCATTCGGGAAAGCGAAGCCGGACTGTACAACAAGCAGGTCGACGTCTCGTATCGCTGGGCCATGGGCTGGTTCATTTTCTCCGAGACGCTGTTCTTCGCGGCGTTCTTCGGCGCGCTGTTCTACATGCGATGGCACGCAGTGCCAGACCTCGCATCGGGCGACACCGCGGAGCTATGGCCAGGCTTCAAGGCAAGCTGGCCGGTAACAGGACCGGGCATCGAGGGAACGCTGGCGCCCATGCATGCAACGGGCATCCCCCTGATCAATACACTGATCCTGCTGACGTCGGGGGCGACACTGCTCTGGGCGCATTGGGGACTGCAGAAGGGCTCGCGCGGTCAGCTCAAGCTTGGTCTGTTGCTGACCGTTGCCCTGGGCATCGTGTTCCTGGGCCTGCAGTCCACCGAGTATTACCGCGCCTATACCGTGTTGGGCCTGAAGCTCAGCAGTGGTGCCTACGGCGCCAGTTTCTTCCTGCTGACGGGCTTTCACGGGCTGCACGTCGCCATCGGGGCCACGGTATTGGCGGTAATCCTGGCCCGCAGCTTGCGGGGAGATTTCACGCCGGATGATCAGTTCGCGTTTCAGGCCGCAACCTGGTACTGGCAGTTCGTGGACGTCGTGTGGCTGTTGCTGTTCGTGCTGGTGTATTGGCTCTGAAGCATCGAAATCCTTTAGCGAGCGTCGAAGATGCGACCAAGACCCACGACGATAAGGTGCGACCTTTTGGCGATGGCCACGGCGGCCCTGATGTTTGCGACGCCAGTCTGGGCCGACGGAGACCCGGCGCACGGTCGAGCACGAGCGCAGATGTGCGAGGGATGTCACGGCATCGCCGACTACCGGACGGCGTACCCGGAGGTTTACTCGGTCCCCAAGATCGGCGGGCAGCAGGCGGGGTACATCGTCAAGACCCTGCAGGACTACAAGACGGGCGCCCGCAAGCATCCGACCATGCAAGGTATCGCCGCGACCTTGAGCGACCAGGACATGGCTGATCTCGCTGCCTATTACGCTGGCGAGGTGCGAAAGTGATGATCGGCATGAGCAAAACACCGAAGCGAGCGCGTCTTGCAAACCCCCTCGTCCTCGCCGTTGCCTTCTGCGCGACGCTCGCCTGCACGACCGCAATGGGCGCGAGCGACGACGTTGGAAAGAAAAAGGCCGATGAAGCGTGCGCGGCGTGCCACGGCCCCGAAGGTAACAAGCCGATCACACCGGAAACCCCCCGCCTTGCCGGTCAGCAATACGACTATCTGGTGCAAGCGCTGACCGCGTACCGCAAAGGAACGCGGGACAACGCAGTCATGAGCGCGATGGCCAAGCCCCTTACCGAGAAAGAGGTACACGAAGTGTCCTGGTATTTTTCCAGGCAGCAGGGACTCGCCACCAAGCGCTAGCGCGAACGCGTCAGGCGCCCATGGAATCTTGCGCATCGAGGCAGCGCGCATCGGTCGATCGCGTGCGTTTATCACGGTGATCCAAACAAACGATCGGCTGTTGCGACCGATGTCGTCTATGGTCCGTACAGGTCCTGGGAGGCAGATCGAACGACTGTCGATGCAACGCTACTGGCAGACGGTCCCGGCGGGTGGACGGAATAGTTCGCGGGTGATGTTCTTGGTTTGCGTTATTCCGTTGACGGTGTACATGAACGTGCCGGTGTTGCCGTCGGAGAAGGTGAACTTCGCCGTGCCGACGTTGATTCCAGTCGCGCCCCCAGGGTTTCCCTGTGGCGGGAATGGCACGCTGCTGAATGGCGGCCCGGTTAGACGGAATACCTGGTTTCCCGAATAGGTGCCCGGCGCGGTATTGTTTGCCGTCACCACCAGCCACATGGGCGTGCGATCCTGATCATAGGTAAACCAGGTGGCGAAGATCGTGTCGCCCTGATGCGTGAGGTTGATTCCCCACCCGGCTTCCGAGCCCGGAGGGATGGCCCACCACAGGTCCTGGTAGTTGTATGCGAGCGCAAAATCAGGCGCCGCGCCGTAGATACATATTGGCACCGCACCGAATATTTGGCGGGTAATCGGCTTGGTTTGGGCAATGCCGTTGATCGTGTAGGCAAAGCTGCCGTTATTCGCATCCGAAAAAGTCAGGGTCCCGGATCCGACGGCGGTCGCCACAGCACCGCCCGGGCTGCCCAGCGGCGGAAACGGAATCGTGTTGAAGGCGGGTCCGCTCAATCTATAAAACGTGCCCGAATACACGCCATTGCCTGTCTTCGGAGCGGTCATGACCAGCCACAATCCCTTACCAGACGCGTCATACGTGAACCACGAGGCGAAGATCGTGTCGCCCTGGTGCGCGAAGTTGATGCCCCAGCCGGATTCCGATCCCGCCGGCGCCGCCCACCACAATCCCTGATAGTTGGCGGGGAACGCGGTCGGGGAACCAGGGTAATAGACCATCACATACAAATCGTTCGCCAGGAGATCGGTACCCTGAAAGCCGCTGCCAAAGGAGAAGCTCCATTCGAAGTTCGGGGCAGGGCCATCGGTTTGACAGGCTTGCTGAATCGTGGCCGCCTCGCAGGCCCAATAGAGATAAGGCTGAATATTTTTGAACGGGCCGACAGCGACGTTGGGCACCGTGACCACGGTCATCCCCTGGCTAAAGTGCAACTGGTCATAGAACAAATTTCCCATCGGATTTTGATTGCCAGCGCAGTTGTAGCCGGGGCAACTCGACTCGATAGTGGGCAGTTGCCAGTTCGTCTGGCCGAGGTAGCCGGCGCCATTGAACGCGTTCATGTTCCCGATAAATTGGGAAGCCGAAGCGAACGTCATCGCCCCGTCCGACGCGACGCAGATGGCCGGGGTAGTCGGATCCTTGCAGGTCGGCAGGCCGAAAGTGTTGGTGGCGGCTAAATTGGCGTTCGACAACCAGGTGATGTTCGTCACCGGGTCATAGACGGTCTGCCCGCCGGGATTGACTTGCAAGCCGCTGCCGGTGGCGGGCGGGGTTCCCGGTAATTTGCCTGGCACCATCGGCAGCGCATACAGAAAATTGGGCAGCGTGTTGGCGCCCTGCCATCCTGTGGCGAACGAAAAAGTGAAATTGCCGGCGGGGGGAGGAGCGCCCGACTGCGACCAATAAAGATAAGGTTGCAAATTGCTGAATGGCCCCACCGTGTTGCTGGGGATGGAAACAGCAGTATTGGGCGCCTTCAGGCGCAACGCATTCCACAGTGAACCAAACGCACTCGCCGTGCAACCGAAGCCGAAGTTGTCGCCAGTTGGCCCCGTCTTCCCGCAGCCGCTATCGTTGGTTGGAGTGGTCGGGAGTTGCCAGTTGCTGTGGCCCAAATAGCTCGCGGCATTCATGGCTTGAACCCATGCCACCGCGGCATCGTAGCGCATGGAGCCGCTCGCGTTGATGCACGTTTGCGTGCCTGAACCGGTGCATAGTGGAAGGCCGAACCGGTTCGCGGCGGCCAGATTGGCATCGGCGAGCCAGCTGATGTTATTTACGGTGTCATAGACAGTGATGCCATCCGAACTGAGGACCAACGCCGCGCTCGCCCACAATGGCGACAACCCGCAGACGACGAGCAGAGCGGCCCCGATCGTAGTCCGCATCCCGTGATGGCGGAAACCGTCCAGCATCGCTATCGGGTCGCGCAAGCCGTGGGTCCGCAACATGGTGTCGCCTCCGATGCGCGTGTTCTTTATTCTACAAAACTATTTCGCCCCCTTGCCACCTAGGGTGGCAGAACCCAGCGTTGACTTTTGCTTCCGATAATCCAATAGCTTTTCAGAAGAAGCCGCTCTCATACACTATGCGGTTATCGCACCGACTCGGCCGATCCGGTGACACATAATGTTACAAACATTCAAGTCAGCGCGGCGCGGCGGTCGCCAACTTTTCACCAATTGGAGCTATTCTTATGTGGCACTAATGGTGCCCACAATTTCGCATTCGCGTGGGTCACGGTCGGTGTTTATTGAAATCCGCGACTGCCGGCTCACGCGTTGCGAGGTGTCGTGTTGATTTGAGGAAAATTCGACTTTCCACGAACGCGCGACCGCGGCGCATGGAAACAAATAGGAGGAACCATGAAAGCGGCGGGCCAGGGATTGGCCGAGGCGCATCAACCCGTTTGACGACGCGCAGTGCGAGCCAAGGTTTACAGCGCGTATTCATTCTGGTCGCTGCAGTGGGACTCGCTGCAGCTATTGGCGGTCCGGCGTATGCGACGACAACAAACTGGAGGTAAGGCAATGATATGCAATCGTGGGGTCAAAGCGACATTCGAGCTGATGTCTTTGTGCGCCTTTGCCGCAGGGCTCTTCCTGAGTTTCGTTTCGCCCGCGCACGCCGGTGGACCGTGTCCGTTCATAGAGGAGAGCGGCGTATCACCTGGCTCTTGCACGTGGTACGTTCAGTCGGGAGCTCCGGCGAGCGTGGACGGTGGTGTTACTTCCCCGTTCAACAACCTGGCCCAGGTGCAGGCCGCATCCAATCCGGGCGACACGATCATCATCGTCTCGGTTCCGACGAGTGTGCCGCCCCTCGACGGGGGCATCGTACTGCAAGCGGGACAAACGCTGGCAGGCGGCAACACGGCCGGCGTCCCGGGAGTGGCCCCGTGCACGAACGTGCTGCAAGCGAGCCCAACGCCCCCGCTTCTGTTCCCGCTGCCTGCCTTTCCGGTCATCACAACCCTGCCGACGACAGTACCTACCTCGTCGGGTCTCTCCTCGCTTCCAGTGATCACCAATACGAGTGCAACGGGGAACACCGGGACGGGGGACGCGGTGACGCTGGCAGACAATACCACCGTGAAGAATCTGGTCATCGGTGGCGCGGCTCCCTCTCAGCAGATTAACCGGGGAGCGATCTACGGGCTCAACGTCAGCGGGAATGTGACGATAAGCTGCAACGATGTGTCCTGGTTCAACACCTCCGGCTCGGTCGGATTTATTGTCCAGCCGTTCTTCCTGGAACAATACACGCCGGGTTTGGCCAACCACAATGGCGGTATCAAGGCGGGCTGGGCCGGGATCATGATTGATTCGGGCACCGTGCGCACCAACGCGACAATAAGCAACAACTATGTCCACGACGGCGTCTGCGGGGACGGTATCGACCTTCGCAACGTTGTGCCGGGCACTTCCGCGGCCTTCATCCAAGCGTCCTTGACGGGCAACTACGTTGCCTTCCTTAAACAATGCCGCGGTCCAAATGGAATCGGCACCTTGGAGGGAATTGCGACGCAAACAGAAATCGGGACCACCGGCACGGTTCTCGCGTCGCTGATCAACAACGTGGAAAACAGCAATGGCAGTGCCGGGGCGAATGCCGACAGTCTGTTCGTTAACCCGGCCGGAGACGGCCCCTTGACCGAGAAAATCAGCAACAACCTATTCCTGAACGGGATCGGCGGGGCGTCGACCAACGGGCTGGAGTACATCATTGCCGCCGGAACGAATACCTCGTTCGTCATGATACAAAACAGTGTGTTTCAGGGCGACCCCGGCGATATGCTGGAGTTGTTCAATCGCGGAAACGGCGGGGGAAATGCCGGAACGTATGCGTCGTTGATTCTCCAGAACGTCGTCGTGCAGGGCACGACCATCACCAACGGGTTACCCGCGTACGCCACCCCTCCCGGTGGCGTGGGAGTGGTCAGGCTTGCCGGCTCGCCCGACAACACGGGTGAGTGCCTGGGCGTCGGTTCGGTCGGCGGCGGCGACGTCACCGTCGTTCAGCTGATCAACACCAGTTTTACCCAGTGCGGCAACAACGGACTCGAAGTGACCAACAACTATGCCACCGGCGATGGCCCTGCCACGGACAGCCCGCAGACGATCGTGGTGGACATCATCAACAGCAGGATCAGCGGCAGCCATTTTTACAATCTTTGGATCAACAACATCTCTCCCCTTACCAACTTGAATGTCAAAGTGCAGAACAGCGACCTTTCCCGCTCGCTGACCGGCATCGGTGTAGGTTTCGACTCATTCTTCGGCTACGCCATTGCCAATTCGACGATCGACCTCGGCGGCGGCCCGCTAGGCAGCACCGGAAACAACTGCTTCTTCCCGCGCAGCTTTATCAATGACCTGGAGACTGTGACCACCACCACCATCTCGGGAGCCCCGACCCCACCTCCCGCACATCCTGTCAGCAACCAGTATGCACCCATCGTCTATGCTCAGAACGGTTGGTGGGGAGGAGGCGACCCGATCGTTGGGACCGGAACGACGAATGTACCCGGGTTCCAGGTATTCGCGACAGAACCGGCGCCCTACGCAACGATCAAGACTACGCCATCGCTGAGTGCTGTGCCGAACTGCGGGCCGGGCGCGGGATCAGGACCCGGGCCTCAACAAATACTCTAGGGAACGCGAGCCGCGCTCGTACGACAACTCGGCAGTACGCAAACATGTTCCGTCGTCCGCGCGAAAGCGGGGACCCAGTGGCGTGGGAAAAAAAGACGCTGGATTCCCGCTTGCGCGGGAAAGACGGCAAACGAATATCGATGTTTCGCAATTTACGAGTCGAGAAACTAGTTGGGCTCCCAGTGGCCAGCGACAAATTCCCATTGTTCCCGCGGCATGTCCCAGTGGGCCGGGACCCAGTGCCATCCCGGTCGTTTCGCTTCCCAATGACCGGGCGCCCAAACCTGCTCGCCATTTTCCCAGTGCCAATACCCTTTGATCCAGAAGTCGTTGGAAGAGGGAGCGGGCGGAATGACCTCCACGCGATCCGGCGGTGCTTGTGACTGCACCTCAGCGGACTTGGGGTGTGGCGGCGGGGGAGGAGCAATCACACAAGCGCTGACGCAAAGTACGCCGGCCAAGAAGACCCAATTGCTTTTGCTCATCGTCTGCTCGCGCGACCCGGGCAACTCACCGCAGATGCGCCGCCATCAGGCCGACTTGAGCACCGCCTGCACTTTCGCGGGCGTGAACGGCACGGAGCGCAGCCGCGCGCCGGTTGCATTGTAAATGGCGTTGGCGATCGCCGCTGGCACGATGGCCGCGGTCGGCTCGCCGGCACCCCACGGCTTTTCGGTTGGGCGATCTATGAGCCTGATCGCGACCTCCGGCACATCCGGAAACTGAAGGATTGGATAGCTCGCCCAGTCGACGCTGGTGACTCGCGAGCGATCGAACGTGAGTTCCTCGATCAGCGTGCGGCTCACCGTCTGCACGACGTTGCCCTCGATCTGGTTGCGAAGACCGTCCGGATTGATGATCTGCCCGCAATCGTGCGCGACGTGGAACTTGGTCACCGTCACCTTGCCCGTTTTGAGGTTGACCTCGACGTCCGCCACCGCGCCGACGTACGTGCGCACCAGTTCGTACTTGACGAAAGCGAGTCCGCGGCCGTGCGCGACATCGCCGGCAGGCGTGGGACGTGAGGTCTGCGGTTTCCAGTTCGCGAGCTCTGCGAGCGCCTGCAACAGCTCGGCGCCGCGCGGATCCTTGAGGTTCTTCAACCGGAACTCGAGCGGATCCATACCCGCCGCAATGGCGACCTCATCGATGAAGCTCTCGTTGCCGAATGTGTTCTGCATGCGCCCGGGCGTGCGGATCCACGACGGGCGGAACGGCGTTTCGGCCAGCCAATGCGCGACCGCCCGGATATTTGGGAACGTGTAGGGAATGGCCAGCGATTGGTGGATGTTGCCCGGATGCGCCTCTTCGTGCGGCAAACCGGCCAGCTCTGCCGGCAGCAGCGTCACCGCAATGTCTTTCGGCCGATCAGGGATGAAAACCTCCGCCTGCCAGCCCAGCACGTTACCCTTGTCGTCGAGCGCCGCCCGAAAATCGAACAGCGTCGGCGGCCCCTTGGGGTCCCAGCCGTGCTCGTCCTCCCGCATCCACTGCACGCGCACCGGCAGGCTCGTTTCGCTGGCAATCAACGCGGCATCGGCGGCGGCATCCTCGTGGCCGTTGCGTCCGTAACAGCCCGCTCCTTCGACATAGATACAGCGAACGTTCTCGGGATTCATGGAGAGCATGTTCGCGATCTGCTTGCGCAGCAGGTGCGTCTGCTGCGACGCGCTCCAGCAGGTGAGCTTGCCGTCCTGGAATTCGGCCACCGCGCACGACGGCCCAATCGAGCCATGCGTGTGGATCGCGAAGTTGTAGCTCGCGCTGACCATTTTCGCGTTCGGCGTCTTCAGCGCTTCGGCCACGTCGCCGACTTTCTGCAGATCCTCGTCCTTGTTGATCTTGGTGTTGCGCACGTACTCCCACAGCTGCGCCTGATCGGGCAAGCCCGCCCAGTCCGACCACGTCGTATTAATCGTGCGGCTCGCCGCGATCGCCGCCCACTCGCTGCGCCCGAGCACCGCGAGGAAATTGCCCTTCTTGACGACGCCGACGTAGCCGGGAATCTTGCGGCAGTCGAAATCGTTCCACGACTGGAGCGTCGCCTTCATCGCCTTGGGTCGGATCACGCGGGCGTGCAGCATGCCTTTGCGCTTGAAGTCGTGCATGTAGATGAAGCGCCCGGTCACTTTGTCCGGGATGTCGATGCGGGCAACAGGCTTGCCGACGATCGTGTAGTCCTTCGGGTCCTTGAGCGCCGCCTTGGGATTGACGGCTAAGCGGAAATCCCTGCCGCCGATCAGCGCTGCGTAGTCCACTCCCTTGCCGCCCGCTTTGGGCGCGACCACACCGTCCTTCGCCCCGACCGCGTCCTTGTCGACACCGAGCTTCGCCGCGCCCTCGGCGAGCAGCGCCTGCCGCGCGGTGGCCGCTGCCTGACGGATCTGCATGCCGCCGTTCTGGATCGACAGGCTGCCAAACGTGATGCCTTGATCCGGCGTCAACAGCGTGTCGCCCTGGATAATCGTCACCCGGCTCATCGGCACCGACAATTCCTCGGCGGCGATCTGCGCCATCGCGGTCTGGATGCCGGTGCCGAGATCGACCTTGCCGGAATACACGGTCACGTGGCCCTTGGCATCGATGGCGAGGAAACCGTCCACCTGATCGACGGCGACGGTCTTGGAGGGCGCGGATTGTCCTGCTGCCCCAGCCGTGCCGGCGCCGAGCGAAAAGGTGACGACAAGCGCGCCGCCGGACTTCAAGAAGTCGCGCCGCGCGGCGCTGACCGGGCCTTCGGAAACATGCGTGGTCATGGCGGCCTCCTCACGCGGCGGCATCGGAGACGCGCTTGATCGCGCGCACGATGCGCAAATGGGTACCGCACCGGCACAGGTTCTCGGCGAGCGCCGCCTTGATATCCTGCTCCGTCGGCTTCTTGTTGGTCTGCAGAAACGCGGCGGCTTGCATGATCATGCCGTTGATGCAATAACCGCATTGCACCGCCTGCTCGTCGATGAACGCCCTTTGCAGCGGATGCAACCGGCCCGGGCCGCCCAGGCCTTCGAGCGTCACGATCTTTTTGCCGGCCATGGTCGCGATCGGCACCACGCACGAGCGCATCGCCTTGCCGTCGACGTGCACGGTACACGCGCCGCATTGGCCGAGCCCGCAGCCAAAGCGCGGCCCGTGCAGTCCGAGGTCGTCGCGCAACGCGTACAGCAGCGGCATCTGCGGATCGTCGGCGGTGATCGCCACGGGCTTGCCGTTGACGTTCAGGGTCATCTTCATCGCGGCGCCTCCTCGTCGGACCGAACTACGCATTGTCACCGCATGGCCAAACCTTGGGAAGATGGCCCGCCGCAAGCAAGCAGACCTTGTGCCGGGCAAGAGGCCAGCGGCTCAAGCGAAAACGGCGGCTCCCGCCGCCGTTTTCCGATGAAGCGTTTGCCTTAACCAAAGGTCCGGCACACGCGATGACGCAGGGCCGAGCCGGGCAAGCGTACCGGGCTCGCGCGCGCTGAAGCCGGTGCTGTTCGCCGTCGGTGCGCGCCCGTGCAGTCGGTGGGCCGGCTAAGCACCGGCCCGTACCTCGTCACGGATTGAGGACGTTGCTCGCCGCGGCCGCTGCGATCAGCGCGTCGCGATCGGCCGCCAGCAGATAGCCTTGCGCAAACGCGTTATTGGCCGCTGCAGTGACCGCCGCGACGTAGCCCGCGTGATTACCATAACGCTCCGTCAACGACAACCGCGGATCGCCAGTGGACATCCGCTCCGCCAACGTCACCGCGAACGGAATCATGCCTCCGACGTAGTTGCAGACTTGGCCGTTATGAATTCCCGTCGACGTGATGTTCCATCCGAGGTACGTCCCTAGCGGGGCATCGCGCAACACGGTCGGCACACCGCCGAGCTCGTTGCCATCGGCGTCGACGCGCGGCACCTTGAGCGGGATTACGTTGCGGATCGGCGGGGGCTGGTTTGCCGGAACGCCGGTCATATCGATGGGATCGAACTGCGGCCCCCAATCATAATCAAGGGTCTGGTTGACGAAGTTCTCAGGCAGGAAGATCGAGTCCGGAACGCCGGGTATGCCGGACGGGAATCCCATCGCGGCCTTGTTCGCATCGACGAGATTTCCGCTGGCGACGGTGGGCCAGCGGCTCGGGGGCGGAGCCGCACCGGTCATGAGCCAATTGCGCATCGCAACCCGCAGTACGTTGGTGATCTCAGCCTCCGATACCGGGTTGGCCCTGAAGGTGCCCGTTCCCCAGTTGTTGCCGGGGCAGTTGACCGGTGTATTCGGGATGTTCTGGTTGAAGCCACCCCCTCCGCCGCCGTGCGTCGTGCTCGGCACGTAATATCGACGCACGTTCCGCGGGACCGGAATGTCGACGTTGCCGGTCGAGCCTGTCCACTCCATTGCCAAGCGCAGCGCGAAGACTTCCGACCCGCCGGAGTGCTCGAAGATCTTCGGGCAGGTGCCGTTGAGATTGCAACGATGGAGGACGCTGGACGCGGGATAGGCGCGGACCGGATCGGGCCAGTCGGACCACCATTGCGGCCCCTCGCCGCTCAACTGATAAAGCTCAGGCACTCCGTCGGTTTGACCCCAGCGCGCGTTCGAGGCGACACGGCGCCCGGCGATGATCGGCCACGCGCCCTCGTGCACGATGCGGTTGGCTTCGTCCTGATTGAATCCTTGATGGATGTACTGACGCGTGTAGTTGCCCGACTGCGAGACGCCGCGGATCACTTCCCAGCGCACTTTGCCCGCAATGGGATTGGCCGTGCCGAAGTCATCGGCCGTCGCATAGCGGAAGAATGATCCGACATCGCGGAAGGCGGCCATGCCGGCACCGAGCAGATACGCGCCCTTCGCGGAATAAACGACTTGGTACAGCAGGGTCGGATCGAAGCCGTTGCGCAGGCAAATGTGCACCGGCAGGTTGCCCGGCAGGTTGGCCGTGTTGATATCGTCCGGCGTGCCGGGGAACGGGTGCGTCGCGTCGCAATGCGCAAACGCCCAATCCTGAGGCGCGATCGTCGGCCCCGGCGTGACGACGCCCGTGTATGTCTCGTGCGTGTGCGTCGTTAGCGTCGCCTGGGAGGTGTCGAGCGTCGCCGGCAAGTACGGAATCGGATTGCCCATGACGTTGAGCGGTTGCGAAGCGGCCCCGCTGCGGTTGACGATGCGCCCAAGCACGTTGCCCGTAACGAGCGAGCCGTCGGGATTCTTGGCCATCGGCACCGCCACCCAATGGTTCGTCCCGGTGGCGTGGTTGGTTGGAATCGCGGTGGCAGATCCGCCTCCGTTGGCGCCGGCATTATCGGCTTGCCATGCGCTCGTGATCCCGATGTCGCCCAGGTTGCGCTCTGCAGCAACGATCGTGATCGCGCCGCCGCGGTTCGGCACGTCGTGCCACGAGAAACCGCTCGCGTTATTGAGATCGACCGGCTTGGTGATGACGAACGTCGCCTCGTACCGCACCATGCCGTCGGGATCCTTGCCGAGCTGAATGTCGGTGATGATCTGATTATGTGCGTCGTTCGGATCGAGCACGCCGAACGCGCGCCCGCGCAACTGCTCATAGGGAACATTTTGTCCCGCGAGCGCCGTTATCGAGTCGATGACGATCATTGATACGCGAGCCTCGCTCGGCAGTGCCCACGCGAGCAGCGCAGCGGCAACGGCCGCGCCGCCCCAAATCGCTCTCTTCGAAATACCGGGGGTATGAAACATTTGGAAACTCCTCCTGTACGCTTGAGATTGCATTGTGCTGGGAACGACGCGCGCGTATTTTTTGTTTGCGCGCTACACTGGACGCGCAGGCACCATCCATCCTGCTTGCGGGGAAACAATGGCGATGAGAAAGTTACGTCGGCCCTCCGAATGTGTCAATACCTTCGAGACACTTTCGGTGGAGAAATTGATATAGCGACGCAAGTGTCGAACTGTGCCGCAATCATTCGATCAGGTCGAGACGGGTGCGAGCGAGTATTCGTGATGC
The DNA here is from genome assembly GCA_035568975.1 of Casimicrobiaceae bacterium. Lineage (GTDB taxonomy): Bacteria > Pseudomonadota > Gammaproteobacteria > Burkholderiales > Casimicrobiaceae > PALSA-1003. Next base: position 17,885 of record DATMNH010000184.1, read on the forward strand.
CAATGAATCTGACCGAGGCTGCCAAGCAGTTGCGTATGAACGCAGGAACTCTGCGCTTAGCCGCCGAGCGCGGGAAAGCGAGGCGCAACCGTTGGCCCACTGGCCGAAGGTATTTAATCGCGAAACGCTAAACACGGCCGCAGCCGCAATTTGCGACGCGCTCGATCAGTGTCCGTCTCGCCTTGGCCAACTTTACACATTTCGTTACAAATGGATGCAAAGTTTCCGCGGCTCACTACGAGCCACGAACTATGATTATCGGTAGCTGGACAGTACAGCCCCCGCAAGGGCGCGCCCGCTTCACGCGCAAAGCACGTGCAGCAGGGCGCCTGATTTGTCGGTCAGGCCTATGCTGAATCGGTATGAATCCTGCCCGACATTGCATTTATCCTGAACATCGTTGAATGGGAGAATCCTCCAACCAGATCACGTTGTAAATTGGACCACCTCGGCATTTGAATTCTGCAGCCAAACACACCCGCGCTTCACGCGGTCAAGCGTAGTCTATCTTCAGGGGGGAATCATGCGAACGGTCGTTTTGCTGGTCTTTATCGTAGCGCTGTCAGCGGGGTTGCAACCTGTGATGGCCAGCACGTCTCTTCAGATCGCGGCCGTGTCGAGCCGACCGGATACCGTGAGCGGCGGTAACGTACTCGTCAAAATCAGCTTTCCGGCAAATCAGCTTCTGCCGGTGTGGGTGACGCTCAACGATCACGACACCACCGGCGTGTTTCGGCCCGGTCCCGAACCGAACACGTGGCTGGGCCTGGTTTCCGGGCTCCAGCTTGGCAGCAATGTGCTGCGGGTGCGCTCGAAGAGTCCCGCGGGAGATCAAAGCCTGCAACTTACCAATTACCCGATCACCGGGCCCATCATTGCTGGACCGCACGAGCAGCCGTTCTTCTGCATGACACAGAATTTTCCGATTCCCGGGAATTCGACCGCGCGCCTCGGCCCGCCGCTCGATGCGGACTGCTCGGCGGCAACCCGGGTCGATTATGTCTACCGCTCGACGGCGGCCACCTTTAAAGCGCTCCCAGCCGGTCCGGGTTATCCAGCCGACCTCGTCCAGACGACGACGAGCCAAGGCAAGACCGTTCCCTACATCGTGCGCGTCGAGACCGGCACCATCAACCGTGCCATCTATCAGACCGCGATCTTGCACGATCCGACGATCGAGTCCGCACCGACATTCCTGGCGCCTCCGGCGGCATGGAACCGTCGGCTGATCTATACGCTTGGGGGAGGGTGCGTAGGCGGCTGGTATATCCAGGGCACCAGCATCGGTAACGGAGGCATTCTCGAAGACCTGCTGCTGCGCCAGGGATACGGTGTCGCATCATCGACCCTGAATGTCTTCGGCAACAACTGCCAGGAAGTGCTCGCGGCCGAGAGCCTGATGATGGTGAAGGAGCGCTTCATCAAGAATTTCGGTGCGCCCGCATTCACGATCGGATACGGATGCTCCGGCGGATCGGAAGCCGGCTATCCCATCAGCGATGATTACCCCGGTCTCCTCGACGGCCTGATCATGGGCTGCAGCTTCCCGGAAGTCACCGCAGCAAACATACTCAACGTCTTCGAGGCGGACTTGTTTTTCCACTATATCCAGCACACCAGCCTGACCTGGACCGCCGCGCAGCAGGTAGCGGCCACCGGCTATGCGACGGTCACTACGCCGGCGTCAATCGGTCCGAGCAACGCGGTGCGGCTGAAGGCGCAAGGAGGGACCTGCAACGCGGCCATTCCGGTCAGCATGAGGTTCGACCAGAACACCAATCCCACCGGCGTGCGCTGCGATGTTTATGACCACATGGTCAATATATTCGGACGGGACCCCGTGACCGGCTATGCGCGCCGGCCGCTCGACAACGTCGGCGTTCAATACGGACTTGCGGCGCTCAACTCGGGCGCCATCAGCAAACAGCAGTTTCTCGATTTGAACCAGAACATTGGCGGCTATGACAACAACGGCAACAACATCGCCGGCCGCACGGTCGGAGATATCAGCGCCATCAACATCGCCTACAACACTGGGCGGGTGACCTACGGCAATCAGGGCATGAAAGCGACGCCGATGATTGACTATCGCGGCTACGTCGATCAGCCGGAGAATGGCAACGAGGTGCACCAGCGCTACCACTCCTTTTCGCTGCGCGAGCGGCTGGTGAGGGCGAATGGCAACTTCGACAACCAGGTGATGCTCATCGAAGATGGTGTCTCGGCGGGGACGACGGGTCTTTTCGGAGATACCAGCCCGGTGTTGAGCCATGCGGTTACCCAGATGGACCAGTGGCTCACGAGCTTGTTTGCAGACACGACCAATGCCTCGATCCACGACAAGATCGTCAACGCCAAGCCGGCGGATCTGGTAGAAGCGTGCTTCACCAACAACGGTACGGTGAAGATCGCCGAGCTCCAGGTCTTTCAGGGTGCGACGGTGTGTAATCAGCTCTACCCCTCGCATTCGTCACCGCGGATGGTTGCTGGAGAGCCTGTCGCAAACGACGTTCTGAAGTGTCAGCTCAAGCCCATCAATACCGGCGACTATGTGGTGGCATTTACACCGACGGAACAGGCTCAGCTGGCTGCGATATTCCCGCAAGGTGTATGCGACTTCTCGAAACCGGGAGTCGGGCAGGTGCCGCTCCAGAATACCTGGGACTTCTTCTAGGGAGATGAAACCGGCTCTCATAAGGGAGCCGGTTTCGACGCGCCGCGTGACCAAGGCGGCCCGCGCTTAAACGCTTGCAAGCTACCGGACTCGCAAGGGCGGCGATCCCTAGAATTGCGCATTGGTCAGGGCACCATAGCAGAGGAGCGCCCCGATGATCGTGATCGCGCCAGCGCTCAGCACCGGCAGCAGCTGCGGCAAGCGGGCACGGGCGACTGTGCGGGGGATGCGATTGCGGGCGTAGAGGAATGCCACGCCGACCGCAGTCAGGGTCATCGCGAGGCCGACACTGAAGGCGACCACGAGCAAGAGCCCGTATGCGGTTTTGTGCAGGGCAACCGCCGCCAGTAATAACACCATGGCCGATGGGCAAGGAACCAATCCGCCGGAAATGCCCAGCGCTAACAGACTGCGCCACGTGACTGCTTCGCCGGGCGCACCTGACGGCAAGTGTGAATGCATGCGGCCGCCGTGGGAATGCATGACGGCACCGTAACTGGCATGGCCGGCATCGTGACTATGGCGAAGTCCACGATGATGATCATGAGCGTGGTGATGGTGTCCGTCGGCGTAGGCCATGACGAAGCCACGCCCAAGCTTCGCGGTCGGCGTCGCCTCGGTCAGCGGGCGAAATGTCGTGGCTGTCCTTAGTGCCGATCGCTGAGGGCGCACGCGATCGGGCGCATTCTTCAGCACCTCGCGCGCCGTACGCCAGCGCTGAGCCAGCAATACGATACCCATCCCCAGGACGAGCAGCCCGGACAGCAGGCTGAGAATCGGAAACAGGCGCTCCGGTACGATGAAGCGCGAGGCGAACAAGGTGGCAAACCCAAGTGCAAATACGCCCAGTGTGTGCGTGATGGTCACGGTGACGCCGAGAAACACCGCGTGCCGCGGCGTTGCGCGCGAGCCGATAAGGTAAGCACCGACGACGGTTTTGCCATGACCGGGTGAAAACGCGTGCAGCGCACCGAGCAACATGGCGGCAAGCAGAGCGAGCAGGGCGACATGCGGTGCAACGTCCCGCGTCGAAATCAAGCTGATCAGACGCCGGGTCTCGCGCTGCAGCCAGGCATTGTCGAAACTGCTTGGCGCCTGCGGCACGGCTTGGCTGGGAGCCGGTACAGCGCCAGGTCGCGGTTGCAGCAACTGGGCTCCCGCCGGCGCGGCGCCGTGGGCGAAGCTCAAGCTCACCGAGCGCTCGTTCAACGGGCCCGCCGCGGGCATCGCCGCCAAGGTTTCGGTCAGACCGGCAGTGAGCGAGGTGCTGAAGGCATCGGTAGCAAACACCTCGATCAACGGCGATGCTTGCACGACGATCTCCTGCCAACCGAACCGGCCGGGGTAATTCTGATTGGCGAACTTGAGCGTGTGATTCCGGCGGGCGGCGGTCGGCGGAAGAGAGCCCTCAAAATCAACGTCCAGGCGCAGTGAAAATCCACCCTGCTCAGTTGGCAAACTGGTCGTCCAGTAGGTAACCGTCAGCGGTACGGGTACATCATCAACAGTGATTTTCAACTGTTCTGCAAAGGTCGGGGCCAAACGCTTGATGTATGCGTCTCGCTCCGCTTGTGACGTAACGCCGTCGCCATCAGTGTCGGCCGCGTGCAGTTCGCGCAACGCAGGCAGTTGGCCGAAGACAACCGTGTAACGGACATTGACCGAATCATCCCCGAGCCGCAGGCCGGAATATTGGTTGATAGTGAAGTTACCCAGCAGGCTCGCCACCGTATCAGCGCGGCCGGCGATCGGTGCCGCGGCGAGCGCGAAGAGTGCGGTACCGACGCAAAGTTGCCGGATCCGTTCAAGAAAAACAGAAGTCAACGTATCGCTCCCTCGCCTGAGGATTGCGTTCCGTGCGCAGAAAGTTGATCGACACGCACCAGCTGTCGGTGCGTGCCCGACATCATTTGCACCGCAACGGCATGCGCCAAAGCAGTCCGCATTTTCAATTCACTAGTACGACAACTCGGCAGTACGCAAACATATCCCGTCGTCCCCGCGAAAGCGGGAATCCAGGGTCTTTTTTACAAACGCCACTGGGTCCCCGCTTTCGCGGGAATGACGGCGAACGAATATCGATGTTTCGCAATTTACGAGTCGAGAAATTAGTGGACGTGTTTGTGAGAGTGCATTGTCCCTGGCTCATGACGATGAGAATGACTGTGCAGGTCGTTTTTCATACCGTAGCGCTCTTCGATTCGCCCGAACTTCCATAGCGCCACCGAAAGACCCCAAGCCAGCAGGAAGAGGGCAACAATAATGTAACCAAGCATGCCGAAATCGAGCCCGGCGACAAAATCGTAAAATGGACCCTGCAGACCGAGCATGCCGATCAGGACTTGCAGCAGCTCGATCGAGCCGATCACCAGCGCGACGACAATGGACAGACTGGTCGTCGTGATGTTGTAGAAGATCTTCCGCAGCGGGTTCAGGAAGGCCCAGTTGTACGCCTTCGACATGAAAACGCCGTCGGTGGTATCCATCAGCGACATGCCCGCCGCGAAAAGTACCGGCAACGACAGTACGGCCGGGATCGGCAGGCTGCCGGCGGACGCACCCGCCGTCATCGCCAGCAGCCCGACTTCCGAGGCGGTATCGAAGCCCAGTCCGAACAGCAGCCCCAGTGGATACATCTGCCAGCTATGATTCAGAAACCTTTGCAGACGGCCGCCGAATAGCCGATTGATGAGGCCCCTTCTCAGGAGCAATTCTTCGAGATGGCGGTGGTCATGGTTACCGTTCTTGGCCTTTTTCCAGACGCCGAGAATGTCCAGCAACACCAGAAAATTCAGGATGCCGATGAGGCAAAGGAACGCCCCGGATACGCTGGCCCCGAGAATGCCACCGACGTTCTTGAGCTCGGGCAGTTCTTGCCTTATGGCCGTGGCCGCGAAAGCGATGCCGATCGCAAGGCAAAGCACGATCGTGGCATGGCCCAGTGAAAAGAAAAAGCCGATTCCCAGCGGCTTCTTCCCTTTCTGCAGCAGGTAACGCACCGTATCGTCGATCGCTGCGATATGGTCTGCGTCGAATGCATGCCGCAGTCCGAACATGTACGCTACGAAACCAAGGCCCACGAGCGGCGGATAAGCCGCCGCGTAATACAAATACAGCCCCCAGCCGAGGACATGCAGAGCCGCAATGAACCCATAGAGTCCGGCAAGCCGCGCCCATTCGTCGGGTGAGAACGCGAGGCGTGTGCCGTTGAAGCCGCTTGACCGGTGGCTATAAACGTATTCGGACACGGGTGCCGTTCATTACTGGGAGGCGAGAGGTTGCCACCTCGGATATACGCAGACGGTTGACAAGCAGATGCAGACCGACATCTCGCCATGCATCCGATCGTGCCGATTGCTCGTAACTGGATAAGTTGCCGGTCGGCAGCGGCTGGCCCGTCATGGCGACATTTGGTTACCCCAAGCCGATGGTCCGTATGTCCTTTCACCATTACAGTCCATTGTCCCGCTGGAAGGGGGGCCGCTACGTCTTGCTGTTTATCGGTAGTGCGCTGGCTACGGCCGCCTCTTCCGCCACGCCGGCGGACACCAACCTAACGGCACCCGCGGCTCCGTATCGCGCTCCTTACAGCCCAAGTTCGGACGCAGAAGTCCTGCAGCAGGTACCCCCCGCATCCGATCCCAAGGTGCGGGAGATGGAGATGCTGCGCACCGCGCTGAACGCCGATCCGGGCAATTTACGAACCGCAGAGCGCTTGGCACGCGCCTACATCGATTTCGGACGCCAGGTCGGCGACGCGCACTACACGGGGTATGCCGAGGCAGTGATCGCGCCGTGGCTGGCCAGGCAGGCACCACCCGCGACCGCTCTGGTCCTGCAAGCAACCATCCTTCAATATCGCCACCTGTTCGCCGAGGCTCGCGAGCTACTCAAGAAGGCGCTGAAACGCGAGCCGCAAAACGCCCAGGCGTGGCTGACGCTGGCAACGCTGGACATGGTCCAGGGCGACTACACCGCTGCCAACGATGACTGCGTCCAGGTCGCGAGAAATGCGGGTTTCACTCTCGGCCTGGCCTGCTCGGGCAACCTGCGCTCGTATCTCGGACAGGCTCGGCAAAGCGTCGCTTTACTAGCGCAGCTCGAAGGCGACGCGCCGAGTCTATCGGCGCCATTCAAGGCTTGGATACAAGGACTGCTTGCGGAGAGCGCCGAGCGGCTGGGCGACTGGACACAGGCGGAAGCGCACTACCGCAAGGCCCTGACCTACACGCCGGGAGACAACTTCCTCTTGGTCGCCTACGCCGATTTCCTGCTTGATCGCGACCGACCGAAGGAAGTGCTGAACCTGCTTGCCGACTATAGCCAGTCGGATACGGCGTTTCTGCGGCTCGCGCTTGCGCAAGCAGCGCTCAACAGTCCGGAACTGCCACGCTACACCTGGATCATGGCGGCGCGCTTCGAAGCATTGGCCCAGCGCGGCAGCGACTACTACGGGCGCGAACAAGTGCGCTTCGCGCTACATCTGCAACATGATCCGCGAGGAGCACTGGATATGGCGCAGCGCAACTGGCAAATGCAGCGGGCACCCTGGGATGCGCGGGTTTTCCTTGAAGCCGCCCAGGCAGCCAATCAGCCTCAAGCTGCGGCGCCGGTGCTGGCATTTCTGGAGCAGACCAAGCTCCAGGACCCGATTATCGAGCCGCTGGCGCGGCAGCTGCGGGCGCAGCTCAAGACCACGATCTCACGAGCGCCATGAACCAGCACCGGCAAGTGAGTTTGCGCGTCGTCATCGCCATGGTCGTGGCGCTGGCTGGCGCCGTTGCGAGCGCACATTCGGCGAGCGACGCGTACCTTACGCTCGATGCCCAAAAGTACGCCGATCCCGGCATTAGCGGCAATGCGGTGGTGCATGGGCAATGGGATATCGCGCTGCGCGATCTCAATTTTGTGCTCAAGCTGGACGACGATGGCGATGGCAACATCACCTGGGCCGAATTACGCAAGCATCAGGCCGCCATTGCCAAGTATGCCTATGCTTATCTTCGGGTGAGCAACGGCGGGAAAGAGTGCGCCATTCGCCCAACGCGCCAGGCGGTAGACAACCACGCCGACGGAGCCTACGCAGCCTTGTTTTTCGACATCGAATGCGTCGGGGCGGCGAAGGGAATAACGCTCGACTATCGACTGTTCTTCGCGATTGATCCTTCGCACCGTGGCATCCTGGTCCTACGCTCCGGCGACAACACCGCAACCTCCTTGCTGTCTCCCGAAAACGCCACGATCGAGCTCACGCTTTACTAAGAATTACCGAACTAAGTGGCAGTCTTCGCAAGACTCGCGTCATTCCCGCGAAGGCGGGAATCCATTTTGCAACCGTCAACAGCCAATGGAATCCTAAGAAAAAGCCCGGGTGTTACCCCGGGCCGTGAGCCAGTCTATCTGTTATTGGTACCGATTACGGCACCAACGCTCCGCAGGGATTGGAGAACGGCTTCTCGTTGCAGTCGATGTGCCGACGGTTCTTGCCGTCGTACGGCGTGGGCAGGAACGGGAAGTTCTTGGCGATGCCATTCGACGTGATATCGACCCCGATCACACCCGGTACACCGACCGCGAAGTTGACGCCATCGCCGGCCTTGTTGGCGACGTAGTTTGTCCCCCCAGCCACGCGTATCACGATGTCGGTGACGTCGTCATTCGGACGCCGGCCGTTCGGCCAGCCTGCGAGATCGGCGCTCAACGCCGCGCCAAGCCGGCTCTGGTTTTCCGGCGCTGTGGGAGGAACGCGCAGATCGAGCCGCAGCAATTCCGAGCAGGGGCTGCCACAGTTCGAGCCATTCAAGGCCTGACCCGGGTACTTGAGCATAATGCTCATCAGGTCGGTCCGGTTCGATGCGGGCGAGCCATCGATCGGGACAATGGGGAAGCCATACACCAGGTTTAACTCCGTAGCGATGACTGGATTGGTGTAGGAACCCTGAAACTGCGCTTCGTTTGCCGGCGCCGCCGCGTTCCAGGCGTCTTTGTTGGGTGTGTTGATGATGAGCTCATTCACCAAAGGATTCGCCATCCGGGACACCTGCACCCAAGGACCGCTGCTGACCGTGCCCATACCCGGTCCGCCCAAGGATCTCGTCTGCTGTCGGGCGGTGCTGGCGTACATCCCGATCACGGGGTTCGCCGTTGTGGCCGCGGGCTTGCCATCGCTGGTAACGCGAGTGATCGGCACCTCGAGGGCAATGGTGCTGATGTTGGCGCCGCTGAATCGATTCACACCATAGGGATTGGTATTGTCGGCATCTTCTCCAGCCCCGGTGAGCAGGGGCGGATAGCGGCGCAGGTTCAGCGTGTCGAACACGGCGCCGAGATCGATGTAGAACGTCTCGGCTCGCTGTCCGGCGAACACGCGGATGCCGGTCGCCGCATCGTTGTAGACGCCTTGCGCCGCGAGGGCCGGGTAATTGGGCATCGTCGCGGGTCCGGAGTTGGACGGCACCGCGATCAATGTCCGACCGCTGAACAACGGTGTGCGGACGCCGCCGCGAACCTCGGTCACGGTGTAGGTCTGGCGCCGCGTCAGCCCTTCCGATCCGGGCCCGTCGAGCGCGGTAATCCCCTGCAGCAATCCGCCCAATGCGGTGATATGCGGATTACCGAGATAAGGCACGGGAGAAGTCAATCCGCCTGGGCCGCCGACGGGCCGGTTTTCGGTCGTGAAGCGAAACTCGTAGACGATGTCCCCCGCATTTCCGTCCTGGTTATTGTCAATATTGACGGTGTAGAGCACCTGATCATCGAAGTTGAAGTAGTTGGGCCCGTCGCCCGGGTCCTGGCCCGGATTCACGTTGAGAATGAACGTGACCTTGCGATCGGCCGGAGCGCGCGCGATGTTGTCCGAGTCGTAGCTGACAAAGGCGTACACGTCGGTGTTGTCGGCGGGCGGATCCAAGGCGATCAACGGAGCCTCCCGGTGACTTGCCGCCTGGGCGGTCATGGTCCATGCCACCGCAATTGACGCCAGCAATGGAACGATTAACGTGGATGTGCGTTTCATTTCCATCTCCAAGGTTGTATTGAATTGCGGGCCGTGGTCGACGTCGCTTTGTCGCCGGCCCTTCGTTTCCGCTTGAGCGGCCCCGCTTTTGTTAGGACGTGTCCATGCGTTCTCCCCGTCACCCGGTCGGGAAAATGCTTTCCCCGCTTTGCGTATACGAAGAGCGCGATGTTTTGGATCAACCAACCTGGGGTCGGGGGCTCAAATCCTGTCCGGCTCGCCAGAATTCAAGCTCGATGGCTACCTTCGAATCGGAGTCGGCAAGACGTGGTAACGTCGTCTATTCCGGAACCTCTCGACAAGGCGATGGTTTCGAACAGTGATCGTCGCGTTTGGCGCCGCCCGGGCGAAGGCAGGGTATGGCGGCACATGCTCGCGCTTCTGCCAGTTGTCTTGACGCTCAATGACAGCGCTGGCGCCGCCGACGCCGTGCTCGCGTCAACAGGCACCCTTCGCGCCGCGTACATCGTCGCGAACCTGGCGCAAGCCAGGCTCGACTCCCGTACTGGGGCGATTACGGGCGTGGTGGCCGACATCACGCGCGAATTGGGGCGCCGCGCGGGGGTGCCCATCACGCTTACGCCGCTGCCAACGGCGGCCGCCGTGCTGGAGGCCGTGAGGACCGATGCCGCGGACATCGGCTTCGTGGCGCCGAACCCCGAGCGGACTGGGGTCGTGCTGTATTCCCAGACCTACATGCTGGTCCAACAGAGCGCGCTGGTTCGCATCGACTCGCCGCTGCACTCCGTGCGCGAGCTGGACCGGCCCGGCCAAATCATCGGCATCAACACCGATGACAGCGTGGGCGTTTGGTTGCAGGAGCGGCTGACCGCCGCCCGCCTGCGCGCCACGACTGATTACACACTGCGCGACGCAGTACAGTGGCTGCAGGACGGGACGGTGGTGGCGTTCGCCGGCGGCCGCCAGCGATTGACTTCGGGAACGCAGAACGTACGAGGTCTGCGGCTGCTCGACGACAACTTCTATGGAGTACCGCAGACAATCGCGGTGCGGCTCGACCGTACGGACCGGTTGCGGCTGGTGAATGCGGCACTCGACGAGCTGCGCGCCAATGGATTCCTGGCTGATTCCGTTGGTCGAAGCGGGGTCGAGGGTCTTACGGTCGCGCCGGTGGACACGCCGAGTCGCTGATTGCCGCGGCCGTCCGCGGAATAATATTGATGCGCGCGCAAGACTGCCTCGTACAGGCGAATTCCCTCATACTACGATTTCGCCACCCACAGGTCATCGCGCCGGGGCGCGCAAACGTCGCTCGCCGGAGCTAAGAGGCGACGTACTTAGGCAGATGGCGCGCGAGATAATCGACGAAAGTTCTCACGGTGGGCAATAAACCTCGCCGATAGGGCAGCAACGCGCTGAAGGTCGATTCGTCGGCGAACCATCCCCGCAGAACTTGCGTCAGCTCGCCAGTGCCCAGCTCGGTCTTGCAAACGTAGGCAGGCAGAGCGACGATTCCGACTCCCTCGATCGCTGCTCGCTTAAGGCTGGACATGTCGTTGCTGACCAGTCGGGGCGCCGGCGGCTGAATCAGTTCGCTGTTACCTCCCCGCCGCGAAGTTGAATGCCGGCGCAAGTGCCACGCGGCAATCTTGTTCTCTCTCCATACCGAAACGCAAGGGAATCGCTTCAGGTCTTGAGGCGTCTGCGGAGATCCAGTGCGCTTGAGATACTCGCTGCCCGCAACGAGAATCCACGGGGCGACGGCCAGCGTGCGGCGGACAAGCGTGGAGTCCGGCAGCTCGCCCGAGTGCGCACGGATGGCGACATCGAAATTCTCCGCCAGCAAATCGACCTGTCGGCTGGTCACGTACTCGACAAGGTCGACCCTTGGGTATTCCTGCATGAAGCGCATGACGATGTCGCGAAGCGCGAATTGTGCGGTACCCATCGCCGCTGTGAATCGTACGACGCCGGCGAGTTCCGTGACCCTCTGCCGCGCATGCGACTCGGCCTCCTCGGCCGCTCGCACCATGAGCAGGGCGTGCCGGTAGAACTCTTCGCCTGCCTGAGTCGGGCCGAAATGCCGCGAGGTGCGATTGAGCAGGCGAACGCCGAGCGCCGCTTCCAGCTGTTGCATGCGGTAACTCAGCGTGGACTTGGGCATGCCAAGACTTCTACCCGCTGCTGTGAAGCCGCTCCGGTCGACGATCTGCACGAAGTAGAAAAGGTCATTCAGGTCGAGCATCGGCCCCACCCCGTTGGCGGCGTTGCATAGCTGTCCAATGCATTGGACGATAGGTCCGGAATCTGCAGTCTCCTGACGAGCAGGTCAAGCCGATACTATTTGATCCGAAGGATCGCGAAGGACAGGGCGTCTCCGCAGATGCATTTGCAGACGGTGGCGGGCGAACCCATCCGTAGACGCGATTTCATTCAATTCGGACGGACTCGAGGGAATCGCACCGACCGTCGCGGCGGCATCCGTTTTTTCCCTGAGCCGCAGCCTCGCGTCGTCATCGCCAGGAGCAATCCATGGACGCACGAAACACCCCGTACGTTCCTCTCAGTTCCGACAATGCAGCGCTGGTGCTCGTCGATCATCAGGTTGGCTTGCTCACGGGGGTCCGGGACATCCCGCTCGCTGAACTGAAGAACAACGTGGTGTCTCTTGCCAAGGCGATGCGGATTCTGAAGCTGCCGATCATCGTCACGACGACGGGCCGCGACAGCATGTGGGGGCCGACGTTTCCGGAACTCGTGCAGGCGCTCCCCGAGGTCGACATCATCGATCGCGCCTCGGTCAATGCATGGGACGACCCGAAGGTCAGCAAAGCGATCGAGGCGACCGGGCGAAAGAAGCTCATCTTCGCGGGAGTGTCTCTGGAAGTGTGCGCAGCCTTTCCCGCGATCACTGCGATCGGACGGGGCTACGACGCCTACGTCGCGGTCGACGCCTGCGGCACGTTCAGTCAGACCAAGCGTGAAGCCGGACTTATGCGGATGCAGCAGGCCGGGGTCATCCTTTCCGACTATGCCACCTTGACCATCGAAGTCCTCAAGGACAACAGCCGGCCCGACGCCGGTGCGGTCTACGGAGCGCTTGCCATGCCGTTTGCGGTGCTCGTGGGACAAATCGCCAAGGCTTACGGGAAATAGGAGCAGCGCGAGAAGCGGCTTCCGCAACTGCGGCTTCTACCGTGCAATCGAAACCGAAATCATTGCGTTCGGGCGTCGCGCCCGGTCTTCCCGCCCAACGCGTAGCGCACGGCATCATCCAACGTCATCGCGCTACCTTCACGCCATGCCTCGTCAAACCCATCATCACCCAATGCGACGCGCGTAGTTGCGACCGCGCGCTTGTAGTCGGCCTCTTCGTTAAACGGTATTGGAATGCCGATCTTTTCGCGCAGGCGCGCCGCAGCGCCCCAGATGGTTGCTGCCCGCTTCGGGGCTCGCTTTGGGACGGCCAGTTCGGCGGAGCCTTCCAGCGCCCACACCGTGGCAACCGGGTCCTTCAGGTCATCGGCAATCGTGAGACTCTCCGCAAGACTCGCTTCGGCGAGCTCCAGGTTTCCATCGCTGCATTCGGCACGGCCCTTGTAAGTGAGTACGCTACTCGTGAGAAAACCGTTGGGGATGTTGCGCGCGACCGTCAGCGCTTCTTCGAAATACGACGCGGCCTTCTCAGGATCGCGTCGCGCATGGACGACGATGGCGAGATGACCGAGGTTCACTACGAGAAGGTTGGGGTCGCCGAGGGTCCGCGCGAGCCGGGCGCCCTCCACCAAGAGAGGCTCTGCATCGGCGTATCGCGCCCGCGCTACCGCCAACAATGCCAGGTTGGTTTGCGCGTACGCCAACCCGCGCGTTTCATCCAGCCTGCGGAATAATGCGATGCTCTCTCGAAGCAGTCGCTCTGCCTCCTCATAATCATGCTGGCGCATTGCGAGATGGCCGACGGCGCTGAGCGCGCGTGCACGGTCGCGGGGGGCGCGGTCGGATGGAATCGCATCGAGCTACCGGGAAAGCATTTCGCGGACCTCTCGGTGAGGAGCGTGAGTGCGCCTGACCCAGGAAAGGAAATGCTCGGGAGCCATTCGAAGCGCGTCCGGCAGCTTTTGCTCGATCGCCCATGTCAGTGCTGCCCGGATGTTGTCGAGCTCGCTCCCGATCCGATCGAACCACTGCCGTTGCTGCGGACCCCTCAGCGGTTCGAACGATGCTTCCACAAACGCCAGGAAGCACGCGAAGTGTCGATTCCTCCATTGCGCTTCTTCGCCGGCTTCGCGCAAGCGATCGAGCGCATATTGCCGTATCGTCTCCAGTATCCGATAACGCGTCGTTCCGTCGTGCTCTTCGATGCCGACAAGGTTCTTGTCGACCAAGGACGTTAGGAGATCGATCGTGTTGGACCTCTCGATTCCGTCTCCGCTGAATACGTCCTCCGCAGCCGTCAACGTCCACCCACCGGCGAAGACCGCCACTCGACGCAGCATCGCCTGCTCGACATCGGTGAGCAGGTCGTAGCTCCAGTCGATCATCGACCGTAAGGTGCGATGCCTCGGCAGCGCCGTACGCGAACTGTCGGTCAGCAACGCGAAGCGCTGATCGAGCCGTTGGCTCAACTCCTCCACCGACATCGAGCGCAGCCGCGGCGCAGCCAATTCGATCGCCAACGGCATGCCGTCGAGCCGAGCGCAGATCGATGCGACGGCGGTCTTATTTTCCGTTGTCACATCGAAGTCGGGACGCAAGAGCTTCGCGCGATCGACGAAGAGCCGCACACCTTCGTACGATGACACCGTCTCCGGCGCCAATGGTTCGTTCGTTCCCGGCACCGTCAGCGACGGCACGCGATAGGTGAGCTCTCCCGTCAACCCCAGCCGCTCGCGGCTGGTCACGAGCACGGCGGTGTCCGGGCTACGACGAACGATCTCATCGACCAGGTGCACGCAAGCCTCGAGCAGATGCTCGACGTTGTCGAGCACGAGCAACAGCTTTCTCGAAGCGAGATAGTCGCTGAGCGTCTCGATCAGAGGTCTCGACGGCTGCTCGTTCAGTGCAAGCGTTTGCGCGACCGCTTTCGGCACAAGGCGCGGGTCCGAGAGCGCGGCGAGCTCCACCAACCATACACCGTCGGGAAACGCGTCGGTCAACCGGCTCGCCACTTCGATCGCCAGGCGCGTCTTGCCCGCTCCACCGGCACCGGTCAGCGTCACCAGCCGATTCGCCGTCACCAGCTCCTCGAGCTGCCCGATCTCCTGTTCGCGACCGACGAAGCTCGTCAGCTGATAGGGCAGGTTGTGCTTCGATCTTGATGGGCGATTCGCTTCGCTGTTGCCCGTCGTCACCGGCAGCGTGAATTGGTAGCCTCGTCCCGACACCGTGGTGATGGCGTCGGCGCCGAGGACTTTGCGCAGGGCGGACACCTGCACGTGCAACGCTGCCTCCTCGACCACGGTTTTCGGCCACACGCGGTCGAGCAATTCGTCCTTGGTGACGAGATGGCCGGCGCGGTCGACGAGCGCGGCCAGCAAATCGAAGGCGCGCGGGCGCAGTGAAATCGTTGCGCCGTCGTTCAGCAGCCGTCGTTTATCGGGCTGCAGCTCGAAGGGTCCGAAGCGGTAGCGCTCAGGCGGTCCGGGAGAGGCCATTGCCGGGAAGGCGTCGTCAGCAATGGCTGAAGTCTACGCTGCTAAGGCGGCGATCCTGCGTTTCTGGCGATGGTCGGCTTCAAGAAAATGCGTGTCACTTTGGCCCACGCCCGTCGCTGCGACGCGCTCAGCTATCGCGCCCGGCCTGCTCGTCCAACGCGTAACGCACGGCGTCGTCCAGGGCCATCGCTCGGCCCTCGTCCCACGCCTGATCGAACGCTTCGTCCGTCAATATTGCGCGGACGGGTTGCACCTGGCGCTCGTAGATGATCTTCTGGGTGACGGACCTTGCGCCACCCATCTCCTGTTGCAACGTATCGGCTGCGCCCCACAACCGGGCAGCGCGCCGTGGCGCCGCCGTCGCTGCCGCGAGGCCGGCAAGCCCTTCCAGCGACTCGAAGACACCCGGGCGATCGCCCAGGCCGTGCAGGACAGTCATGGCCTCGGCGAGATGCTTCAGCGCGAGGTCGTGGTGCCCCTCATCGCATTCTGCCAGCCCGATTTCTCTAAGAGCGGTTCCTATTTCCCACGGCGCTCCGCCTTCGCGCGCTATCACGAGTGAGTGCTCGTACGACTCGCGCGCTGCAGCCCACTCGCCTCGCCAGCGGAGCGCGATCGCCAGATGGATGAGGCTGAAGCAGAGCCCCTCGCGGCTAGCCCTGGCTTGCAAAAGGTCGACCGCCTCGCGCGCTCGCGCCTCGGCCTCCGGGTAATCGCCCTGCTCGATCGCGAGGTATGCCAGGCTGTCGAGCGCGTATGCGACGTTCCTCGGATCGTCGATCTCGCGGAAGATCGTCAAGCTTTCCTGTAGCAGACCCTTTCCCGCCGCATAGTCGCCCTGCAGTGTCGCGAACAGGGCGGCAGCGTACAGGCCGCGTGCACGCAGACGTGTTCGGAGATCGATCGGGACGACATCGAGGAGCCGGGCAAACCACTCGCGCCCTTCGGCCAGAAAG
>DATMNH010000185.1:0-10688 GCA_035568975.1 Casimicrobiaceae bacterium
GTAGAGAAGGAGCAGGTTACTTTGCTACTGCTGACACGGTCCGGCGGTAGGCTGCGGGACGCAGGCCGAGAGCCAGTTCGTCGAGCCAACAGTACGGGCCGAACGAATTCGGCCGCGGAGGCGAAGCATCAGGCGTTCAGCCCGCGGCTGTCACCGCGCGTGACGCCAGCACTGAAACGAGATGCGCCCGGTACTCGGCCGATCCGTGCAAATCGGTGTTCAGATGATCGGCCGGAATCTTGACCGCTTTGGCCGCGTCGGCGGTGAAGCTCTTCGCCAGCGCATTCTCGATAGTGGTGGCGCGATGCACGTGCGCCGCCGCGCCGGTGACCGCAACGCGCACGCCGCTCTGCGTTTGAGCGACGAAGACGCCGACCAGCGCGAAGCGCGACGCGGGATTGGGGAACTTCACATACGCGGCTTTTCTCGGAACTGGAAAGCTGACCGCGGTGATGATTTCATCGGCGGCAAGCGCCGTCTCGTACATGCCCTTGAAGAAATCGTCGGCGGCGATCTTGCGTTTGTTGGTCTGCACCGTCGCGCTTAAGCCCAGGACCGCGGCCGGATAGTCGGCGGCGGGATCGTTGTTGGCGAGCGAGCCGCCGATCGTTCCGCGATTGCGCACCTGCCTGTCGCCGATCCCTTCCGCCAGCGCCGCCAGCGCCGGAATCGCTTTCTTGACCACTGCGGAGCTCGCAACGTCGGCATGCGTAGTCATTGCGCCAATGACCACCGCCGCACCGTCCTGCTTGATGCCCTTCAACTCGGCGATGCCGGCGATATCGACCAGGGTACCCGGGTTGGCAAGCCTCAGCTTCATCGCGCCCACCAGGCTTTGTCCGCCCGCGAGTGCCTTGCCGCCGGTCCTGGCAAGCGCGGCGGCAGCATCGGCAACCGTCCTGGCGCGTTGGTATTCGAATGCGTACATGGGCAACTCCTCGGCTAGACTTTACCGACGACTACCTAAGTGGCGACAATTTCCGCAAAACTCGCGTCGTCCCCGCGGAAGCGGGGATCCATTTTGCGACCGGTCAAATGCCAATGGATTCCCGCCTGCGCGGGAATGACGATGTGGCAGATTCCCGCGTCGCGCATATTTGTCATGCTCCAAGATCATAGTCTCAGGTCACAGTCTCGCAGACTGCAGCGCCTGCCACACCCGATGCGGCGTTGCCGGCATGTCGATATAACTCACGCCCGACGCGGCCAGCGCGTCGTGCACCGCGTTCATGAGCGCCGCGGGCGCACCGATCGCGCCCGCCTCGCCGCAGCCCTTGGCACCGAGCGGGTTGTGAGTGCACGGCGTTACCTTGGTGGAGACCTTGAATGCCGGCACGTCGTCGGCGCGCGGCATGGCGTAATCCATGTAGCTGCCCGTCAGAAGCTGCCCGCTTTCCTTGTCGTACACGCAGCGTTCGAGCATCGCCTGGCCAATCCCCTGCGCCACGCCGCCATGCACCTGCCCTTCGACGATCATCGGATTGATGATGTTGCCGAAATCGTCGCACGCGGAGAAATTGACGATCTGCACCACACCGGTTTCAGGGTCGATCTCGACTTCGCAGATATGCGTCCCGGCAGGGAAGGTGAAATTGGTCGGATCGTAGAACGCCGTCTCGTCGAGCCCGGGCTCGAGCTTGTCCAACGGATAGTTGTGCGGCACGTACGCGGTGAGCGCGACTTCGGCGAAAGTCTTGCTGCGGTCGGTGCCGGCAACGGTGAATTTGCCGTCCTTGAATTCGATGTCGGTCTCCGCCGCCTCGAGCAGATGCGCCGCGATCTTTCTTCCCTTGGCGATAATCTTGTCCATCGCCTTCACGATCGCCGTGCCGCCTACCGCCAGCGAGCGCGATCCATACGTACCCATGCCGAAGGGTACGCGTCCGGTGTCGCCGTGAACGACCTCGACAGTCTCGATCGGAATGCCCAGCCGGCTGGCAACGATCTGCGAAAAAGTCGTCTCGTGTCCCTGGCCGTGACTGTGCGATCCGGTGAATACCGTCACGCCGCCGGTTGGATTGACGCGAACTTCGCCGGCTTCGAACAATCCCGCGCGAGCGCCAAGTGCGCCTGCGATGTTGGAGGGCGCGATGCCGCACGCTTCGATATACGATGCATAGCCGATCCCGCGCAGTAGCCCTCGCTTGGCCGCGTCGGCCCTGCGTGCGGCGAAGCCTTTGACGTCGGCCATTTTCATCGCCTCGTCGAGGCAGGCATCGTAACCGCCGATGTCGTACATCAGCGCGACCGGCGTCTGATAGGGAAAGTTGCGAATGAAGTTGCGCCGGCGGAGCTCGTCCTGCGCGATGCCCGTTTCAACTGCGGCGGCGTGCACCAGACGCTCGACCACATAGGTCGCCTCGGGGCGACCCGCGCCGCGATACGCATCGACCGGCGCGGTATTGGTGAACACCGCGGTCACTTCGCAATAAATTACCGGCGTCGTGTACTGGCCGGCAAGGAGTGTCGCATACAGAATGGTCGGAATGCACGACGCAAACGTGGAAAGATACGCGCCCATCGCCGCGGTCGTGGTGACGCGCATGCCGAGGAACTTGCCGTCCTTGTCGAGCGCAAGCTCGGCGTGGGTGACGTGATCGCGGCCGTGCGCGTCGGACAGGAACGCTTCGCTGCGGTCGGCGGTCCACTTGATCGGACGGTTGACCTTTTTCGAGGCCCAGACCATCGTGGTTTCTTCGGGGTAGAGGTAGATCTTGGAACCGAAGCCGCCACCCACATCGGGCGCGATCACGCGCACTTTGGTTTCCGGCAGGCCAAGCACGAATGCAGTCATCAACAAGCGCTCGACGTGCGGATTCTGGCTGGTGACGTAAAGGTTGTAGCTGTCGTCGGCGCGGTCGTAGCTCGCGACCGCGGCGCGCGGCTCGATGGCGTTGGGGATCAGCCGGTTGTTGACGATATCGAGCTTGGTGACATGCGCAGCCTTGGCGAATGCGGCGTCGGTCGCCGGCTTATCCCCCAGTGCCCAGGTGTAGCAGCGGTTGCCCGGCGCGCCATCGTGGATCAGCGGCGCGCCCGCTTTCAGCGCCGCCGCCGGATCGACGACCGCCGGCAGAACTTCGTAATCGACCGCAATCAGCTCGGCGGCGTCTTTTGCCTGGGCCAGCGTTTCGGCGATGACCAGCGCTACGCCGTCGCCAACGTAGCGCACCTTGCCTTGCGCCAGCACCGGGTGCGGCGGCTCGTTCATCGGCTTGCCGTCGGTGCCGGTGATCAGCCACCCGCACGGCAATCCGTTGACACCGGTCAGATCGCCGCCGGTGAAGATCGCCACCACCCCTGGCGCCGCCTTGGCCTTGCTGCTGTCGATGCCGCGGATCCGGGCATGCGCGTGCGGCGAGCGCAGAAAATAGGCCCACGTCTGGGCGTGATGGTTGACATCGTCGGTGAAGCGTCCGGCGCCGGTGAGAAAGCGGTAATCCTCCTTGCGGCGCACCGATTGACCGATGCTGGAAAGATCGCTGGCGCCCATGGCTATTTCCCCATCGCTGCCGCGCCCTGCTTCACCGCCTTGACGATATTGTGATAACCGGTGCAGCGGCACATATTGCCTTCGAGCTCGGCGCGGATGGTCGCCTCGTCCGCTCCGGGGTGTCGCGCCACCAGGTCGATCGCGCTCAAGACCATGCCGGGCGTGCAGAAGCCGCACTGCAATCCGTGACAGTCCTTGAACGCTGCCTGCATCGGATGCAGCTCGCCATCCGGTGCCGCGAGGCCTTCGATGGTGCCTATGGCCGAGTCGTTCGCCTGCACCGCCAGGATCGTGCATGACTTGACGGCGACGCCGTCGATGAGCACGGTGCACGCACCGCACTGCCCGG
This sequence comes from Casimicrobiaceae bacterium, assembly GCA_035568975.1. Taxonomy (GTDB): domain Bacteria; phylum Pseudomonadota; class Gammaproteobacteria; order Burkholderiales; family Casimicrobiaceae; genus PALSA-1003. The sequence goes on from DATMNH010000185.1 coordinate 3,843, forward strand.
TGTCGCAGCCGACGTGCGTTCCGGTCAGGCGCAGATCATTGCGGATGAATTCGACCAGCAGCGTGCGCGGGTCGACCTCCGCATCGACTGCCTTGCCGTTGACTGAAAATGACAGAGAGATGGACAAGCGCACCCTCCTTCGGTTAGGCGCCGCCGGTGGAATGATCGCTGGTGGATCGCGCGGCGACGGCGAGGCTAGGATACTCCGCGCCAGGGAACGCGGCAACGTGAGTGCCGTTGGTGTGCTGAGTCAACACACTAGAGATTGCCGATGTACTGCGACAGGTTCTCGATGTCGGCATCGGACAAGGTCGCGGCGACGGATGTCATGTTGCCCGCGTCGTTGGTTCGGCGCCGCGCCTTGAAGTCCGCCAGTTGCTTCTTGACGTATTGCGGCCATTGCCCCGCCACACGGGGTATCTCATTCTGGCCGACAAACTCACCCAAATGGCACATCGGACAGAGCACAGCGTCGGCAACCTTGCGGCCCGCCTCGACCTTGGCGCCGTCAGCCTGGAACTTGATCGGCAATGGCTTCTGCGCCGCAAAAAACTGGCCGAGCTCGATCATGTCGTCGCGCGAGAGATTCGCCGCCATCGGCGACATCTGCGGGTCGCTGCGGCGGCCTTCGTTGAAATCCTTGAGCTCGATATAGATGTACCGCCAGGTCTGGCCGGCGAGGATCGGATAGTCCGGATTCTGCGAATTGCCATTCGGCCCGTGGCAGGCGAAGCAGGTCTCTGCCTTGACGCGAGCGGCGGCCATTTGCGACGCATCGAGCTGTGCCCGTGCCGGCAGCGCGAACGCCAGCGCCAGGAGAATCACGACCGATGGTTTAGGCATGTCCGCTCAAATAAAAACGGCCACTCCGCCAAAAGCGAAGTGGCCGCGTCGGTTTGCAGGTGCGGCTATTGCAGCGCAAACACGAACACGCTGTTGCCGCGCTTGGCGTCGATCTGGTTATTGCCGCCGGCCGCAACCGCGATGTACTGGTTCCCGCCGACCATGTAAGAGACCGCGGGAGCGTTGACGCCGGCGCCACAGTTGTATTTCCACAACTCCTTGCCGGTCTTGGCATCGAAAGCCTTGAACCATCCGTTCGCCTCGCCGTTGAAGACCAAATCGCCCGCGGTAGCGAGCACTCCGCCGATGAGCGGCTGCGGCGTCTTCACGCCCCACGCCACCTTGCCGGTGTCGAGATTCACCGCCACCAGGCGCCCCCACTGCTCTTCGCTCGGAATGGTCTTGAACGCGCCGCCCAGCCACAGCTTGCCGCCGGGGTATGGCACTTCTTCGACGTGGTAGGTCATCGGCTGGTGCAGATTCGCCGCGTAGGCTAAACGCAGCGCCGGATTGACGGCCAACGGCGACCATTCGACGCCGCCATTCGCGCCCGGGAGCATGCGCGCGCCGTCCTTGGTCGGAAGCACCCACATGTTTTCCTGCGGGATCATCGCCTCCGAGAATCGGATCAGCTTGCCGGTGTTGCGCTCGTGAACGTAGATGTGGCCGGTCTTTCCGCCGTGAATCACGACATCGACCATCTTGCCGCTGCCGTCCTTCGCCTGCGTGAGGATTGGCGGGCTTACCGCATCGAGGTCCCATACGTCGTGCGCGATGTACTGGTAGTGCCACTTGTAGGTGCCCTTGTCCAGATCGACCGCCACGATGGAATCGGTGTAAAGGTTGTCGCCCGGACGGATCGCGCCGTAGAGGTCGGGCGACGGGTTGCCGACCACGAAAAACACCGTGCGCGTCTTCTTGTCGATCGCCGGCGTCATCCACACGCCGCCGCCGAGCTTCTGGTAGAACGAGCTGTCCTTGGCGAATGCGGCCTTTTCGGCGTCGATATTGCGGTGCATGTCGCGGCCGGTCGCGTCCTTGGGATTCCAGACCCCTTCGTGCCCTTTTTCCGGGATCGTGTTGAATGTCCACAGAACCTTGCCGTCCTTGGCATCGAATGCCTTGACGAAGCCGCGGATGCCGTATTCGCCGCCATTGGTGCCAAGAAGAATCTTGCCGTCGACGTATGCAGGCGCCATCGTTTCCGAGTAGCCCTTGTCGGGGTCGGCGATCTGCACATCCCAGAGCAGCTTGCCCGTCTTCGCATCCAACGCGACCAGCTTCGCGTCGATTGTGCCCATATACAGCGTGCCCTCGGCGATCGCGACGCCTCGGTTGTTGTTGCCGCAGCAGACGGTGACGATCGGCCCGAGCTTGTGCTTGTAGTGCCAGTATTCCTCGCCCGTTTTCGCGTCGATTGCGTAGACGTGATTGAACGAGGTGGTCAGGAACATGACGCCATTGTCGACGATCGGCGCAGTCTCCATCGACTCCAGCACCGCGGTCTGGAACACGAACACCGGCTTGAGCTTGCCCACGTTGCCGGCATTGATCTGCTTGCCGGCGTAATAACGCGTCTGCTCGTAGCTGCCGTTCGAGTGCAGCCAGTTCTTGCTGTCGCTGCCGGCGCCATCGAGCATCGCCTGCGTGACGTTGGCGAGATTTGCCGACATCGGACGCATCGTCGTCGTCGCGCTGCCGCTCACCTCCTGCGCCGCTGTCGATGCGGCGAAGCCACACGCGAGCACGAGGCTCGCGATGCTACTCAAAGACCTGACGAAATTGGACGCCATTTCTCCTCCTGCGGAATTAGTATTGTTGCTTGGTATTCTTGCGCCGTGATATCGCGCGAAGCCCGCCGCGCTGCTCCACTTAAGCGTCGTGCGGACGAGCCGCAACTCGGCTAGCCGCGGAAGTAAGTTATAGTCGAACCAAAATGGAAATGCAATCTGTGATCCACAATGTCGGTGACGCGATGCTGCCAGCGTCGTTTCGGATCGGGCGTCCGGCGGCGCGCCGGTGTTGCATTCTGGCCTGGCTTGTCTTTATTGCACTGCCGCATGGCGTGCTGGCACAGGATTTGTCGGCGAACGCCAGACTGCTGGCCGCCGCACGCACCGGAGACCAAGCTGGGGTCGGCAAAGCCCTCGCCGACGGCGCGTCGGTCAATGCCCGAAATCGCGTCGGCGAAACGGCGCTGCTCATTGCGCTGAAAAACGACCAGCCGGCGCTGGCGATGACGATGCTCAGCGCGGGCACCGACGTGAATCTCGCCGCGGTCAACGGGGTCACGCCCTTGATGGCGGCCGCGCACGCGGGTCAGACCGACATCGTTCGATTGCTGTTGGAAAAAGGTGCAGATGTCGCGGCTGTCGACCGCTTGCAGAAGAATGCAATGACCTATGCGGCGGGCCAGGGCCGCACCGATATCGTCATCCTGTTGTTGCGCGCGGGCGTCGACCCCAATGCGATCTACGCGCACGAGTTGACCGCGCTGATGTGGGCGGCAGGTTACGGCAAGACCGAAACTGTGCGGGCCTTGCTGGCCGCGGGCGCCAGCACCGAGCTCAAGGACGATCGCGGCAAGACCGCGCTGGACATCGCGCGGGAAGGCAACTTCGTCGAGACCGTGAAGCAGCTCGAGTCTCCGGTTCGACCCTGACCGCTCGCATTTTCAACGCGCGGGCCCGCCGACCGGGCCGGCGGCTACGCGAGACGTCCGGGGCCACATCCGCCGAAACGAGCCATCCCGCTCCAGCAGCGCGTGCTTGACGGTAGCCGCGACGTGCAACGCTAAAGCGCCAACCAGCACCCAACTATTGACGAGATGAACGACGCTGAACGCGTCCTTCAGCATGTCCTGCTTCGGCGCCCACGCGGGCAGCACGATACCGAAGAAGCGGACCGGGTAGCCGCTGAACGCCGACCCGAGATAGCCGGACAGCGGCTGGACGATCAGGCAGACGTAGAGCAGGACGTGCACCGCTTGGGCGAGCTGCGCCTGCCATCGCGGCATCGGCATGAACGGCGGCGGTCGGTGCCGCGCGCGCCACCCGATACGCACCAGCATCAATAACAGCACCGTCATGCCGATCGACTTGTGCAGGTTGAAGGCGTCGACCCGGGGACCGACCGGGAGCTTGGGAATCGTCTGCATCCACCAGCCCCAGCCGATCAGCCCGATCACCGCCAGCGCGATAGCCCAATGCAGGACGATCGCCGTCATCGTATAGCGCGCCGCGCCGTCAGAACCCGGCATTTACCTTGACCCTCGCCACATAATCTACCGGTTCGACCCGCTGGTGCTGGCCTTGGTGCCGGCACCATGCGAAGCACGCGCCCACCAAGACCAGTGCTGAGGACATAAGATGATGGCGATGAAGCATCCGCATGAATCCGCAGACCAACACGAAGATCCTAAGACCTGAACGGCTTCGTGTTCGACGTCGAGCGTTTGGTGACGCGCTACCGGCGGATCGTTGGCGGCCGCTCCCGGCGACGTTTGTCGCGGGCGCGAACATAGACCTGTACCAGCGCCACCCCCGACAGGAAAGCCAGCAGCGGGTAGCCGAAATAAAGGGGCGATCGTCTCATGCACCCGTCGCCACTGCAGAAAACGCCGGCCTTCATGCCAAGTTCGTAAACAAGGTACAACACCCACGCAGTCGTTGCCACCCACGCGGTGCGCGAGTGGCTCCACAGCGCCAGCGCTGCGAAAAAAATGATCGGGGCCGCGATCAGGGCCGGGTAGTCGATCAACAGGTAGAAAAACTCGGGCATGTGCTCCACCGGACTCGTTGGCTGTTCGTTTGATCGTGTACGCGGTCCGTAATCGGATATCAACCGAACGGTCTAAAACAGTCCTGCGCTAATCTACGTGGGCGGGTTAGGGCGCCCATCTCCTGCTAGTGCCTGTGCTCGCTACCGGTCAGCGCTCGGATTATTGCATCAAACAACGCGACCACGGCACCGGTCTCACTCCCGGCATCCTGATCGAACCTCGCGCGCAGAGTCATCATCGCGACGATGCTGGCCGCGTCCTCCTCTGGCGGTATCGCCGCGTCCGGTGACTGTAGCAGGAAGTCAACGCAAGCGCGGCGGTTCAGTTCCCAATCGCAAGCGTGCCCGATCCACGCCAACAGGTCCGGCACGATCTGCCGGACATCGTTTGTCGCGCCGATCAGCGCGCACAGTTCGCCGTCGCTGAGTTCAGCAAGTGCAGTGGCGATGGGCATCAAACCAGCGGCATCGCTGCGCTGCGGCATCCGGACGGACACCGCCTTAGGCAGAGCGCTTCGTCGGCCCGCAAGACGTGGATAGGACACGCCGTTTGCAATTCCGCGCGGCGCTCTGGTGCGGTTGGTTTTCACTATTGCCTACGGCTGACCGAAAGTCCCAGCGATGAAATCCTCAAAGCATGGTCAGCACTAGCAACCTTCGGGCCATCGGCATTTTTTCGTTATTTTCCGACGACTTACCCAATTGCGCTGGGCAACCTCTACCAGCATATGTAAGGAAGGTCGTCACGTGTTCTTTTGAAAATCGTCAGTTTTATGTCAGAACTTGGCATTGACCGTGACCCCTGCCAAATAATTGCGCCGCGCCGCGGGCTCGAAATATCGCTGGTTGGTGTCGCCGACGATCACCGACCCGACATAATTTCGGTCGAAAAGATTGTTGACGCGCACGAATTCGCGCAGCGTCCACATGCCGGTGCGCTGCTCGACACCGGCGCGGGCGTTGGCGACCGAATAGGCCGCCGAGGAATCGGTGTTGCGGTCGTTGACGTACAGCTTGTCGGCATACTGGAATTCCAGCGCCGTGGAGAAGCCAGCCCAGTCCGCGCGCGTCCATGCCAACTCGGCATAGGCCGCGTTCTCCGGCACCGCAGGGAGGTGCGAGCCTGCGGGCACCAGCTGCGGCGGTGTGCCGGTTGTCGTATCGGCGGCGAAAGTCGCGGACAGATAGGTATAGCTGGCGTAGCCGGTGAACCCACCGCCCAATGCACCCTCCCACTCTGCTTCCACCCCGCGGCGCCGCGTCTTGCCGGCGTTCTTGTACGTCGTGCGCCCTCCGGTCGCGGCGTCGATGATGATTTCGTTGCTCGTGTTGATGTTGAACACCGCGAGATTGACGCGTTGCGTTTCAAATGCGTATGCCTTGACGCCGATTTCGGCGGAACGGCTGATCGCGGGCTGCAGACCAAAGTTGAGCCCCGTCCCGACGTTGCGATACGCGAGCTCGATGAAGGTCGGGGTCTCGAACCCATTGCCCCAATTGGCATAAATATTGACGTCTGGCGCGGCGTGCCAGACGATGCCCGCGACCGGGCTTGCATGCGAAAACGCGAGCCGGCCGCTGTCGTTGGGATTGGTGGCGGTGATGTAGTGGTCATCCGAGGCGAAGCGCACGTCGCTGTAGCGCGCGCCCGCGAGCAGCGAGAGCGACGGTAGCGGCGACCACTCGGCCTGCGCATAAACGTCTTGATCGTACACCGTGTCGTCTTCGTCGCGCCGCAGAGCGCCTAAAGAGCCATTGTTGTTGACGAATCCCTTGCGCTTCTGATCCTGGCGATCGTAGGCGACGCCGACGGTCAGCGAGAGAGGGCCGCCGGCGAGTGGCAAGCGGGTCGTCACGCGCGCGTCGATGCCGGCGAAGTTCCCGTCCAGATCGGTGACGCCGCCGGACGAGGTGTCGGCGATGCCGGAGAGCGCCAGGTATTGGCGAACCACGCGCTGCCCGCCGTACCCGGTCAGGCGCAGCGTCGTGTCGGCGCCGAGTTTGCGTTCGAGCGTCATGCCGCCCTGCTGCTGCCCGACGGTCTTGCGGGTGTCGAACAACGTGGCCGCGGGATCGGCTTGCCGCGGATTTGCCTGCACCTGCGCGCGCGTCAGTCCGAGCGGGTCCTGCGCTTCAGGCTGATAAAGCGTGTTGCCGATCAGCGTCACCCGCGTGTCGCTGTCGAGCATGAACTTGAGCTTGGTGTTGAATTGGTCGCGCGAA
>DATMNH010000186.1:0-93465 GCA_035568975.1 Casimicrobiaceae bacterium
AACGCGGCATAGCCGACCACGCGCGATTTTTCACCCGCGGTATCGCCGGAGTTGCGCAGGTCGATGAGCTCCGGCTCGAGGCCATGCCGGCGCGCGCAAAGCGCGAAGCCGTTGATAGGCGTGGCGCCGCACGCCTGCCGGTGATCGAGCGTGTCGGCGAGCGCGAGAATCTCGTCAGCGGTGGAACGATCGATCTCGGTAGCCCGCTCGTACGGATGGTAATGCGACAAGTCGGAGCTGATTACGATCAGCGTCTCCGGCCCGCCCCACACTCGCTCGATGACTTCCGCGACTTCCGATGGCGAGGCGTCCCCGACGGCGAGCGGAAGCAGCGTGAATTCTTCGAGTATCGTCTGCAGGAAGGGAAGCTGCACCTCGAGCGAGTGCTCCAGCGAGTGAGCCGCCTCGCTCTCGCCCACCTGAGGCAGCGTGCGAAGGCGCGCCGCGGCCTCGGCATCGACCGCGACCGCACCCAGGGGCGTGACGAAGCTGTCGGCGCCAGGGAGCGCCAAGCCGGAAATCGGCACCCGGTGCACCGGGCCCAGCAAAACGACCCGGCGGATGCGGGATCGGCCAGGGATGACCCGCGCGTACGCGCTCGCGGCTATCGGGCCGGAATAGATATATCCCGCGTGCGGGGCGATGAGCGCCTTAGGCCATGTGGCGTCGGCGGCGGGCCGCGGCGTGGCATCGAGCAGGGCGCGGACGCTCGCCTCGAGCGCGGGGGGCGCGGCGGGATAGAACATGCCGGCTACAGCGGCCGGACGGACCGTGAGCATTGGCTACCTTGTCGGAGCCCATTCAAGGCTACAGGCGATCGGGGCGATGTCACTCCAAGCAAGCCCCGCCAACGCTGATTGTCGCGCCGCCGCGGCCGTTATGCACGTTACTTTTGTTCACGCTATTTCGTGGGAGCCAGCGCGACTTTCCGGTCAGCCATGTGGCGGAGGTAGGCCAGCAGATCGGTAAGCTCGCGGTCGGATAAGCTCGTGACCGGAAACTTGGGCATTTTCGCGGCCGGCCAGCGCCGCAGCGACTGCGGATCGCGGATCAGCCGGCGAAGGGCATCGACGCGCAGATACTCGGTCGGGTTGTACGGGACGTTCAAATCCGGCCCGATCGTAGCGTCGCCGCCCAAGTTCAAGGTGTGACAGGCCGAGCAGTGTTTTTCGTATGCCGCAAACCCGTGCCGGATCGGGTCCTGCGCCGACAAGCCGATTGCCGGCGCAAGCATGGGGTAACGCTTGACGAGCGGCGCGACCGATTCGATACGCGCGATCTGATAAGGCCATTGTCCCGAACGGATGCCGCCGAGCTCGGGTCGCACCCAGACCACGTAAAACGGGCCCGCGGTCGCGCTTTCGCCGGCCTTGAGTGCCGGCCACGGTGCATCGGGCGGCTCGATCGCCAGATACGCGACGGCGCCGTCGCCGCGGGCGAGGAGCGGCGCCGCGGACAGGTTCGCCACATATCCGTCGTTGGCGACGAAGCGTATCGTCTCGTCGGGCCCCACGCCGGCGAGCAGTGCCGCCACGGGAACGGCGCGGAAGGTCATCTCGCGCTTGTACGCGATGTCGCCGGGAATCGTGACGCTGGTGGCCGCCGGCAGCGCGAGCAGGCTGGCCGGGGCATAGGTCGCCATTCTGCCGCCCACGACGATGGTCAGCTCCGGCTCCGACGCCGCGACGCCCTGCGTCAGCGCGGCGCACAGAACGCCGCATAAGAACGGCCGAAGACGATGCACGCGCGTCACTCCTCGGGCGCTGCCAGCCGGACGATATAGCCGCCGGACTTTTCGTCGCGGTCGAGCTTCAGGCGACCGCTCTTTTCGGCGGCCTCGAGCAGGGCGTTGAAGGACCGGAAGCCATGATACGACTCTGTGAATCCGGGCTTGCGGCGCTTGAGCGCCTGCTTGACCATCGAGCCCCAGATCTTTTCCTCACCGCCGCGCTCGGCGACCAGCGCTTCCACGGTTTCGACGACCAGATCCAACCCCTTCTGCGTACGCTCTTCGTCGCTCTTTTTTGGCGGAGACTTGTCGTCCTCGCTCGATGCCTTTGCCGCCGCCTTCGGCGCCTCGGCGGCGGACGCCCTGGCGGCAGGCCTGCGTGTGGCGGGACGCTTTTTTTCCCGTACCAGATCGTCGTAGAAAATAAACTCGTCGCAGTTCGCGATCAGCAGGTCCGACGTCGAATTCTTGACGCCGACGCCGATGACGACCTTGTTGTTCTCGCGCAGCTTGGAGACCAGCGGCGAAAAGTCCGAATCGCCGCTGATGATCACGAAGGTCTCGACGTGCGACTTCGTATAGCAAAGGTCCAGCGCGTCGACGACCATGCGTATGTCGGCTGAATTCTTGCCCGACTGGCGCACGTGTGGAATCTCGATCAGCTCGAAGGAGGCTTCGTGCATCGCCGCCTTGAACGCCTTGTAGCGATCCCAGTCGCAGTACGCTTTCTTGACGACGATGCTGCCCTTGAGCAGCAGCCGCTCGAGCACCTTGCCGATGTCAAAACGCTCGTACTTGGCGTCTTGAACGCCTAGCGCGACGTTTTCGAAATCGCAGAACAGGGCCATGTTGGTGACTTCGGGGGGATGGGCCATGATCTTTCGATGAGCCTCTCGGCGGGCCACGCATGAGGTGGCTACCGCGAGATAGAATGGGAACGGAATGGTCGCAGCGTGCCGTTAAGATAGCAGCAACCGGCTGCTGTGGAAACGACCGGTCCCTTTCGGCGTCCAATGACGATATCCCTTCCAGCCCTGTCGCTGCTCGAAACCCGGGTGCTCGGCGTGCTGGTCGAAAAGCAGCACACGGTCGCCGATACGTACCCGCTGACCTTGAACGCGTTGATCGCGGGGTGCAATCAGAAGACGAGCCGCGACCCGGTGTTGGGCGCGACCGACGCGGAGGTGCAATCGACCGTCGACCGCCTGAAATCGCTGTCGCTGATCGTCGAATCGAGCGGTGGCCGGGTGATGCGCTACGCGCACAATGTCGAACGCGTGCTGGGACTTCCGTCGCAGGCGGTCGCATTGCTGGCGACCCTGATGTTGCGCGGACCGCAAACGCTCGGCGAGCTTCGGATCAACAGCGACCGCCTGCACCGGTTCGCCGATATTTCGGCCGTGGACGCATTTCTGCAGGAGCTCGCCGCCCGCCCGAGCGGAGCGCTGGTGGCCGAGCTGCCCCGCTCGGCTGGATCGAGGGAGAATCGCTGGATGCACTTGTTGTCCGGCGCGCGGCCCCCGGAGAGCGTTCCCGCGGATGGCTCCCCGACGTCCGCCGGCGACGTCGTCACACTGACCGAAATCGCGGCGCTGAAGGCCAACGTGCGTCGTCTGGAGGAGGAGCTCGACGCGCTCAAGAGCACCGTCGCCAATTTGCGCAGCGAACTCGGCGGCACCTAGTGCACTAGCGCATTGCGTTCCGAGCGACGCGGCCGGTCGAGCCACTGCCGGGAAGCGTGTAAACTGGCCGCCGATGCCGCCCCGGAGCGTCGCAGTTCTGCCCGGGTATCGCCGGCGCCCATCGCGAGGAGACCTCTGTCATGCCCTTCGTCAAATTGCTGTCGCTTCTCGTCTGCGGTGCTGCGCTCGTCGCGCAGGCGCAAGTCCCCGCCGGCTATCCGGCCGACTACAAGGCCATCGCCGACGGCGCCAGGAAGGAGGGCAAGGTTGTCGTCTATTCGACCACCGACGCCAAGCTGGCGTCGCCGCTGATCAAGGATTTCGAGGCCGCGTTCCCCGGCGTCAAAGTCGAATATACCGATTTGAACTCGACCGAGGTCTACAACCGCTTCATCAGCGAGAATGCGGCCAACGCGACCTCGGCCGATGCGGTGTGGAGCTCGGCGATGGATCTGCAAATGAAGCTCGCGGCCGACGGACAGGCGATGAGCTACAAGTCGCCGGAAGCCGCGGCGCTGCCGGGGTGGGCTCGCTGGAAGGATAGCGTGTATGCGACCACCTTCGAGCCGATCGCGATCGTCTACAACAAGCGGCTCGTACCGCCGGAGGACGTGCCCAAGACCCACGCCGACTTCGTCAAGCTGCTGACCACCAAGGCCGACAAGTACCAGAAAAAAGTCACCACTTACGATGCCGAAAAGTCCGGCGTCGGCTTCATGCTGGTCAATCAGGATGCGAAATTGAATCCGGCCTTCTGGGACCTGGTCAAGGCCATGGGGGCGCGCGGCGCGAACATGCAAAGCTCGACCGGCACCATGATGGAACGCATTTCGTCCGGCGAAAACCTGATCGGCTACAACATCCTCGGCTCGTATGCGTTGACGAGGGCAAAGAAGGATCCGTCGATCGGCGTCGCTTTTACCAGCGACTACAACCTGGTGCTCTCCAGGCTCGTTTTCGTGGCCAAGAACGCGAAGAATCCGAATGCCGGCAAGCTCTGGGTCGACTATCTATTGTCCAAGCGCGGCCAGACGATTGCCGCGGAGCAAGCCGAGCTGTACTCGGTGCGTACCGACATGACCGGCAGGGACAGCGGCGCCGGCTTCGCCAAGGAGCTTGGCAACGCGGTGAAGCCGATCGCGGTCAATGATGAGTTACTGCAGGGGCTCGATCAGACCAAGCGGCTTGAATTCCTCAAGCAGTGGCAGACAGCCTTGGGACGGAAATAGGCGCAAGCGAGCGGAAGTGCGTGCGCGCCGGCGTCACGATAGATCGATATTCGACATGCGCAGAATAATCGCGCGCGCTGTCATGTAAGGGTCGTCATTCCCGCGCTCAGTTACCAAATAGGCGGGGACGACAATCAGCAATGACAGCCCGTAGCTTCAGTCTTCCACGCACCACTGTGGTCGTCATCACGGCGCTGGTGATTCTTACCCCGCTGTCGTTGATCTTTTGGCAGAGCTTTCTCAACGCGCCGTTTTTCAATCCGGCCAAGCATCTGAGCTTCGATGCTTACCGGTTCATTTTCGAAGACTCGGATTTCTGGACGGCGTTTCTCAATTCGATCGTCATCGCTGCGGGCATGGTGCTGATCGCGCTGCCGCTGGGTGCTGCGCTGGCGTTCCTGCTCACCCGCACCGACCTGCCCGGGCAGCGGCTCATCGAAGTGCTGGTGCTGGTGCCGGTGTTCGTGTCGCCGATGGTGCTGGCGTTCGGCTACGTGGTGGCGATGGGACCGGTCGGCTTCTACTCGCTATGGGCCAAGGACCTGCTCGGCGAGGTGCCGTGGAACGTCTACTCGCTCGCCAGCATCGCGGTGATTGCCGGGCTCACCCACGTGCCACACGTCTATCTGTACTCGTCGGCGGCCTTGAAGAGCCTCGGCTCCGACGTGGAGGAGGCGGCGCGGGTGGTCGGTGCCAACCCGCTCCAGGTCGCGCTCAACGTAAGCCTGCCGATGACGGCGCCGGCGCTGTTCTATGCCGCGGTGCTGGTGTTCTTTCTGGGCTTTGAGCTGTTCGGCCTGCCCTTGGTCTTGGGCGACCCCGAGGGCCATCTGGTGCTTTCGACGTACCTGTACAAGCTGACCAACAAGCTGGGCACCCCGTCCTATCATCTGATGGCGGCGGTCGCGGTGTGCATTATCGCGGTCACCTTTCCGCTGGTGCTGCTGCAGCGCTGGCTGCTGAAGACGGCCGGCAAGTATGTGTCGGTCAAGGGCAAGGCGACCCGGCAGAAGCTCTTGCCGCTGGGTGGCTGGAAGTGGCTGGCGCTGGCGCTGGTCGCCTTGTGGCTCAGCTTCACCATCGTGGTGCCGATTTCAGGCATCGCGCTGCGCGCCTTTGTCGAGCAATGGGGCGAGGGCATCAAGCTGGCGGAGGTGCTGACCCTGGAGAACTTCCGCCAGGTGTTCGACCAATCCGATCAGGTCCGGGCGATCGTCAACACCTTCCTCATCGGCACCCTCGGTGGCGCACTGGCGGTGGCCTGTTATATGGCCATTGGCCTGGCCGGCCACCGCCAGCGCGGCGGGGTGGCCAAGGTGCTCGACTACCTGGTCTTGTTGCCGCGTGCGGTACCGGGCCTGCTGGCCGGCTTGGCCTTCCTGTGGATCTTCCTGTTCGTGCCGGGCTTGAAGGAGCTGCGCAACACCATCTTCTCGGTCTGGCTGGCCTACACGGTGGTGTGGCTGGCCTACGGCTTGCGCTTGATCTCCGGCGCGCTGTTGCAGATCGGCCCCGAGCTGGAGGAGTCGGCGCGCACGGTGGGCGCGTCCAGCGCCCAGGTGTTGCGGCAGGTCACCATTCCGCTGATCCGCTTCGGCCTGCTGGCGAGCTGGCTGCTGGTGTTCATGATCTTCGAGCGCGAGTACTCGACCGGGGTCTACCTGCTCGGCCAGGGGACTGAGGTCATCGGCTCGATGCTGGTTTCGTTGTGGAGCGCCGGGGCCATCGATCAGGTGGCGGCGCTGTCCTTGATCAACATTGCGCTGGTGGCCGTCGGCTTGGGCGTCGCGCTGCGCTTCGGAGTACGCCTCCATGAATAAGCCGGACACTCGTTTGCCGACCAAGCCGATGGCCAAGCTGGTGGTCGAGGATCTGCATTTGCAGTATGGCGACAACCGGATTCTCCAGGGTGTCTCGATGACCCTCAACCCGGGCGAGGTGGTGGCGCTGCTGGGTGCCTCGGGCAGCGGCAAGACCACCCTGCTGCGCTCGGTGGCCGGGCTGGAACAGCCCAGCCGGGGCCGCATTGCGATCGGTGAGGCGGTGCTCTACGACCAGGCAGCCGGCGTCGACATGCCGGTCGAGCAACGCAATCTGGGGCTGGTGTTCCAGTCCTATGCCCTGTGGCCGCACCGCAGCGTGTTCGACAATGTCGCCTACGGCCTGCGCCTGCGTGGCATTGCGGTGCACGAGATCGGGCAGCGCGTCGATCAGGCGCTCAGCAACCTGGGCCTGGGCGCTCTGGCCAAGCGGCTGCCGCATCAACTCTCCGGCGGCCAGCAGCAGCGGGTGGCGATCGCCCGCGCGCTGGTCTACAACCCGCCGGTGGTGCTGATGGACGAGCCGTTGTCCAATCTCGACGCCAAGCTCCGTGAGGAGGCGCGCGCCTGGTTGCGCGAATTGATCGTCCGGCTCGGTCTCTCGGCGCTGGTGGTGACCCACGACCAGACCGAAGCGATGGCCATGTCGGACCAGATCCTGCTGCTCAATTTCGGCAAGATCGAGCAGGAGGGCAGCCCCGAGGACATGTACAACCGGCCGCAGACCCAGTTCACCGCCGAGTTCATGGGCAGCAACAATCACCTGCCGGGCAAGGTTACCCAGCTCATCGACGGCCGCGCGCTGCTCGAAGGCGAGGGCTGGCAGCTGTGGGGCGCCGCGCGCGGCGCGCTCAAGGTCGGCGACCCGGCCACCGGCATCATCCGTCTCGAGCGCACCCGCATCGCCGCGGAGGCCGGCGCCAACCGGCTCGCCACCGAAGTGGTCACCGGCATGTTCCTGGGCGACCGCAAGGAACAATTGTTCAAGCTCGGTGCGCTGCGCCTTCGCTGCTACGGCAACCTCCCTTCCGCCAGCAGCCCATCGTTCATCGAGCTGCCACCCGACGATCTGTGGATCTTTGCGGGCAACCCTGCGTGACCGGTCGAGCGGTACGAGGCGAGAAGCCGTCGCAACGGCCCGGCTTTGCACGCTATCCACGAATACACCCTATCGCGTCGCTGGGGGGACACTGATTCGCGGTCGCGTAGAATCACTCCGCGTTGAACCATAGTGGAGGGTCGCATGGGATTGCTGGACGGTTTGCTGGGAAGCGTGCTTGGCAGCGGCGCGCAGCAGAGTCAGGGCTCGATGCTGCAGATCGCATTGCAAGTGATCGAACAAAACGGTGGCTTGCCCGGAGTCATCAGCAAGTTCGAGCATGGCGGCATGGCCGACCATGTCGCCTCATGGGTGGGAACCGGTGCCAACATGCCGATCAGTGGCGCACAACTTCAGGAAATTCTGGGCAGCGGATCGATCGGCGAGATTGCGCAACGCCTCGGCTTGTCCCATGCCGACGCGAGTTCGGGACTGGCGCGGGTGTTGCCCCAGGTCATCGACAAGATGACGCCAGACGGTCAGGTGCCGGCGGATCAGGGCGATATCGTTGCGCGGGCGCGCGCGTTGCTGGAGAAAATGAACGCCGGCTGAGGAATCCGTAGCTTGAGGTAATCTATCTCTCCTGGCGGTACAATATGCGGCCGGGCGGCGTTTGAGTCGCCCGGCCTTTTTTTGCGTGTACTCATGGCCGAGCCTACTCTACTCACTGCCGCGATTCTCGGACTGGTCGAAGGACTGAGCGAGTTCCTCCCGGTTTCATCGACCGGACATCTGATCGTTGCCGCGTCACTACTCAACTACACCGGTGACAAGGCGAAGCTGTTCGAGATCGTGATCCAGGCAGGCGCCATCCTCGCCGTCTGCTGGGAGTATCGCCGTAAGCTCGTCGGCGTCGCGGCCGGCCTGTTCTCCGATCGCGCCGCGCAACGTTTCGCGATCAATCTCGCGGTCGCCTTTCTGCCTGCGGCGATTCTCGGCCTCGCATTCAGCCGCATGATCAAGGCGCACCTCTTCGCGCCGGTTCCCGTCGCGTCGGCATTCGTCACCGGCGCCTTCGTGATTCTTTGGGCCGAGCGGCGGCAACGCCGGAATCCGGGGACGGTGAGAATCGAAAGCGTCGACCAGATGCGCTGGAGCGATGCGCTCAAGATCGGCCTCGCGCAGGCGTTGGCGCTTGTTCCCGGCACGTCGCGCTCGGGTGCGACCATCATCGGCGGCATGTTGTTCGGTCTTTCACGACCGGCTGCGACCGAGTTCTCGTTCTTTCTCGCGATTCCGACCCTCCTCGCCGCAACCGGTTATGAGCTGGTGAAAAACCGCGACCTTCTGGCCGCCGGCGACCTGGCGATGATAGCCGTCGGCTTTATCGTCGCCTTCATCAGCGCCCTGCTCGTGGTGCGCTGGTTGTTGCGCTACGTGGCCCATCACGATTTCGTCCCCTTCGCTTGGTACCGGATCGCGTTCGGCCTGGTGATTCTCGGCACCGCGTATGCGGGCCTCGTGCGCTGGGAATAACGCTGTGCCCGCGGCGGCGGACGCCGATCGGATTGCCACAGCACGCATGAGCCTTATCGGCCCGGTGTTCGCAGTGATCGGCATCCTCGGGTTTTCATTCAAGGCGATCCTGATCAAGCTGGCCTATTCGTGGGCGCCGATCGACGCTGTCACGCTGCTCGCGTTGCGGATGATTTATTCGGTGCCGTTCTTCGCGCTGATGGCGTGGTGGGCCAGCAAGTCGTCGAACGCCATACCGATGCGGCGCCCCGATTGGCTCGCCATTCTCTGGCTGGGGTTCATCGGCTATTACCTCGCCAGTCTGCTGGACTTCATGGGCCTGCAGTACATCACCGCGTCGCTCGAGCGGCTGGTGCTGTTCCTCTATCCGACGATGGTGGTGCTGCTTTCGGTGGCGCTGTTCAGGAAACGCGTCGGTGGCAGAATATGGACCGCGCTTCTCCTTTCCTACGCCGGCATTCTGCTCGTCTTCGAGCACGATCTTCGCTTCGCCGGCGACACCCATGGTTTCTGGCTCGGCACAGCGCTGGTGTTCGCCGGTGCGTTTTGCTACGCGTTGTATCTGGTCGGCGCGGGACCGGCTATCGCACGCCTGGGAAGCCTACGTTTCATTGCCTGGGCGATGCTAACATCGGCGGTGTTCGTCATCGCGCAGTTCCTGCTGACCCG
The DNA here is from genome assembly GCA_035568975.1 of Casimicrobiaceae bacterium. Taxonomy (GTDB): domain Bacteria; phylum Pseudomonadota; class Gammaproteobacteria; order Burkholderiales; family Casimicrobiaceae; genus PALSA-1003. Next base: position 9,705 of record DATMNH010000186.1, read on the forward strand.
GCCGCTCGCCGCGCTGGCCGCGCCAGCATCGATTCAACTGCTCTCGCTGATAATGGCGGCGTTCTCCACGGTATTGCCGACGTTCCTGGTCGCGGAGGCGATCAAGCGCATCGGCGCCAACCGTACCTCGCTCATCGGCTCGCTCGGCCCGGTGTTTACGATCTGGCTCGGCTGGTGGATCCTCGGCGAAGCCGTGCACTGGATCCAGCTGCTCGGCGCGGCGCTGGTGCTGAGCGGGGTCACGCTGGTGACCATGACGCCGGCCGAGCGTCGATTGCCGTAGCCTATAATTATTGGCTCGCCAGTCCGACACAGCTTCAACCGTGTCAAACCTTGCAGGAGAATTCCATGGCCCCCGACACTTCCGAACGCCGCCCTTCGCTTCCCCTCAAGGACGCGGCCCTGCTTAGGAACCAATGCTACATCGACGGCCGCTGGTGCGATGCCGACTCGGGCGAGACGTTCGACATCGTCAACCCCGCGACTGCGGCGAAAATCGGTACCGGGGCGATGATGGGCGCGGCGGAGACCGCGCGCGCCATCGAGGCAGCAGACCGGGCATGGCCAGCGTGGCGCGACAAGACGGCAAAGGAGCGCTCGGCGATCATACGCAAATGGTCCGAGCTACAACTCGCGCACGCGGACGATCTCGCGCTCATCCTGACCAGCGAGCAGGGCAAGCCGCTGACCGAGTCCAAGGGTGAAATCACCATCGGCGCCGGATATTGCGAATGGTTCGCGGAGGAAGCGAAGCGGGTCTACGGTGATGTCATCCCGACGATCGGCAACGACCGCCGCCTGGTGGTGATCAAGCAAGCGGTCGGCGTCTGCGCGGCGATCACGCCGTGGAACTTTCCCTCGTCGATGATCACGCGCAAGGTCGCGCCTGCGCTTGCGGCCGGCTGCACGGTGGTGATCAAGCCGGCGCTGGCGACGCCGCTTTCGGCGCTGGCACTGGCCGAGCTTGCCGCGCGCGCGGGCTTTCCGCCCGGCGTCCTCAACGTGATCACCGGCAAGTCCTCCGCGATCGGCGGTGAGATGACATCGAACCCCACCGTGCGCAAAGTCTCCTTCACCGGCTCGACCGAAATCGGCCGGGTGCTGATGAAGCAGGTTGCGCCCACGGTCAAGAAGATTTCGCTCGAGCTCGGCGGCAACGCGCCGTTCATCGTCTTCGACGACGCCGACCTCGACGCCGCGGCCGAAGGTGCGATCGTCTCGAAGTTTCGCAATACGGGTCAGACCTGCGTCTGCGCCAACCGCCTGTTCGTGCACGACAAGGTCTACGACGCGTTTGCGGCGAAGCTTTCCGAGCGTGTGCGAGCGCTCAAGGTCGGTTCGGGCATCGACGCCGGTGTTACGCAAGGACCATTGATCAATCGCGAAGCGCTGGAAAAGGTCGAGGAGCACGTGGCTGATGCCACGTCGCGTGGCGCGAAGGCGCAGGTCGGCGGCAAGCGTCACGCGCTTGGTGGGACGTTCTACGAACCGACCGTGCTCACCGGCGTGACCGCCGACATGAAAATATTCAGTGAAGAGACGTTTGGCCCGGTCGCGCCCTTGTTCCGCTTCAAGACCGACGCAGAAGTGATAGCGCTTGCCAACCGCACCGAGTTCGGCCTCGCGTCGTACTTCTACTCGCGCGACATCGGGCGCATCTGGCGCGTCGCCGAAGCGCTCGAATACGGCATGGTCGGAGTGAACACGGGGCTCATCACCACCGAGGTGGCACCCTTCGGCGGCGTCAAGCAGTCGGGCATGGGGCGCGAGGGATCGAAGTACGGCATCGAAGAATATGTCGAGGTGAAATATATCTGCATGGGCGGAATCTGACGCTCGTGTCGGCACCAGGCGCGCCGAGCCGCAGCTTCGGCTCTGCGAAAAGGCGTCATCGCCCGTCCGGGCGCGCCGCAATGATCGATGATCACGCAGTAACTCACGCGCTGCGGTCATGACGGCGCGCTGTCGCTGATGCCATTGCGGTCAGCACCGATCCGCGCCTGGCTGATGCTTGCCACGTTGCTGAGCGCGTGCGCCGCACCTTCGCCGCGCGACACCTACCGCGCCGAGCGCGAGGTCGCCGACACCGAACGCGCGTTTGCCAAGACCATGGCCGACCGCGATTACCTTGCCTTCAAGTCGTTTCTCTCCGATGACGCCATTTTCTTTTCGGGATCGACGGCGCTTCGCGGCAAGCAGCGGGTCGCGGACGCATGGCAGCGTTTTTTCGAAAAGGCAGAGGCACCGTTCTCGTGGCAGCCGGAGCAGGTACAGGTGCTCGAATCAGGCGAGCTTGCATTGAGCACAGGCCCGGTGCGCGATGCCCGCGGCAAGTTGTTCGCGACCTTCACCTCGATCTGGCGACGGGAAGCGCCGGGTCAATGGCGCATCGTCTTCGACAAGGGCGCCGACGTTTGCGATTGCGCAAAACCATGAGTGCCAGCGCGCGGCTTTTGCCGGCGGCAGTCGAACAGATTCGACTCCCACGCTAAGCGGTCGGCGGGCGCGATTCGCGTTTGCGCCGCCCATCCCATGGTGACGCGTCGGCCGCTCAGTCTTACGTCCCAAGATCAGGAACGCGCCGGCCCTCCGTGGCGCCCGGAGGACGAGACTTGGGGACCCCGCGATCAGAACGTCGGCGGCTGCGCCTCGACCTCGCCACTCGGCGGCGCAAACTGGCCGGGAAAATACGTCGGCGGAGATTCCGACGCCGACACCGGCAAACGGGATTCCCCCGCCGCCGCTTGTTCGGACATGGAACGAGTCATCGGCGCGCCGCCGGCATCGGTCCGATACGGGCTTTGCTCGACCGATTTTGCCGGATTGCTGGGCGAGGCAGTCAGTCGCGGCTGCTCGAGCATCACGGTGACAAATCCCAGTGCGGCAAGCAAGGCCGCGACCTTTACCGACGTCAGCAAACGTTTTCTGCTGGAATAAGATCGTCTCGGCTTGGACATGGCAAACTCCTCGTGCTCCGTGGGCTTCGCGGCGGACCGCATGCCATGGGGCCGCCGGTTGACCGGCGGCGATGATTCGCCACCGGATGCGCCCACTGTAGCGCCACGCCGCGGCGCGGCGCGGCGGAGGATTCCCGCAAGAGATTGCAGAAAATTCAGGGCGGTCGCGTTACCGCAGCAGGACCGCGACGGGTTACGAGCCGGGCGGCGGACGGCGAAAGCAAAACTATCGTTGTCGTCCCCGCGAAAGCGGGGGACCCAATGGCGTTGTACAAGACACTGGATTCCCGCTCAGTTACCAAAATGAGCGGGAATGCCGAATTAATGAGGACGGACGAGTGAAGGCTCAGCGCTACTGGCCAGACGGCGGATTGGTCGGAGGCAAAAGCCTACCAGCCAGACAGCGGCTGTTGCCGGAGGCAAGAGCCTACCAGCCGGACGGCGGCTTTTTCAGGACGGAAATCGTTCGATCCTTGATGCTGAGATAGCCGCCCGCGACCAGGTCCTTGAACAGGCGGCTGATCATGTCGCGCGAAGCGCCGACACGCTCGGCGATGTCCTGCTGGGTGAGCTTCTCCGGAACGACCAGCGTCCCGTCCCGCTCGATGGCCAGCGTCATGATCAGCCGGACCAGCCGGCTGTAGACGTCGGACAGCGCCAGACTCTTCACGGTCTCGGTGGTGATGCGCACGCGCCCGATCAGCTTCTCGACCAAATGCAGCGCGAATTCGGGGTGCGCTAAGACGAACTGGCGGAAGTTGGCCCGGGTGACGATGGCGCACGATGTCGGCTCCATGGTCATCACCGAAGCCGATCGCGGACTCCCGTCGAGCGACATCTCGCCGACGTATTCACCGGGACCGAAAAAACTGAGCACGATTTCCCGGCCGGCTTCGTTGCTTGCAAAGACCTTTACCCGCCCGGTGAGCACGATGAACAACGAATCGGCGGTATCGCCCTCGTTGATCAGTATCGTGTTCTTGGGGAAATTGCGAACCACGCCGGTGGCAGTGATCGCGCGCAACGTCTCCTCGGCGAGCAGCGTCGGCGAGCTGGTGGCGGGAGCGATTTTAGCCATGGTAAAGGTGCCCGTGACGATCGTAGCACGACGCGCCGCGCAGGCGGTGAGATAGTCGTCCCGAAACCGGCCGCAGAACGGACGAGCGAGTCGCCCCGGCCTCTCATTGTCTGCCGGTGCCCGCCCACCGCCCCAAGGGTATACCTGCCGGGGCGCCTTTCGCGATTGTCACCGGGCAACGGTCAATCATAGCGCCGAACGTCGTCGATCACCTTGCCGTCGTTGGCGAGCTCGCCCGGGGCGCGTAACGCCACTTCGCCGCGAAGCTTGGTGACGTCGCGGATGCTGGCCACGATTGCCTCGCGTGTCAACGAATCGCCGGCCGAGACTTCGACGTGCAGCGTCATCGTATCGGTGCCCCGTGGGTTGTCGACCACGAGCCGCGCTTTCGCGATCCCGGGATGACGCGCGACGATGGCGGCAATCTGCGACGGATGCACGAACATGCCCTTGACCTTGGTCGTCTGATCGGCGCGGCCCATCCAGCCCTTGATGCGCATGTTGGTGCGACCGCATGGCGATGCAGTCGACAACGACGATGGCACGATTGCCGAGAGGTCGCCCGTGCCGAAGCGAATCAGCGGGTATTCCCGATTGTGCAGCAGCGTGACAACGACTTCGCCGACCTCTCCCGCCGCGACGGGATCTCCGGTTCCCGCCCGCACGATCTCAACCAGCACGCCTTCGTCGACGATGAGACCTTCGCGAGCATCGGACTCGTACGCGATCGACCCGACGTCCGCGGTCGCATAGACCTCATGCGCACGAATCCCTCGCGTGCCGAGCGCATCGCGAAAAGACTTTGCAACGGCTTCGCCGGACAGCAGTGCTTTTCTGAGGCTCGGCACGGAGAGCTCTCGTTCGTCCGCCTTTTCCAGAATGATTTTCAGGAAGGACGGCGTCCCGACATAGCCATCGGGCTCAAGGTCGATCATCGCTTCGAGCTGCAACTCGGTCTGCCCTGTGCCGCCGCGAAAGACGGTGCAGCCGAGCGCGCGGGCGCCGCTCTCCAGCATCGCTCCACCTGGCGTGAAGTGGTACGAAAAGCAGTTGTGCACCAGATCACCGGCACGAAATCCCGCCGCGTGCAGCGCTCGCGCGAGACGCCAATAGTCCACGTCGCGGCCCTCGGGCTCGTAGATGGGACCGGGCGAAGCGAAAACCAGCGCAGCGTCTCCCCACGCGACCGTGGCGAAGCCGCCAAAGGGGCGATCGGATCGCTGCAGCTTCTGCAGATCGGACTTCCGTACCACCGGCAGCCGCGACAGTGCTCCACGCGATGTCACCTCTCTCGGGTCGACATCGGCCAGTAGTCGTGCGTACGCCGGTGCGTGCGCTTTGGCGTGCCTGATCTGAGCCGGCAACACCGCGAGCTGCGCGCGTTCCCGCGAGTCGGGATCGCGCGTCTCGAGAGCATCGAAATAGTCGGCCATAGTGCTACCTTTGGCTGACGCAGCTCCCCCGCCGGCGTTCAAGCGAGCCAGCGCTTGCGGCGGCGGTAGTGCTTCACGTCGCGGAAGCTCTTGCGTCCGGCGCTCGACAGACCGAGGTAGAACTCCTTCACGTCCTCGTTTCGCGACAGCTCGCCCGCGGCGCCGTCCATCACCACGCGGCCGTTTTCGAGAATGTATCCATAATCGGCGAAACGAAGCGCGACGCTGGTGTTCTGCTCCGCAAGCAGGAAGCTCACCTGCTCGTTCTTGTTCAGGTCGCTGACGATCTCGAAGATTTCCTCGACGATTTGCGGTGCGAGCCCCATCGAAGGCTCATCGAGCAGGATCATCGAGGGCTGCGCCATCAGCGCCCGTCCCACCGCGGTCATCTGCTGCTCCCCGCCGGAGGTATAGCCGGCGAGGCTCGTGCGACGCTGCTTCAAGCGCGGGAAATAACGGTAGACCTTTTCCAGACCATCGCGTATCTCGGCACGCGAGCCTTTGCGGGTGAAGGCCCCGGTGAGGAGGTTCTCCTCGACAGTGAGATGGGCGAAGCAGTGGCGTCCCTCCATCACCTGGCACACGCCCATCTTCACGAGCTGGTTCGGCGTGAGCTTGTCGACGCGCCGCCCCATGAACTCGATCGTCCCTTTGGTGACGTCGCCGCGCTCCGCGCCGAGCAAGTTCGAGATCGCCTTCAGCGTCGTGGTCTTGCCGGCGCCGTTGGCGCCCAGCAACGCCACGATCCTGCCTTGCGGGACTTCCAGCGACACCCCCTTCAAAACGAGAATGACGTGGTCGTAGATAACCTCGATGTTGTTGACCGTAAGACCGCGCGCAGCGGCGGATGCGGTGGCAGTCATTGGGCAAACAATCGTCCGTACGAATGGCTCACCTCCGCACGACCGACTAATTCTCCTTCGCGCAGTCGCGAAGGGCGATCTTCTTTTCCGCGGCGTACTTGCCGGCGGACTCTTCGACCATCTTTCGCACCATGTCGCGGTCGCCCGCCATGAACGGCGTGACCTGCTTGAAGCCAGTGCCCTCCCAGCGCTGGAACTTCACCATGCCCGACCCTTCGTGGTCGGCACAGCTCGTCTTGATCGGCGGAAAGAGCCCCGCGGCGCCGAGTTCCTTGATGCGGCCCTCGGTCAGGTTCAGATGCTCGAATCCCCAGCGCAGCTGTTGTGGCGTCATCACCTTGCCCTTGCCGTAATTAGCCTGTGCGACGCGCAGCGCTTCGACCACGATCATGCCGTAGGTGACACCACGGTTGTACATGACGTTACCGAGCCGCGCCGGGTCCTCGAGGTTGCCCTTCTTGGCGCCGTAGACCTTCGACTTGATGTCCTGTACCACCGGGAAATTGGTGCCCTGTGCGGAAAACGTGGCGCTGACGTAGCCCTTGGCAGCATCCGCGGCAGGGACCACGTCTTCTTCCGAGGCGGCCCACCATACACCCAGCAGCTTGTCGCGCGGATAACCGGTCTTTGCAGCCGTCTTCAACGCCACCGTGCTCATGACGCCGTACGTCCACACAATCACGTAGTCGGGCTTGGCCTGGCGGATTTGCAGCCACTGCGATTCCTGCGTCTGCCCGGGCGGGGTGACCGCAATCTTGAGGACATCGTAGCCAAGCTTGGCCGACAGTGCGTCGAGCACCGGGATCGGTTCCTTGCCGTAGGCCGAGTCGTGGTAAAGGAAAGCGATCTTCTTGCCCTTCAGCTTGTCGAGCCCGCCTTCCTTCTGGCCGAGATAGGCGATCATCGCCGCCATCTGGTCCCAGTAGGTCGTGCCGAGCGGAAACACCCAATCGTAGACGCGGCCGTCCGCGGAACTCGCGAGGCCGTACCCGAAGGTCGTCATGGGAATCTTGTCCTCGGCGACGCGACTGAAGAGGCCGTAGGCGATGCCGGTCGACAGCGGTTCGACGGTCGAGGCGCCACCATAATTCTTCTTCAGCCGCTCGTAACATTCGACGCCCTTGGAAGCGTTGTACTCCGTCTCGCATTCCTCCCACTTCAGGTTCACGCCGTTTATGCCACCTGACATGTTGACAAGCGTCCAGTAATCGATCGCTCCGCCATAGTAGCCTGACCCGCCCGCCGCGTAGGGTCCGACCCGATACGACAGAACCGGAATGTACTGTTCTTTCTGGGCACTGGCCGCCGTTGTCACCGCGAGCAGCGCAATGCCCAGCAACACCTTATTGATCGCCTTCATTTGTTCCTCCTGATACTCTTGTATTCCAACAGCCCGCAATCCCGCGAACCAGCCTATCGGCCGGAATCTATCGAATTGAGACAGCCCCGCATAGTACCGCTCGGCGGCCCTTCCGCGATAGGACGGCAACGCTATTCAGTGCGGGAACGGCCACAGGCGAAGCTTTTCCTTTGCAATCTGCCAGAGTCGCGCAAGACCGTGCGGCTCGACGATCAGAAAGAAGATGATGAGGCCCCCGAACACCATGAATTCGAGGTTGGAAATCGCGCTTTCGGCGATGTGCAGATTCAGGTTGCTGTCGAGATAGCGCACAGTCATGCTGAGCAGCACCGGCAGCAGCGTGACGAAAGCGCTACCGAGGAATGATCCCAGGATCGTGCCCATGCCTCCGATGATCACCATGAACAGAATCCGGAATGACAGGTCGAGGTTGAAGGCTTCCGGCTCGACGGTTCCCAGGTACACGTACGCGAACAGCGCGCCCGCCACGCCACAATAAAAGGAGCTCACCGCGAACGCGAGCAGCTTCGCGTGCATCAGGCGAATGCCGATCACTTCTGCCGCGACGTCCATGTCGCGCACAGCCATCCACGAGCGACCCACGTTACCCCGCGCCATGTTCTTCGCCGCGAGCGCCATCAATCCCACGATCGACAGGACCAGCAGATATTTTGCCGCGGGGGTGGCAAACGTATAGCCAAGAATGACGATCGGTTGCGCAGTGATCACGCCCGACGAGCTGTAATTTGTGACCCAGCCGACCTTGGTCAGGAACCAGAGGATGAAGAATTGCGCAGCCAGTGTCGCCACCGCGAGATAGAAGCCGCGAATGCGGAGGCTCGGCAGCCCGAATAAAATCCCCACCAACGCTGCGATCGTGCCGCCGCCGATGAACGCAAGAAGAATCGGCATCTCTGGAACGCGCAGCATGAAGTTGTACGATGCGAACGCGCCTACCGCCATGAAAGCCGCGGTGCCGAGCGATAGCTGGCCGGCATAACCGGTCAGGATGTTGAGGCCGATCGCGGCGAGCGAAAGTATCAGAAAGGGGATCAGGATTCCGGTGAACAAATAAGGCGTGGCCAGCAGCGGAATGACCACGAAGGCGGTGAGCGCGATCAGCGCGATAGCGATCCGGTCCTGCCGGATCGGGAAGATCGCAACGTCGGCCTGATACGACGTCTTGAACTGGCCTGCTTCGCGATAGAACATGCGCGGTCCTGAATAGCGTGGCCGTCAAATGCGGCGAATGATCTTCTCGCCGAACAAACCCTCGGGCCGGATCAGCAAGAACAGGAGAGCGAGGACATACGGGAACCAGCCTTCGATGCCGCCGCCGACAAACGGACCGAGATAAACTTCTGCGAGCTTTTCCGACGCGCCGATAATAAGGCCGCCGACGATCGCGCCCGGAATCGACTCGAAGCCACCAAGGATCAGCACCGGCAGCGCCTTCAACGCAACAAAGGTCAGCGCGTACTGGACGCCGTTACGCGCACCCCAAAGAAGACCGGCGACCAGTGCGATGGCTCCCGCCACACCCCACACAATCGCCCAGATCTGCTGCAGGGGGATGCCGACGGCCAGCGCCGCCTGATGATCATCAGCCACCGCGCGCAGTGCCCGCCCGATCCTCGTCCGGTTGAAAAACAACGCGAGCAGCGTCACGAGAATCGCCGCCACGCCGGCGGCCACGAGGTCGAACTTCGAAACTGCCATACCGGTAGCGTCCGTCACCCATTGAATGGGTTCGTCCTGAAGTCCGAGATCCAATCCGCGCACGTTGGCGCCCCACGTTATCTGCGCCAGACCTTCGATGAAGAACGTGAGGCCGATCGTCGCCATGAACAGGGTGATCTGCGGCTGATTGACCAGTGGACGCAGCACCACGCGCTCGATACCCAGCGCCAGGACCACCATTACCGCGAGCGTGGCTGGCAGAGCCAGAAGTGCGGGCATCCCCTGCTCGAGCAGCCCGACATAGGTCAGCGCCGCGAAAAACACCATCGCGCCCTGCGCGAAGTTGAATACCCCCGACGCCTTGTAGATCAACACGAAGCCGAGCGCAACCAGCGAATACATCACGCCGGAGAGGAGCCCACCGATCAGGACTTCGAAGAAGAACTGCATACGCAATCAGCCCCGAGACTCATCGGCAGCTTCACTGCTCAATTCGCCACCCCCAGATAGGCGTCGATCACTGCCTGGCTGCCGCGCACCTCGTCCGGCGTGCCATCACCGATCTTCTTGCCGTAGTCGAGCACTATCACGCGGTCGGAGATGTCCATGACCACACCCATGTCGTGCTCGATCAGCACGATCGTCGTTCCGTACTGCTCGTTGACGTCGAGCACGAAGCGGCACATGTCCTGTTTTTCCTCGATGTTCATTCCCGCCATCGGTTCGTCGAGCAGCAGCAAGATCGGTTCCGCGGCCAGCGCGCGGGCGAGCTCCACGCGCTTTTGCAATCCATACGGCAGCTTCCCCACCGGCGTCTTGCGGATGTGCTGGATTTCCAGGAAATCGATGACCTCCTCGACCTTGCGCCGGTTCTCGAGCTCCTCGCGCCGCGCGCGGCCAAGGTAGATCGCCTGCTCGATGAAAGTCGCATGCATCTTGAGGTTGCGTCCGGTCAGAATGTTATCGAGGACCGACATCCCCTTGAACAGCGCGATGTTCTGGAAGGTGCGCGCGATGCCCTGCGCCGCGGCCCGGTGCGTGTTCATGTCGCGCCGGACCTCGCCGCGAAACGTGATCGTTCCCTGCTGCGGGTGATAAACGCCGTTGATCACGTTCAGCATCGAGCTTTTTCCCGCGCCGTTGGGGCCGATGATGGCGCGGATTTCCTGCTCGCGAACATCGAAGCTTATTCCGGTCAGTGCCTTCACTCCGCCGAACGAAAGCGAAATATTGTCGACTGCAAGCAACACCGCACCGCTGCTCCGACCCGGTGTCATGCCGAGATCCCGGCCCTCATGCTGCCTCCCGAGCGTCGGCAGCGGGCAGGGTTTTCGCCTCCTCGATTTTGAGGTCGGCGGCAACCATGCCGCTGCGGCCGTCCTCGAACTTCACCAGTGTCTCAATATGCTGCACGTCCCTGTCCGAATACAGCGCGTCGATCAGCACGCCGTACTTTTCAGCAATGAAGTTGCGGCGCACCTTGCGCGTCCGCGTGAGCTCGTCGTCGTCGGGATCGAGCTCCTTGTGCAGGATAATGAAGCGGTGAATTTGCGACGCGGAGAGCGGGCCCTCGCGCGCGAGCTCGGCATTGACCTCCTCCACGCATTCGCCGATAAGCCGATAGACCTCGGGCTTCGCGCCCAGGTCGGTATAACCCGAGTAGGCGATGCCGCGGCGCTCGGCCCAGTTGCCCACCGATCCCATGTCGATGTTGATGAACGCGCAAACGCTATCGCGGCCGTTGCCGAACGCCACCGCCTCCTTGATGTGGGGAAAGAACTTGAGCTTATTCTCGATATAGTTCGGCGCGAACATCGCACCGCCGTTCATCTTGCCGACATCCTTGGCGCGGTCGATGATCTTGAGCTGCCCGCTGTCGTCGATCAGGCCCGCATCTCCGGTGTGAAAAAATCCCTCGCTGTCGATGGATTCCGCAGTCGCATCGGGCCGCTTGTAGTATTCCTTGAGCAGCATCGGTCCGCGCACCAGCACTTCCCCGCCCTCGGCAATCTTGATTTCGACACCCGGCGCGGCCTCGCCAACGGTGTCGAACTTGACTCCGCCGTCTGGCTGAAGGCAGACGTAGGCGCAGGTCTCGGTCGAGCCGTAGAGCTGCTTCAGGTTGATCCCGATCGAGCGATAGAAGCGGAAGAGGTCCGGACCGATGGCAGCACCCGCGGTATAGGCAACGCGGATGCGGCTCATGCCGAGAACGTTGCGCAGGGGTGCGTACACCAGCACATTACCGAGTGCGTACAGAAGCCGATCGCTCACTGACACCGGCTTGCGGTCGAGAATTGCCGCGCCGCAGCGCCTGGCGACAGCGGTGAAGTATCGAAACAACCCGCGCTTGATCGGGCTCGCATCCTCCATGCGGATCATGACCTGTGTGAGCAGATTTTCGAACACTCGCGGCGGCGCGAAGTAGTACGTGGGTCCGATTTCGCGCAAGTCGGTCATCACGGTGTCGCCCGACTCCGGGCAGTTGATGGTGAACCCCGCTACGAGCCATTGGGCGTACGAGAACAGATGGTCGCCGACCCACGCCATGGGCAGGTACGAGAGGATGCTGTCGCGCGAGTCGAGCTTGTCGAACCCGCAGCCGCCCTGCGCCGAAACGATGAATGCGGCATGCGTCTGGCACACGCCTTTGGGCTTGCCGGTGGTGCCCGACGTGTAGAGCACGATCGACACGTCGCCGGACCGGCCTCTTGCAACCTCGTCGTTGTAGAAATCCGGATGCGCGAGATCGAACTCGCGCCCGATCTCCTGCAGGCGGTCGATGCTGGTCACGCCCTCGTAATTGCGCAGGCCGCGAGGATCGTCGTAATAGATATGCTTCAGGCTCGGCACCTGCGGCGCCGCTTCGAGTATCTTGTCGACCTGCTCCTGATCCTCGACGATGGCGTATACGATCTCGGCGTCGTTGAGCACGTAGACGAACTCCGCCGCCGGCGCGTCCTGATACATCGGCACCGCGATGCCGCCCAGCGCCTGCGCCGCGGTCATCGACCAGTACAGGCGGGGCCGGTTGTCGCCGATGATCGCCAGACGCATTCCGCGCTTGAACCCGAGCGCGGCGAGCCCGCATGCGAGTGCGCGCACCTCGTCGGCAACCTGCGCCCAGGTCCACGTCTGCCAGATACCGAGATCTTTCTCACGCGTCGCGGGGCGCTCTCCACGCACGTGCGCGTGCTCGAGCAACAAGCGCGGGAACGTCGCCAGCTCAGCTTCCATCTCCTCCTCTCGGCTACTCGTCGGCAGGCGATCGACAAGGTGCGTCGCGCTGCGCGGCTATGGTATGTCTTTTGCCAGATGGCGACAACGATTCTGGGAGCTGGCGCGCAACCAAGAACTGAGTCTCCACCTCCCGTCTCTACTGGGCCTTGATGCCGGCGGCTTTGATCACCTTGGCCGAATCGTCGATCTCCACGCGCACAAAATTCTTGAATTCGGCAGGGGTCATGGGCATCGGCTCGGCACCGAGGTTGGCGAAACGCTCCTTGACATCGGCGGATTGCAGCAGGCGCACGACGTCCTTGTTGATCTTGTCGACGATGTCGGGTGGCGTTCCGGCGGGCGCGAAAACGCCTACCCACAGGTTGTAGTCGAATCCCGGAAGTCCGGACTCGGCGATGGTCGGCACGTTGGGCAGCGCCGCCGATCGCTTTGCCGTGCTTACGCCGAGCGCGAGCAACTTTCCTTCGCGCACATTGGGCAGCGCCGCTGAAATGGGCGAAAAGAAATAGGTGACCCGTCCCGCCATCGTATCGGTCAGCGCTTCGGGCGTACCCTTGTATGGAATGTGAAGAGCGTCAATGCCCGCGGCGAGCTTGAATTTTTCGGCGTTGATATGGGTGCCGCTGCCGTTGCCCGCCGAGCCAAAATTCAGCTGCCCTGGCTTTTGCTTTGCGAGCGCGATCAGCTCGGCCACGGACTTGACACCCAGCGAGGGCGCGACGACCAGCACGTTCGGCTGTCCGGCGAGCGGCACGACCTCGACGAAATCCTTCGCCGTATCGAAGGACAGGTTGGTGTAGATCGACGGGTTGTAGGCGTGCGCCGCGGAGTGCACCATCAGCGTATAGCCGTCGGCAGGCGACTTGGCGACAACGGCCGCACCGATGGTCCCGCCAGCACCGGGTCGGTTGTCGACGATGACCGGCTGGCCCCAAAGCTCGGAAAGCTTCTGGCCGAAGGTGCGCGCCAGGATGTCGGTGGCGCTGCCTGCGGTAAACGGCACGATCAGGTGCACCGGTTTGCTTGGATAGGATTGTCCGTCCGCCACCAGCGGCCACAAGATCGCAAAACCGAATCCCACGAGATAACGTGCAAATCTCATGCTTGGCTCCTTCAACGTCGTCGTCCCCGCCCCCGATTCAAGCATTCGAGGGCAGGCTTCAGCGGGGACCCAGCGGCGTTTGAGAAAAAGACACTGGGTTCCCGCTTCCGCGGGAACGACAATATCAAGAATGCGGCGTCACACTTTTGTCTGACGAATAAGTCGATCCTACAGGCCATCGCCCACCGGAACATTTTCCGGCTCGAGCTTGAGTCCGGATGCCTGCGCCTCGAGCACCAGCAATTTGGCAAAATCTTCATCGGTCATGCCGCGCCCGATCAGGGTTTGCACCACGTCGCGGGTGATCGACGCCAGCGGCATGGGCACGCCGTAGCGGCGCCCCGCATCCAGGCCGAGGTCGAGATCCTTGCGCAAGAGGTACGGCGTGAACGTCACCTTGAAGTCGAGGTTGACGAAGGCCGGCGTCTTGTAGCGCGTGAAGACAGAGCCCATCACGCTCTGGTTCAGAAACTCCAGGAAGGCGTGCCGCGGCACGCCTGCTTTTTGCGCCAGCACGGTGATCTCGGCGAGCGACTGCGCCACCACCCCTAGAAACACGTTGTGACAGATCTTGACGATGCGCGCGAGCTCGCCCTCACCGACGTAGATTGCCGCTGGCGCGATCATTTTGAGGTAAGGAAGCGCCGCGTCGTAGGCCTCCTTCGGCCCGGAGCAGACGAACGAAAGCTTGCCTGCCTTGATGACTTTCGCGTTTCCGGAAACGGGCGCCGCCAGCAGCTCGACGCCGCGCTCCTTCAACAGGGCGCGCAACTCGGCCGAGCCCTCGAGCGAAATCGACGAGCATTCGACGACGATGCGCGGCAGCGCTCCGCCGCTCGACAAAAGCCCATTCGGACCGGCGACGACTTCCCTTACGTCGTCCCAGGTCGAGACCATGCAGAACACGATGTCGCACCCGGCAAGCTCGGGCAGCGTCGCCGCGATCTTCGCGCCATACCGGCTCAGAGGCTCGGCCTTGGCCCGCGTACGGTTCCAGACCGTGACGTCGCCTCCGCCTTTGGCCAGCCGCGCCGCCATCTCGAATCCCATGCGGCCGGCCCCGATCCAGCCAAGCTTCAACTTCGCGTCCGTTTTCACAGATTCACCCACTTCGATCCCCACCCTCAGTACGCATTCGCAATCGGAAGCTCTTCCGCCGGATACAAGGAGATGATCTTCGGTCCGCCGGGCGTGAGAATAACTTCCTCCTCGATGCGCGCCGCGGAGATGCCGTCGCTTGCCGGGCAATAGGTTTCCACCGCGAAGACCATTCCGGCCTTGAGCTCGATCGGATTCTTGAGCGAGCTCAAGCGCGAGATCAACGGACGCTCATGCAGGCCGAGGCCCAGGCCGTGGCAGAAGTTGAGGCCGAAGGCGTCCATCTCGCTCGCGAAGCCGATGTCCTTCGCCGTCGGCAGCGAGCGTGCGATCCTGTCGGTGCTCACACCCGGCTTCAACAGGTCGATCGTGCGATCCATCCATTCGCGGGCCTTGCGGTAGGCGCTGCGCTGCGACGCCGTCGCACGGCCGACGTTGAACGTGCGGTAATAGCAGGTGCGATAGCCCATGAACGACTGGATGATGTCGAAAAACGCCTGATCGCCGGGACGAATAAGGCGGTCGGTGAAGTTGTGCGGATGCGGGCTGCAGCGCTCGCCGGAGATGGCGTTGATCGCCTCGACGCAGTCGGATCCCATGCCGTAAAGGCGTCCGGTGGCAAGCGCAACGATCTCGCTTTCCTTCACGCCGGGTTTCAGCGCCTCGGCGATGTCCTGATACACACCGTCGACCATCGCCGCGGCCATGTTGAGCAGCGTCAGCTCATCGATGTTCTTGACCTCGCGCGCCGCGAGCATCGTCTGCTGTCCGTCGCGGATTTCGATCCCCAGCTTCTGCAGCTCGAAGAGCATCGGCGGCTCGACGACGTCGAGCCCGAGCGGCATGTTCCCGACGCCCTCGGCATCGAGAATCGATTTGATCTCGCGCGCGGCGTCGCGGAACAGCGCGATGTCGCCGCCGACCGCGCCGCGCAGGCCGAGCAATCCGGCGCGGCAATGGTCGTGCGCGAGCCACGGCGCATGCAGGCGATGATGCTTGGCGGCGGAGCCGAAATCCCAGATGTAGGGATCGCCGTTACCGGTGAGCAGCGAGTAGCGCGTCAGCTTGTCGCGCGCCCATTCGCCGATGACGGTGCTGGTGGTGTAGCGGATGTTGTGCTGGTCGAATGACAGCAGTGCACCCAGCCCCGAATTCGCCAGCGCGGCGCGCGTTCGCGCCAGACGGTACTCGTGCAATCGCCTGAAGTTGACGCGCTCCTCGAAATCGACCTGGGTATGTCCGGGCGATTGCAGCGGACGGTCCCAGCGGTGACTGGGGTCGATGTCGTCGGGCCGGACGATCTTCGGCTCTCTTGCTTTTCGCGCCATGCTGCCTCTCATCGCTTTAGCGTTTGCCGAGCGCTCCTGAAGTCATTGCCCGGTCGTAGTAGGAAAGGTCGACGTATTTCATGGGATCGGTCAAGGTCTTTCCCGGCGAGCCGAACTTGCTGCGCAGGCGCAGCACCGTGCGCATACCCGCGAGGTCGGGCGCGAGATCGCGCGCGAGCCCGCCTTTGTCCGCCAGCAGCAGATCGTAGGATTGTTTCGCCAGCGCGGGAGTCATGTCGCGAACATTGGCGAGCAGTATCGCTTCGACAATCTCACGGTTGGCGCGGTCGTACAACCAATCGGTCGCGGCGCGATAGGCTCGAATGAATCCGACCAATGCCGCGTCGTGCTCGCGAGCCCAGCTTCTGCGCGCGGCACCCACCGTCCCCTGATACGCGCCGAGAGCGTCCGCGCCGGCGAGCAGATTGAATCCGCGGTTTTGCGCCAGCAATTCGAAAGGCGTGCGAAGGAGCGTGGCATCGTGCTTGCCGGCGATCAGCTCGCGGTATCGATTCGCGGTGCCGCCGGCGCGCACGAAAGTCACGTCGGTTTCGGTCAGCGCGTTGCTGGCGACCAATTCGCGGGCCACAAATGCAAAGCCGGTCGTCATCGCGTCGACCGACAGGGTCTTGCCCTTCAAGTCGTCGAAACGTTTTACTGTCGGCGCTGCCACGATCGCAAGGAACCCACCGTCTCCGCCCATGAATGCGAAGAGATCGGGATTGTCGGGAATCTTCGCTTCGCCTTGGCCCTCCTGGTAGGCCACGAAGTTGTCAAAACCCGCAAATGCGATGTCTGCCCGATCCCCGAGCAAGGCGGTGACCAGGAATACCGACGTCGGCGTATAGGAAAGTTGCACGACCAGGCCCTGCGCGTCGAAGAAGCCCTGACGTTGCGCCGCCCACATAGGAAGGTTCCACCCGCCGTCGAAGGTGATGACGCGAAGCGCCGTGGGCGTTTGCGGCTGTGGCAACGCCTGCGCTTGCGCCTGCGCCTGGACCGCAGATGCCATAACGCACGCGAAAATGAAGGGCCCGATCATGCCCATTATCACGTCACACCTCCTGCCCTCAACGTTCGTTGTCGCGTTTGCAGTTTCGTCTCCGGCAGCGACAATAACCGATGTCCATGCCGCTGTAAAAGCCGGTTTGCGGCGCTGCCCGGTATTACCTCGTGCGCTAGGAGACTTGACGCCGCGAGGACGGCTCTCGCAGCACCAGCCAAGCGAGCGTGCATCCCAGCAGCACGCCGGCAAGGAGATGCTTGACGTTGTGGCCGGAAACGAACATGCCGGTCGCGGAGTAAATCTCGTTGTCCAAGCGCTCCGCCACGGTCATGGCGACATCGAGCGCAAGTGCCGCCCACCAGGGTCATGTGGAGGCGATCCCAGACCAGCCGCGCATCGCCCGGCGCCCAGTGGTAATGCGCCGATCCGAATGCGGTCAGCAACATGCCTGCAACGAGCAGCGCATACGCCGCGCGCTCTTCGCGCTCGATCTGCACGCGTCGGTACAGGAACACGCCGGCCACGCCCGCTGTCAGAATGGAAAGCTTGGTCAACACGTCGCCGGCGCGCGGAATAAAGCCACAGAGCCGTGTGTCTGCAAGTATGTGATAAGACGGGTCCTGCGGCAGCGGCCCGAAGACGAAACGGAGCACCCCGTAGAGCACGAGCGCGATGCCGATCAACCCCCACGTTTGCATCTGCGCGCGGGTGCGCACCGGCCCGGTCGCCGCCGCGGGTTCGCTCATTGCTCGCTCACGGTGCGCTCGCCAACGCCGCGTCTGCCCTTGACGCCGACCATGCAATCCTTACCCATCGCAGAAGGTCTTTCACCTTCCCTAAAAGGCCGTGGCGTACGCCGGCGCTTGATTCATAATCGCTTTGCGGTCCCGACTGCCGGGCACTTTCCTTGCTTGAGTCGCGGATGGCAAGCTGCGAGAGTACGTTGACAGAGTAAGTTGACTTTAGGCTCATCGGCAACAAGGACCGCGTTGAAAAGCCGCATCATCGAGCCCGCTTAAGCCCATGGAGCGTACACGTCCCTCGAAGATTATTCCGGCGTTGATCGGCGCGCTTGCGGTGGCGATCGGATTCGCATGGGCGATGGACCGCCATGCCTCTTTCGCCAGCACGGCCTCGCCATCCTCCCCGCCAGATGCGACCTACGATCCGACGCTTGTAGCCAAGGGCGCCTGGCTGGCAGCGATCGGGAACTGCAACACTTGTCACACGGCCAGCAACGGCAGGACTTTTGCCGGAGGGCGGGCGCTGTCGACGCCTTTCGGAACGATCTACGCCACCAACATCACGCCCGATCCTGAAACCGGCATCGGCCGCTGGTCGCGGTCGGATTTTCTGCGAGCGATGCAACAAGGCGTCGACAGAGAGGGACGCCATCTCTATCCGGCATTTCCGTACGACCACTTCACGCATGTCGCCGACGAGGACGTCAACGCCATTTACGCGTTCCTCATGACACGCGATCCGGTGCGTGCGCAAACGCCCGCCAACCGCATACTCGTGCCGAGGCCGGCGATCGCCGTCTGGAAGGCGCTCTATCTCAAGCCCGGACCGCTCGTGCCCGACGCCGCCCACGACGCAAGCTGGAACCGCGGGCGCTATCTGGTCGACGGCCTGGCTCACTGCGGCGCCTGCCACACGCCGCGCAATGCGCTCGGCGCCGAAAAGGAGCGTGAGGATCTTGCCGGCGGGACCGCCGAAGGCTGGCAGGCGCCGGCGCTCAATGAAACCTCCCCTGCGCCGTCGCTGTGGACGACCGAGCAGCTGGTAGCGTATCTGCGTACCGGCTTCAGCGCCGGGCATGGCACCGCCGCCGGCACGATGGCGCCGGTCGCGCATAATCTTTCGACTGTGCCTGAGGTCGAAGTGAAGGCCATCGCCGTGTATATCGCGGCGCGGATGGGGGCCAGCACCGGCGCGCGCGCGACCGCCGCCGGCAATGCTCCCGGCGGGCCGGGCGCGGCGGAATGGTCCGCGCGCGGCGAGGACGTGCCGGTCGATGCGAACAAGGCCACCGATGGCGACGCGATCTATCGCACTGCCTGCGCCGACTGTCACGACGGCGGCCGGCGCGGCATCGCGCTCGACCTCAGTACCTCCGTGACCGACACGACGCCCGCCAACCTGATCCGGGTCACCCTCGACGGCATCCATCCCCGCGAGGGCGAAAAAGGCGAGCTGATGCCGGCTTTTCGGGGCGCGCTCGACGACACGCAGCTCGCGTCGCTGATCGTGTTCCTGCGCACGCGCTTCGGCCACGCCCCGCCGTGGCAAGATGTCGGCGGCGAAGTCGCAAAAGCCAAGCGGCCGCTGGAAAGCGAAGACCGGAAGTCGTCATGATCACGCTGAACGTCAACGGCCGCGCGCACGAGGTCGACGCCGACCCGGCGACGCCGCTGCTTTATGTGTTGCGCAACGACCTCAAGCTCAACGGCGCCAAGTTCGGCTGTGGGCTCGGACAATGCGGCGCGTGCACGGTGATGGTCGACGGCGAAGCGGTCTATTCGTGTCTCACGCCGATTCTCTTGTTGCAGGGACGCGCGATCAAGACGCTGGAAGGGCTCGGCAGCGCTGAGCGGCCGGGACCCTTGCAGCAGGCATTCATCGACGAGCAGGCGGCACAGTGCGGCTACTGCATTCCGGGCATGATCATGCGTGCGCAGGCCCTGCTGGAACGCAATCCGTCTCCGTCGGACGACGAGATCCGCGCCCACATGAACCCGGGACTGTGCCGCTGCGGAACGCACATCCGCATTCTGCGTGCCGTCCACCGCGCATCGAAAACGATGCAAGGCGCGATTCCCGGCGGGAAGCGCGCGTGACGATGAGCGCCAAGCCCTTCTTGCGCGGGCGCTCTTGCGCGATGGGCCAAGAAACCGGCTCGGGGTCTCGGTCGAAGTTTCGTTCGGGGCTTGGTCTGACGCGGCGCGAATTCGTCGCCGGCGCGGGCGCGCTCATAGTCAGCTTCGCGCTGCTGCCGCGCCTGAGCGCCGGGCAGGCCGCGCAGGACGCCCGCGCGCCAACCCTTCCCGGAAGCCTCAAGGACACGCCGATGCTCGACGCCTGGATTCGCGTCGGCGCGGACGGAACCATCACCGTCTTTACCGGCAAAGTCGAGTTCGGGCAAGGCGTCAAGACCGCGCTCGTTCAGCTCGCCGCGGAAGAGCTCTTCGTCGGCCCGGCCCGCATCGAGCTGGTTACAGCGGACACCTCGCGCACGCCGAACGAGGGCTACACCGCGGGCAGCAATTCGATGAAGGACAGCGGCACCGCCATCATGAACGCGGCGGCGCAGGTGCGCGAAATGCTGGTCGGCATGGCCGCGTCGCGCTTCGGTGTGGCCGCCGACAGCTTGAGCGTACAGGACGGCAGCATTCGTGCCGCCGACGGGCGCAGCGTGGCCTACGCGGAGCTGGTGGCCGGCCAATCGCTTCACGTTCCGGCGCAGCCGCAATCGAGGCTACGCGATGCAAAAAGCCGCACCATCGTCGGCAAGGCCCTGCCGCGGCTCGACATTCCGGGCAAGCTGACCGGCGCGGTGGCCTATGTCCACGATCTGCGCTTGCCGAACATGGTGCACGCGCGCATCGTGCGCCCGCCGAGCTACGGCGCTCGCTTAAGGGCGCTGGACAGCAGCGCGACCGAAAAGGTGCCAGGCGTGATCAAGGTCGTTCGCGACGGAAGCTTCGTCGCCGTCGTCGCCGACCGCGAATTTCAAGCCATAGGTGCGATGCGCTCGCTCTTCCGCGGCGCAACCTGGGACGAGCAAGCGACGCTCTCCCCGCAATCCGAGGTATACGCCGAGCTGCAGAGCCTGCCCCACGACGATTACCTGATTCGCGGCGACGCTACGCCAAGCGCCAAAACTTGGAGCGTCGAATCGAGCTATCGGAGGCCGTATCAGATGCACGCTGCGATCGGCCCGTCGTGTGCCGTGGCACTGTTCGAGGCCGGCAAGCTGACCGTGTGGACGCACAGTCAGGGCGTCTATCCGCTGAAGGGCGCGATCGCCGAAATGCTGCGCCTGCCGGCGGAGGCCGTGCGCTGCATTCACATGGAGGGCTCCGGTTGCTACGGCCACAATGCCGCCGACGACGCCGCCGCGGATGCTGCCCTGATCGCCGTCGCGATACCCGGCCGGCCAGTGCGCGTGCAGTGGATGCGCGAGCAGGAGAACCTCTGGGAGCCCTTCGGATCGGCGATGCTGACCACCGCCAAGGCCACGCTCGACGGGCAAGGCACGATCACCGATTGGCAGTTCGACGTCTGGAGTGGAACGCATTCCTCGCGGCCGGGGCAGGCGGGCAATCTCGCCGCGGCGTGGCTGCTGCAAAGTCCCTTCGCACTGCCGACGCCGAAGCCTATTCCGCAACCCGAGGGGGGCGGAGATCGCAATGCGGTGCCGCTGTACGACATCGCCAACGCGCGAGTCGCCCATCACTTCATCCCGAAGATGCCGCTGCGCGTGTCCGCGCTTCGCTCGCTCGGCGCGTACATGAACGTATTTTCCATCGAAAGCTTCATGGACGAGCTCGCGCTTGCCGCCAAGGTCGATCCGGTTGTCTTTCGTCTGCGTCATCTCAAGGACGCACGGGCGCAGGACGTCATCCGCCTGGCGGCGGAACGCTTCGGCTGGAACAATTTTCAGGAGCGCGAGTCCGGCAAACGCCGCGGCCGCGGCTTCGCCTTCGCGCGCTACAAGAACCTGGGCGCGTACGCGGCCGTGGCCATGGAAGTCGACGTCGACCGTGAAAGCGGCCGCATCGATGTCGTGCGCGTGGTCGCCGCCGTCGACAGCGGCGACGTCGTCAATCCCGACGGCATCCGCAATCAGATCGAAGGCGGCATCGTACAGTCGCTCAGTTGGAGCCTGTACGAATCGGTCGCGTTCGACGATACGCGCATCACCAGTCGCGACTGGAGCAGCTATCCGATCATGCGCTTCGCCAGCGTGCCGCGAAGCATCGACGTACACATCATCGATCGGCCGGGAGCTCCCTTTCTCGGCACCGGCGAGGCGGCGCAGGGTCCCGCCGCGGCCGCGCTTGCCAACGCCCTGGCCAGCGCCGCCGGGGTGAGAATCCGGGAATTGCCGCTGACGAGCAAACGAGTCAAGGCCGCGATCGGCGTCTGACAGGCAGGTCAGGTCGTATCGCGGCATCCGCGGCGCCGACGCCGCCGACTGACAATGCTTCGGAACCATGGCACTAGTGTACTGAGTCAGAAGTTCCGAAGATAAAGGAGCGGATGAAAACGGCCGTCAGGCAAGGCGCGAGGCCGAAAGCGTACCTCTTGGTACGGTGAGGCCGAGCAACGCGGCATGACGGCCGTTTTCGCCGCGAACTATCGAGCGAATTTCTGACTCAGTCCACTAGCATGAACCAACCGCTGACGTTTGCTGCCGCGCGTCGACATCGCCCCGAGCAAGCAACCAACCTGCTCGTGCCAGGTAAGACCTGCTGGCGTATCGAACGCGCCCGGAAGTTGAGCTGGCTCGTCGACGGCGAACAATATTTCGGCGCAGTGCGAAGAGCGATGGCCAACGCGCGCAGCACGATCTTCATCGTCGGTTGGGACATCGACAGCCGCATGAAGCTGGTGCCGACAGGCGCCAACGACGGATGGCCCGACGCGCTTGGCGATTTTCTGGGCGCGCTGCTCGCCTCGCGGCCGCAGCTCAACGCTTACATTCTCAGCTGGGACTTTGCCTTGCTGTTCGCGCTGGAACGCGAGTGGCTGACGGAGCTCAGGCTCACCTCGCGCATGCAGCAAAGGCTCAAGTTCCAGCTCGACGACCGCCATCCGATCGGGGCATCGCACCACCAGAAGCTCATCGTCGTCGATGACAGTGTCGGCTTCGTCAGCGGCTTCGACCTGACCATCAACCGCTGGGATACGCCGGAACACTTGCCGGGGGATGCACGCCGGCGCAATCCGGACGGCACCGCGTATGCGCCGTTCCACGATCTCGGGGTGGTCGTCAGCGGCCGCGCCGCCGGCGCACTGGGCGAGCTCGCGCGCGAGCGTTGGTACTCGGCGACAGGCCGGCAGGCGCGCCGGCTCGACACCGTGGCGCACGGCGATAGCTGGCCTTTGCCAAACGGCGCGGACCTCGCCGACGTGGACGTGGCCATTGCGCGCACCGAGCCACGCTTCGAGGACCACCCGGGCGTGTTCGAGGTGCGCGATCTTCATCTCGATGCCATCGCCGCCGCCAAGACTTCGATCTTCGCCGAAAACCAGTACTTCACTTCGCGCACCATCGCTCAAGCGCTGGCCTCGACGCTCGAGCGCGACGCAGGGCCCGACATCGCCATCATCTCGCCCTCGACGCAAAGCGGCTGGCTGGAGACATCGACGATGGGAGTGCTTCGCGCCCGCATACACGGCGATCTGGTCCGCGCCGACCGGCACCAGCGCTATCGTGTTTATTGCCCGTGGCTGGACGACTGCGCCGCCGAGGCGGCCTGCCTCAACGTTCACAGCAAAATTCTGATCGTCGACGACGAGTTCCTCACCATCGGATCGGCTAACCTGAGCGGACGCTCGATGGGCCTCGATACCGAATGCAACCTGGCGATCGAAGCGAAGGGCGACGAGCAGATCAGCGACGCGATCGCGCTACTGCGCAACCGCCTGCTTGCCGAACATCTTGCCCGAGACGAGAGAGCGGTCGCCGAGGCGGTAAGAAGTAAGGGCGGCCTGATCGCGGGCATCGAAGCCCTGCGCGGCCCCGGCCGTTCGCTCAAACCCCTGACGGCGCCGACCGAAGACGACTGGAGCGCGCTCGTCCCCGATCATTCGCTGCTCGATCCGGAAGAGTCGATCGACACCGGGCGGCTGGTCGAACAAGTCGTGTCGCGCTCCGAAAAACGCTCGATCGCGGTGCGAAGCGCGGCCGTCGTCGCCGTCATCATTCTGCTTGTCGCGCTGGCGCTTGCCTGGCGCTATACGCCGCTGCGCGAGCTGATCAACACCGAGGCGCTGGCCGGCATGGCGGACGCCTTTGCCGAAAGTCCGTTTGCCCCGTTGATCGTCGTGGCGGCGTACGTGATCGGCGGCCTCGTCGTGCTGCCGGTGACGGTGATGATTGCAGTCACCGGCATCGTCTTCGGGCCGGTCCTGGGATTCGTTTATGCGCTCGTCGGCGAGACCCTGAGCGCGATCTTCATCTACCATCTCGGCCGCAAGCTCGGACGCGCGACGGTGCGGCGGGTCGCCGGAAAGCGCATTAACGCGCTCTCCCGCCGGATCGCGAAGCGCGGCTTGATCGCCGTCGTTGTGGTTCGCATGCTGCCGATCGCGCCCTTTACCATCATCAACCTGATCGCCGGCGCGTCGCATATCGCGTTCCGCGATTTCGTCCTCGGCACCATACTCGGAATGGGACCGGGCACGCTGGTGCTCGTCCTGTTCGTCGACCGCATCGTGGCCGCGGTGCGCACTCCCGGGCCACTTACCTTTACCCTGCTCGCCTTGATCGCGGGCGTGGCGCTGGCAGGCGCGCTCCTGCTGCGTTCGCGGCTCGGCGCGCGCGAGGAACACGGATGAGCCACGGCGATTGAAAAGTGGCCGAGCAGTGAACGGGAAATGAGCGAAATGAGGTCCGCAGCGCCGCTGCGACCCTGGCTGACCGTGGCGACTTACAACATCCACGATGCCGTCGGCGCCGACGGAGAGTTCGCTCCGGAGCGGATCGCGGCGGTGGTCGCCGAGCTCAACGCAGATGTGATCGCGCTGCAGGAAATCGGTTCGCACGTCGCAGGAACCGACGTGCTCGCTTATATCCGCGATGCCACCGGCTACATCGCCGTTGCCGGCCCGACGCGGCTGCGAAGCACCGGCGAATACGGCAATTGCCTGCTGACTCGATATCCGGTGCAGGAGACCACACGCATCGATCTCACGTTCAAACAGCGGGAGGCACGGGGCGCGCTCGATGTTCTGCTCGACTGCGACGGCGATCCGCTGCGCGTTATCGCGACTCATCTGGGCTTGCGTCCGGCCGAACGCCGTGCCCAGATTCAGCAGCTCTTGCGTGTTCTGGAGACGCAAGTACCCGTTCCCACCGTGCTCATGGGCGATCTGAACGAATGGTTCCTGTGGGGCCGACCGTTGCGCTGGCTGCATACCCATTTCGAGAGGACGCCGGCCGTGGCAACTTTTCCCGCGAGCGCGCCGATCTTCGCGCTCGACCGGATCTGGATCGAGCCGCGAGGGCTGCTCGATCGGCTTTGGATCCACAAAAGCCCCCTGGCGCGCGTCGCATCCGATCATTTGCCGTTGCTGGCGCGCCTCGGGCGCCGTTGAGCGGATGCAAGCTTGCGGCGACGACGACCTTCCGGTCCAGCTTCCAACTTGGCGACGTTCCGTCGTCGCGTGCATCCCGCCTGGCACATCACTGGAGACGCGGCTTTTTGAGAAAGTCGCCGCGATCGGCCGAACGGATTTTCACGTCCACGCGCGTGCCATCGCGAATAAGCACCAGCGGTACCTCGGTACCGGCGGGTCCCAGGCGCCACATCGCGCGAAAAAAAGGCGCCAGCTCGAAGACGCGCTGACCCCCGACTTCGAGCACCACATCGCCGGGCTGCACTCCCGCGCGCTCGGCGGGCCCACCGCTGGCGAGAGCGCTGACTACGAGTCGCTCCTTGACCTCTGCGGCGTACAGGCCGAGCCAGGGGCGCACCGGTCCCGAGCGTCGGCCTTGCCGGACCAGGTCGTCGACGATCGGGTGAAGCAGATCGATCGGGACGAACATGTTGCCGTGAACGGTGTCTTCCTCGACCTGCTCCTGCACCAGCAGCGATCCTATGCCGATCAGGCGTCCGTCGTCGCCGACCAGCGCTGCACCGCTCCACTCGGGATGAGCCGGCGCGGTGAACAGCGCTTCGTCCAGCACATACTCCCAGTAGCCCGCGAACTCCCGCTTGTCGATGATCCGCGCCTTGAGCGCGTGCGCGTGACCGCCGTGGCCAATGACGATTACGTCATCGTCGGTCTCGACCAGCGCGGTCGAGCCTCGCACCAGCGGCTTGACGCCGAGACGGCCCAGGGGTTGCACCAGTCCGAAGCCGGTGGTGAAGTCGTACGCTAGCGGATAGCCCTGTACCACGCTGCCATCGTTAGCGGTGAGCCAGATGGTTTCGGCTTCGGTGATCAAATAGCCGATGGTAAGAATGAGGCCGTCGTCGCGAATGACGACGCCGTTTCCGGTACGCTCGGTGCCGAGTATCGAAGCAGTAAATGCATCCTCCGGAACATCCGCGCGAAGCGCAACGACCGCACTGAGCGCCGCGGATAGGTCGAACTCGACCTCCCCCGCGCGAGGCTGGAGCTCGCGTGGAAACGCCCATTCTTCCTTTGCGGTCATTGAAATGGCAGCGGTCTTTGGATCGCAACGACAGTTCGTGGCAGTCAATCTAGTGTACTAGCACAAGCTCTCGGCTGCAGTGACTCGAGATGGGTATGCCGCGTGCAGCGCCCAAGTGGAACCCGCAGAACAACGTTCGCTCATCGTTGTCGGCGGCTGCCGGTGCCGGAAGCCCGGTACAATTGCCCGACGTCATCCGGGGAAGCGCGTGAACGACTGCGGAATGGTTCCGTCGACGACCTGCCGCTTCGATTTCACGCGCTATTCACGGGGTTCGAATCGGAGGGCGACGACTATGGCTTTGCAATGTTGAAACGGCACCGCCAGTCGCCGCAGGCGTTCGCCGACCTGATGCGTCGGCTGCGCCTGCAACAGCATGCGAAGGAAGATTCGGGCTCGCTTCTTCATTATTTGAGCACCCATCCCGTCACCGCGGAGCGGATTCAGCGCGCGGAGCAACAACGCTAAGCATGCAATGGACACCGATGTCCTGATCGCCGGCGCCGGACCGACCGGCCTTGTCCTGGCGCTTTGGCTCGAGCGGCTCGGTGTGCGCGTGCGCATCGTCGACAAGGTGGCCGAGCCCGGCACGACATCGCGCGCGCTGGTGGTCCACGCCCGCATACTCGAGCTCTACCACCAGATCGGTATCGCCGAGGCCGTCGCCGCGCAGGCGCTTCGGTTCGTGGCCATCAACCTATGGGTGCGCGGCAAAAGGAGAGCACGGGTTTTCCTGGGCGATATGGGCGCCGGCGTGAGCCCGTACCCCTACATGCTTATTTTTCCGCAGGATCAGCATGAGCGGTTTCTCATCGAGCGGCTCTCGGAAAACGGCGTTCGGATCGAACGGCCCACCGAGGTCGTGGGCTTCGAGGACCGTGGGAACGGCGTGGCGGTCAAGCTCAAGCAGGCAGACGGCGGCGAGGAAACCTGCGAGGCGGCCTTTCTAGCGGGCTGCGATGGCGCGCACTCCGTGGTGCGGGATGCCGTGCACGCCGGCTTTCCCGGAGGAACGTATCGGCACATGTTCTACGTCGCCGACGTGGAAGCGAGCGGTCCCGTGATGAACGGAGAGCTCAACCTTGCGCTCGACGAGGCGGACTTTCTGGGCGTGTTTCCGATGAAGGGCGACGGACGCGCGCGCCTCATCGGCACCGTCGAGGAAACGTCGGAATCGCGTCAGGAGTCGCTGCAATGGAAAGACGTCAGCCGCGATGTCATCGAGCGCATGGGCATCGACGTGAAGCGCGTGAACTGGTTCTCCACCTATCGTGTGCATCATCGGGTCGCCGCTCATTTCCGCGCCGGGCGCGTGTTTCTTCTCGGCGACGCCGCGCACATCCACAGTCCCGTGGGCGGCCAGGGAATGAACACCGGCATCGGCGACGCCACCAATCTGGCGTGGAAGCTCGCCGCGGTACTGAAAGGCCGCGCCGATCCCGCCATCCTCGACACATTCGAGGTCGAACGGATCGCCTTTGCGCGACGGCTGGTCGCTACGACCGATCGGGCCTTTCAGCTCGTCACCAGCGACGGCCCCCTCGCGAGATTCGTGCGCCTGCACGTCGTATCGCGTGTGCTGCCTGCGATTCTTGCGATAAGCGCCGCGCGACGATTCATGTTTCGCACCGTGTCGCAGACCGCGATCAATTATCGTCACAGCAGTTTAAGCGCCGGCATCGCGGGAAAAATCCGCGCCGGCGACCGTCTGCCGTGGGTCAAGCTCGATCCGTCGCCGGCGGGCTATCCGGACAACTTCGCTCCGCTCTCGTCGCTCGACTGGCAGCTGCACGTCTACGGCGATGCCGTGGCGCCGATTCCGAGCGTGTGCAAGGCAGCGGGCTTGCCGCTGCATACGTTTCCATGGCAGCACGCCATGCACGCCGCCGGCTTCGCTCGCGGCGCGGTCTATCTCATCCGTCCCGACGGCTATGTCGGGTTCGCGGATCGTGACGCGAGTGCGGACTATCTGCAACAATATCTGACCGACCGGCAATTGCGGCCCCTCTTCCCATGAATCCAACAACCCGGCAACGACTTGTTCTTCTCATTGCGGCATGGCTCGGATGGGCTACGCTCGCGCTCGCGCAGACTTTCCCTTCGAAGGTGGTGAAGATCACGGCGCCGTACGCCGCCGGAGCGGGACCTGCGATCTTCACGCGCATCATGGCGGACAAGCTGTCGAAGGCCTGGTCGCAACCGGTGATCGTCGACGCAAAGCCGGGAGCGAGCGGCTTTATCGCAATCGAGGCGGTGAAAAACGCCGTGCCCGACGGCCATGAGCTTCTCGTCGTGAGCAACGCGCACGTGGCCATCAATCCGGCGCTCTACAAGACGCTGCCTTACGATCCGCGCAAGGACTTCGTGCCGGTGGCGATGTTCTATCACACGCCGTTTTTCCTGACGGTGTCGACCACAGGGCCCTATCAAAGCGTGCCGGCGCTGATCGCTGCGGCGAAGGCAAATCCGGGCACGGTGTCCTATGGATCGTCGTACGTCGGAAGCCCGTCGCATCTCGGGAGTGCGGAGTTCGAGTTTCTCACCGCCACCAAGATGATCCACGTTCCCTACAAGGACCAGTCGCAGATGTATGTGGCGATCGCGGGTGGCGACGTCGGCTGGGCGTTCTCGACCCTCGGCTCCGCGCTCCCGCTGATGCAAAGCGGGCGCCTCAAGCTGATCGCGATTGCCGCCAAGCGCAGGCTCAAGACGCTGCCCGACGTGCCGACGCTGGAAGAGGCGGGTGGTCCCGCCGGCATGGTGGTCGACGCGTGGCTTGCGGTGGTCGCGCCGCGCGGTACCCCACCCGAAATCGTGCGCAGGATCAATGCGGACATCAACAGGCAGCTCGCGGATCCGGAAATTCTGGAGCAACTTCAGCGATTCGGCTTCGACGCGGCGCCGGGGACGCCGGAGCAGCTTGCCGACACTATCCGCGCAGACGAAAAGAAATTCGCCGAGCTGGTCCGCCGCACCGGCGCAACCGCCGACTGACCGCCGGTTTTACCCGCCCAGGGGCCTAAGCTCCGCGACGGCCGCATAGTATTCCCACGCGCGCTCCACGATGCCGGGAGCGAGCTGATCGCGCACGCGATCGGCTTCTTCCGGCGTATAGGCACGAATGCGCCCAGGATCGCCGGCGGCCGCGGCGAGCATGCGCAGCTGCAAGGCGGCGCTCTCTTCGAGAAAGCATGCCGCGATCGTTGCGGTGCGCACGTCCGCCGCAGCCGTCGTAATACCATGACCGCGCATCATGACCGCGATGCCGTTGCCGAGCCGCTGCGCCAGCAGATCGCCCAGCTCGCGCGTGCGAATCAGGCCGATGCGCTCGAATTCAGCGACACCATCCGCAAATGCTCCA
Source organism: Casimicrobiaceae bacterium (assembly GCA_035568975.1). GTDB lineage: Bacteria > Pseudomonadota > Gammaproteobacteria > Burkholderiales > Casimicrobiaceae > PALSA-1003. The sequence continues at coordinate 39,602 of DATMNH010000186.1, forward strand.
CCCTGGTTGTGAACGATGCGATGCGGCTGGCCGATCTGGGTCAGACATACGCAGGCCGGCGGATGCGCATGCACCACGCTGCCGATATCGGCGCGCGCCGCGTAGGCGCGGGCGTGAATCCAGAGCTCGCTGTTCGGCGTGCCCCTGCCCGAGAGCACTTTTCCATCCGTGTCGAGAACCAAAAGCTCGTTCTCATCGGCGAATCCGGGAGAGCGTCGCGGCGGAAAGAGAAACGTTTCCGTATCCGGAATGCGCGCGCTGACATGGCCGAATGCGTTCGAGAGTCCGAAGCGTTCGATGATGCGGTTGGCCAGCGCCACCTCGCGCGACAAAACTTTTCTTGCGTCCACGATCTTTTTTCCTTGCGATGATGTCGCGCAGACTTGCTCGGCAGCGGCGACAATCTTACGCTCGATCCGCGCGCGCTAGGGAGTGCCGGCGACGCAGCCTTAGGTAACTGAGCGCAACTGAACGGGGCCGAGCCCGCCGCACCAAACCTCGAGCGAACCCGCGATCATCGCAATCGATATACCAGTACATGCCCGTTTCGCGTCGTCGATCGCAAGCCGATCCACTCGCCCTCGGGCGAGTACCACAACTCGATGCGGTTCCTCTCGGTATCGATGCGGAAGTGGTCAGCTGCGACAGAGCTTCCTCGCACCTCGATCTGCTCTTTGCCCAGCGGCTGCACGGTCACGGGCGTCCAGGCGCCGGTCTGAACATTCAAGAGATGCGTCTGTTTCAGCACCCGTGGGTTCCAGTAGGCAAAGCTCATCACGCATGGAGCCAGCCGCTCGTGCCCGCGCGATCCATCGATCTCGAAGCCATCGCCGTCCAGACGGCCCGTGACCGTCGTCACGTTGCCTTTTTCCTCGGTCCGCGTGTCGAGACGCGTGAGACAATTCGCCTGCCAGGTTTCTTCTGCGTGCTGCCGATAAGCATTCACGCCGAGCAGGCCGAAGCGCATGTCGCTTTGAACCGATCGCGCGTCGCCGTTTTCGCGAAGAATGAGATCGTGTGAGCCGATCGGCAAGCCGTCGACGCTGACGTCGAAGTGCCACTCGCGCGCCGACGCCGGCATGCAGGCGAGCAATCCGAGCAACAGCGTCAGGATACCGGACAAGGGCACGGGTTTAAGATAGTCGATGACATCGGGCTGGTGCAACAGCCATGACGCTTGACCTCGCTTCACTGATCGGCCACTACGGCTTGGCGCTGGTGTTCGCCAACGTGCTGATCAAGCAGATCGGCCTTCCGGTGCCCGCCCTTCCGACGCTTGTCGTCGCCGGCGCCCTCGCCACCGAGGGAAAGCTGTCGATGCCTTTGTTGTTTGCGGTCGCGCTGGTGGCGTGCTTGCTTGCCGACATCGCGTGGTACATCGCGGGGCGACGCCTCGGGAACCGAGTCATGAAGATGCTGTGCCGGATTTCCCTGACCCCTGACTGGTGTGTAAGCGAAACGCAGACGCGCTTCGAGCGTTGGGGCGTGAGCGTCCTGGTGATCGCGAAGTTCGTTCCGGGCCTGGCGACCATCGCGCCGCCGCTCGCGGGCGCCACGCGCATTGCGTGGCCGCGGTTCCTCTTCTTCAATTCCTTGGGCGCGGCCCTCTGGGTAGGCGCGGGGCTAGTCGGCGGGGTGTTGCTCGGGCCGCAGATGGAGTGGCTCCTGAGGCGACTGGATGACACAGGTTCGATGGCCGTCGTGATCATAGTCGCGCTCTTGGCCGCGTATATCGCATTCAAATGGTGGGAGCGGCGGCGCTTTTTCATGATGCTGCGCATGGCGCGAATCAGCGTCGATGAGTTGTATCGCCTCATCGACACCGGGGCAAAGCCGGTGATCGTCGACGTCAGGTCGCCGACGGGGCTGGCGCTGGACCCGCGGCGGATTCCCGGAGCGCTGCATGTGCCACTCCACGCCGTCGACCACCACGTCAAGGACCTGCCGCGCGACCGCGAGATCATCCTCTACTGCACATGCCCGAACGAGGCGTCCGCGGCGCAGGTCGCCAAGATTCTGATGAATGCCGGCTTCAAAAAAGTGCGTCCGCTGCATGGAGGGCTCGACGCGTGGATCGCCGCCGGGTACGAAGTCGAAGAGCTGTCGGCGGCGAACATCACCGCGATCGTGTCCGTGGCCTCCGGTGGGAGTGGTACGCAACGCCAGGCCTGAATTGCGCGGCAGCGACGCTGAACTTTCCCGGCCGGACGCCTTATGCTGCGAACCTTGTCGGGAGGCAAACGCTCAAACATCCCGAATGCGCCGAAATTAGGTATAAAAACGGTACACTCGCCCGACAAACCGACTTCCGGGAGCCCATCATGCGCAAACTTTTGATCGTCGGTCTCGCCACTCTTCTGCCGGCTATTCCAATCGGCGCGTCGGCCCAGGATGCCTACACGACCCGCACCGTCAACGTACGTGCCGGCCCCGATACTTCGTATCCGCCGGTCGCGACGCTGGGCGGCGGCGCGCCTGTGCAAGTGATGGGATGTCTCGACGACTGGAGCTGGTGCGACGTTGTCTTCGGGGACAACCGTGGCTGGGTCTATGCGCCGTACTTGAACTATGTCTATCAGGGCGCGCGCGTTCCGTTTTACACCTACGCGCCCAGCTTCGGCATTCCGATCGTTACCTTCTCGGTCGGCTCGTACTGGGACCGGTACTATCGCGGGCGGCCGTGGTACGGGCGGCGCGACTATTGGGAGCACCGTGCGCCGCAGCACGTCCGGCCGTCGGGGCCGCCACCGCGGGCCACGCTGCCTCCGTCCAGGGAGCGCATTGAGAGCCAGGTGAACCGGCCGCCGCCGGGTCCGCCTGCGCACACAGGCAGTCGCGGGTCGCAGCCTTCGGGTGACAATCGTCCGCCGCGCGAAGGCGGCGTACCGTCGCGGGACTACCGGAGCGCTCAGGGCGCGCCAGGCGCTGGACCCCAGCCGTCGGTGAGCCACCCACCTCAGGACATGCGGCACGCGAGTCCCACGCAGCAGGGCGGTCCTCCGCCGTCGACCAAACAGGCACCGCAGGAAATGCGTCGTGCGAGCCCCGCGCAGCAGGGCGGCGCTCCGCCGGCAGTGCACGAAGGAGCGCCGCGGGGCGGCGAAAAGAGTCATGCTTCAGAAGGTGAAAAGGGCGGCAAGCCGGAGGACAAGCGTTAGAGCCCGCGGCGCCCATATCCTCAAACGCGTTTCCGGAGAGTGGCGGCTGTTCGCGGCCGTCTGACTCAACGCCATTCAGAAGTCAGTCTTGCTTGACGGCCATACCTGATGTATATACAGTAATTACATCAGTCCGGCCCAACCTTCATATGAAAACCCGCAAGACTGTCGAGCTCAAGCTTGTGCCGATCGGAAACTCCAGAGGAGTGCGGCTGCCCAAGGAGATCATCGAGCGCTATGCCATCGAAGATACCATCGTGCTCGAAGCGCACGAGGAGGCGCTGGTCTTTCGGAATAAGCACGACAAGCGGCTGTCCTGGGAAGAAACGTTCAAGGCGATGGCACGCGAACGGGAAGACTGGCGCGACTTCGATGCAACGATTGCCGACGGGCTCGATCCCTCGGAGCGCTGGTGACCATTGAGGTCAACCGCTACGTTATCTACCTCGCGGACCTGAATCCGACACGTGGCGCGGAAATCGCAAAGACGCGTCCGGTAGTTGTGGTCAGCAGGGACGAGATGAACCGGAATCTGGACACCATCGTCGTCTGTCCTCTCACGACCAGGCTGCACCCCCGTTGGCGCAGCCGCATCCCCGTCACCTGCGTCCGGCGAAAGGCGGAGATCGCGGTCGACCAGATTCGTACGATCAGCAACAATCGCCTGTTGAAACGTTTGGACGATCTTCCCGCAGTCGACGCGGCGCGCGTCAGGCGATTGATCGTGGAGATGTATGGCGAATAGGTGAGCGGACGGTCAACCGGTGTACACCGGCGCCGGCTGGCTGAAGTAAGCGTCGAGCAGGTGATAGACGAGCGCCCAGTTCTTCGAACGAGTACTGGTGTGTGCAATGCCCGGCATGACGACGAACTGCTTGTCGGAGTTCGGGAGCCTCGCGAAGAAATTAGCGAGATCCTGAAACGACGCAATGCCGTCCCACTGGCCACGCATGATAAGGATGGGCACGGAGATCTTTTCCGGATCGATGACGGGAAGATTCGCCGACATGTCGATGTAGGTTCCTGTCGGCACCGACTTGTCCAGCGCGAGCACCGCGTCGGCAAACGCGTCGACCACCGTGAGATCGCTGGTGTCTGGATGGTCGCGGGTGAAGATGCTCCGCACGAACGCGCGATCGATCGGCCTGCGGTTGTTGGCGCGATATTCCTCCAGCCTCTTTTTGCGCTCGGCGAGCGTCGGGCTTCCCTCTCCGGTCCAGACCAGCGCATCGAGGGCGAGACGTTGCACGCGATCGGGATATCTTTGCGAAAACAAGCCCGCGCGAAGCGCGCCTGACGAGGCTCCGTAGAGCAATAGCTTCCGGTCGGCGCCCTGCTTCAGGATGTACTCCGACGCGCAGGCGAGATCGTCGGCGCCGCACGACACATCCGCGTTCACCGGCCGCCACTTGTCCGAGCGTCCGTAGCCTTCGCAATCGACGCACCAGGTGTCGTAGCCGCGGCGAGCGAACCAGTCCATGGTGGAAGTCTCCGGCCTTCCGGGAATTTGCAGGTCGAACACCGGCGTCGCCGACACCGACGATCCGTGCACGAAGAGTATCGTCCCGGTCTCCTTGTCCGAGGCGCCGCCGGCGACGCGATTCTTGAGCTGCTTGCGCCACAGGAAGAGCTTGACGTTGTCGCTGCCAGCGCGCTTGACCGTCCAGTGCGCGGTGCCAATGACCTCGGCGAGCGTTCCGGATTCCGCGCGAGCATCGTCAGCGCGGATCGACAGGCCCGCGCATGCCGCCGTCGCTGCGGCGAGGAAGGAGCGGCGGGAGCCTCCGGCGTCGCCGGTCGCCCCGGCGCGAAGCGTGGGGATCGTCGGGAATTGCGAGTCGCCGCTTGAGGCCGACATGTCTCGGATCATCCTGAAGTGAGGGTCCACGGAGGCCGAAGGCGCGAGCCTCCGGCGAGGGGCCCCGGATTCACAGCCTTCAGCGCGACGCCCGACGGCATAGTTGGCGTCGTTACGCGGTCTTCAGCGCGTAACCGTACGCGAGATTGGTCCGCCCCGCGCCGTGCTTGTCGTAGAGCTCCTTGTAGCTTGCGAGCCGGTCGTCCTCGAGCGCCGCCCGGTGCTGAGGTTTGTAGTTGTACAAGCGCGCGTTGTTGCCGCCGAAAATCGCCGTCTTGACCGGACCGTCGGCGGCCCCGAGAGGCTGCAGCGCGTATTTGCTCCGCAGGTTCTCCGGGATCTCGAGGCGACGCAGCGCCTCGATCTGCCATTGCGGCGAGCCGGTCCAGATCGCGTCGGTGCCCCAGCAGACGTGATCCGAGCCCATTCCTTTGATGAGCTGGCCGACCATCACCGCCGACACGCGTGGATCGGCAATCGTCGATTGGGCGAACAACTGGCCGACGTCGGCGTAGACGTTCTTGACTCCATACTTGGCGGGAATCTCCGACAGATCGGTGATCCATTCGATGCGTCCGGTCTGTTCGAACTGCGCCCACGCGTCCTCGACCGAGCCGCCACCGGCAAAGCGGTAGCCGCCGTGGTAGATGATGAAGTTGAGCTGCGGCCAGTCCTTCGCAGCCTTGCCGACGTCGCGCACGTCCGAGTACTCGAGCAGACTCGGAAACTGCTTCTCCACCGAAGGCGGAAACAGGCCCTTGTGAATGCATACGTTCTTCAGACCCGCCTTGGCGAATTTTTCGTATGCCGGATAGACGAGCTTCTCGTCGTCCAAGCGCCAGGGATGCTTGGAAAGATTCTTGTTGGTGTTGTCGCCGATGGTGTAGCCCTTCATCGAGTCGGGCTTGAGATCGTTGATCGCGTGATCGATCTGCTCCATCCAACCGTCGTATCCGGGGGTGAAGATCGCGTGCGCGAGCATGCGCTTGCTGCCCGCAAGCCCGTTCACGTCCGCGCGTGCCTGCGCCTTCATTTCGTTGGTGAGGAACCAATCCTCCGGCACCTCCGAAGGCGCGCCGCTGATGCACGCCACCTTGGTGTCGCTGTCGAGATAGATTTCCTTCAGATAGTTGGTGAACATCAGGTCGTCGATGGTCTGATCCTTGCCGGCGAGCCCGGGGTTCCAGCCGGCCTTTCCGACGGCCTTGCGCTGGTTGACGAAGGTCATGATCTTCGTGCCCGGACGCAGGAAGTGCGTGTGCATGTCCATGATGAACTGGCCGGAGAGCTTTTTCGCGCGATCGTCCGCGCGCTCGGGCTCGGCGGCCTCGGCAGCCGAGACGCCGAAGATCGGCCCATAGGTGTCGTTCATGGCGAGGAAGGCGGCCGCCATGCCGGCCGCGGTCTGGAAAAAGCGACGCCGGCTTATGCCCAGACGCTTGGCCATCCGCGTCCCCATCTCCTTGACGCGAGTCTCGAATTCGCGTTGCTTCTTCGTCTGCAAACCAGGCATGAATTCGTCGCTCGAAATCGATTGCACGGGAATCGGCGATGGGAACAGCGATTCGGCGGCGGAGAGTTTTTCCAGCTCGTCGGTGGAAAGCATGCTCATGGTTCCTCCTCGGGTCGGCGGCGGCGCGGGCGCGCTCTGCACTCATTTTGTCACATCGGTGCCAGGCCGGCCAAGTCAGCGAGGCGACCAGAACGCATGCTCGATCTCACGTTGCCCGTCCGGCGTGCATTGCGAATCCTATACCGTCACAGCGCGTTTCGGCGTAAGCTTTTTTGATGACCGAAGCGCAGACCCTTTTCGCTGCATTGCGGGAGTCTGCCGATCCCGACGTCGTGCGCGCCATCGAGGCGCTGGTGCGGGACGCGCCGGATAACCGTCTTAATCGCATCAACGCCATGGCCTTTGCGGCCAAGACGGGCCTGAACGAGGATCGCGTCATCGCGGCGTTCCTGCACGCCGCGCGGCTGGGGCTGTTCGAGATGTCGTGGAATGTACTCTGCCCCGGGTGCGGCGGGGTACTCGACGCAGGCGCTTCGCTCAAGACTGTGAATCAGACCGAGTACGGGTGCGCGCTGTGCGCCGCCGGATACGAGCCGACGCTGGACGAGATGGTCGAAGTCACTTTCACGGTGACGCCGCGTACACGCCGGATCGCGGCGCACGCGCCGAACGATCTCCCAGCCCTCCAAGTCTACCGGCAGCTTTTCTGGAGCTCCGGCATCGACCTCCCCGACGACGCCTTCGAGAAAGCCATCGACGAGATCTCTCTGGAGCTGGTCGAGCTGCCTCCCGGCGAGAAGGCCATGCTGTCGCTGACGCTGCCCGCCGAATTCGTGATCGTCTTCGATCCGGTCACGCACATGGCGCAGTTCATCGACGTCAAAGGCGAGCCGACGCGCGAGCGCCAGTCGCTGTCCATCGTTTTCAACAGGGCGCACGCCCACACCACCACCATTGTCATGCAGCCCGGCCCCCTGCGCCTGGCGCTTGACAATCGCACCGACACGCGCGTCGTGCCGGGCGTGTTTATCGCCGGGCAGGCGATGCACGACCTGCTCGGCAATCGCCAGCCGTTCCTCACTGCCAAGCGCCTGTTGTCCAATCAGACCTTCCGCGAGATCTACCGCACGAGCACGCTCGACATCGACCAGCGGCTCAAGATCACCAGCCTTACTTTCCTGTTCACCGATCTCAAGGGCTCGACCGATCTCTACGAGCGCGTCGGCGATCTGGTCGCGTTCGATATCGTCAAGGAACATTTTCGGATCCTGCAAGAGATCATCGCTGCCGAATCGGGCGCCGTGGTGAAGACGATCGGCGATGCGGTCATGGCGACCTTCGCGACACCCGATCGGGGGCTCGCGGCCGCGCTGCGCATCCGCGAGGCGATGCGCGCGCTGAACCAACAGCGCCAGAACGAGGACCTGCTGCTGAAGATCGGCATTCACGAAGGCCCGTGCCTCGCGGTCACGCTCAACGATCGCCAGGACTACTTCGGTCAGACGGTGAACATCGCCTCCCGCGTGCAGTGCCTCGCGGTGTCGCGCTCGATCCTCGCGACCGGGTCGATCGTGGACCATCCGCCGGCATTCGAGCTGCTCGAGGCGGATGGGATCAAGCCCACGGCGAGAAGACTGCCGGTTCGCGGCGTCGCGGATGACATGGCGGTGTACGAAATTCCCTGACCTGAGATGCTCAGCGGCTCCTGCCCGGGGGCGGTGTACTGTCTCGGCGCCGCCGCTATAAACGAGGAACCCAATGGCACACCGTCCCGCACAATTCGTATTTGGATTGATCCTCGCCTACGCCGCGCTCTCGCAGGCCGCCGAGACCCAGACCTCGCCCGCGAAAGCGCCGCACTGGGTTGCCACGTGGACCGCATCGGCGCACGGGCCTTACCCGGTCGGCAACCCCAGCGCGCAGCCGGAGCTGAAACTCGCCTTCCCTGATGCCGCGCGCGGTGCGGTCGACCAATCCTTCCGCATGATCGTGCGGCCGGACATCTGGGGCAAGCAGGCGCGCATTCGTCTATCCAACGCGTATGGCACGCAGCCCGTCACCTTCGACGGTGCGTACATCGCCTTGCAGACCAGCGGCAGCGCCCTTTTGAGTGGCACAAGCCGCGTCGTCACTTTCGGAGGCAAGCAGGCGGTCACGGTGGCGCCCGGAAAAGATGTCCTCTCCGACGCGGTTTCGCTGCCATTTGTGAAGAACGCTGCTGACCCGATGCTGATCGGCCGCCGCCTTGCGGTGAGCTTTCATGTCGTAGGCGAAAGCGGTCCGATGACATGGCATGCCAAGGCGCTCACCACGTCCTACCTTACTGTTCCCGGCGCCGGCTCGCGTGGCAGCGACGAGAGTGAATCCGCGTTCCCGTTGTCGTCCACCTCCTGGTATTTTCTGGATGAGGTCGTGATGACGGCTCCGCCTGCCACGCGCGTCATCGTGGCGTTCGGCGATTCCATTACCGACGGCACGGCATCCACCTTGAATGGCGACGATCGCTGGCCGGATGTTTTCGCGCGACGTCTGCATGCAGCTTCCGGTAATCGCTTCGCGGTCGTGAATGAGGGCATCGGTGGCAATCAGGTCATCGGGCCGACCGACTATGCGACGAAACCGATCCCCGGTGGACCGTCAGCGCTCGATCGGCTGCAGCGCGACGTGATCAGTCTGCCCGGTGTCTCGGCCGTGATCTGGCTCGAGGGAATCAACGATTTCGGCGCGGCCGGCGCCTCTGCCCAGGCGGTGTCCGACGGCGCGCGCGAGGGTGTAAAGCGACTGCGCGAGGGCATCCCGGGCGTGCGCATTTACATGGCGACGCTGACCGGCGCACTGAACAGCACGCCCACTCATGGCACGCCCGAAGTCGAGGCGAAGCGGAAGGAGTACAACAACTTCATCCGCAACGCAGGTATATTCGACGGCGTGGTCGACTTCGATGTCATAACGCTCGACCCGAAGACCGGCGAGCTGAAAGCGGAATATCAGCCCAATTCCACCACCGGCGGTCCCGGCGACAAGCTGCACCCGAACCGGGCCGGCTACGCCGCAATGGGCAACGGCGTCGATCTCATCATGATTCTTGGAAAGTAATCAGGCTCAGGACCGTCGGCGCTTGTCGCGCGCCGGATCTGGCGGCGCGCCGCGTCGCGGCGAGTGTCACGCAGTTCCAATCACACAGGAGGGATTCAATGAAAACGAACAAGGGTATGTTTCTCTTGGCAGCCATCGCTTTTGCACCTGGCATGGCTGGCGCTCAGGCCATCGTCACCGAACGCGGCATTTCACTCAACGCGGCGCTGGATGTAGCCAGGGCAGGCCTGGAGCGTTGCCGCGCCGACGGCTACAAAGTAACGGTGACCGTATTAAATCGCCACGCCCGCACCGCCGTCGTGCTGAGCGACGACGGTGTGAATCCGCACACTATCGAGAACAGCATGCGCAAGGCATACACGGCCTTCACGACGCGCTCACCGTCGGGCGAAATGGCCAAGCGGGCTCAACCCGGGCTTGCCGGGTTCATGCTGCTGGACAAAATCACCTCGATCGAGGGCGGGCTGCCGATCTTTGCCGGCAAGGAACTGATCGGTTCGATCGGCATCTCCGGCGCTCCCGGCGGTGAGAAAGACGCGGCGTGTGCGCAAGTCGGCATCGACAAGATTGCCAAGGACCTCGGCGGCTGAACAAGCCTCCACTGACACGGCATTGAATGACCGCGGAAAAGCCTGCCGCGATCCGTATGCGGGTTCGCGCTATAAGACAACGAGGGAGGAGATCATGAAAGCTTTCGCAACATTGACCAGGGGGATCGCCGTGGCGGCAATGGCATCGCTTGTCGGCGGCGCGCCGGTGTCGGCGGCAACATTCGTCTACGTCTCGAACGCCGAGGACGGCGACATCGGCGTTTATCAGATGCTCGATTCGGGTGAGCTGCAGCCGGGCGCGCGCGCCAAGGCGGCGAGCATCGTCATGCCTATGGTGGTGAGCCCCGATCGCCGCTTTCTGTACGCGGCGTCGCGATCCAAGCCGTATCTGGTGCACGTCTATTCCATCGACCGTAACATGGGCGCACTGACGCCGTTGGCGACTTCGCCATTGGCGGAGAGCTTTCCGTACATCTCGCTCGACAAGACCGGGCGCTACCTGCTGGGTGCGTCCTATGGCGGACATGTCATCAGCGTCAACGCAGTCGGCAGCGACGGCCGCGTTGCCGCCGAGCCCCTGCAGGTGATTCCGGTCGGTCGCAACGCGCATTCGATCCGCGTCGACGAGAGCAACAAGTTCGTCTACGTCCCCACGCTCGGAAGCGACGCGATCTTCCAGTTCACTTTCGATGAAAAGACCGGCAAGCTCAGCTCCAACACGCCCTCGGTTTACCTGATGAAGACGATGACGGGCCCGCGCCACTTCATCACGTCCGGCGACAACAGGTACCTGTACGCGCTGAGCGAGCTGCTGGGCACGGTCACGACCTTTTCGGTGGACGGCAAGACCGGGCTGCTGACCGAAGTGAGCTCGGTTTCGGGGCTGCCGCCGGATACGAAGCTCGGGCCCGGCGCGCCACGCGGCGCTATCGGCGCCGCCAATGCGCCGCCGCCGCGCAACACCGACAACGACATCTGGGCCGCGGATATTCACATGACTCCGAACGGCAAGTTCTTGTACATCTCGGAGCGCACCAGCAACACCTTGGGTGCGTTCAGCGTCGATGGCGCAAGCGGCAAGCTCACGTATCTGTCCAGCACGCCCACCGAGCGCCAGCCGCGCGGGTTCGCCATCGATCCCAAAGGCAAACTCCTCGTTGCGACCGGAGAAAAATCGGAAACGATTTCTGTCTACGCGATCGACCAGGGGAGCGGCGCGCTCAAGTTCCTTAACAAGTACCCGACCGGAAAAGGCGCCAACTGGGTGGAGATTGTCAGTTTCGACTGAGATGCGGTCGCGCCCGCTGGTGGGACATGTCGCCAAACCGTGCTCTGACCCCAGTTAGAATCCATGGCATGAAGCGCAGCACCGAGCGGTTTCTCACCACGCACACCGGCAGCCTGCCCCGGCCGGTTGACCTGATCCGGATGATGTACGCCAGGGAAGAGGGCGTGCCGGTCGACCCTGAGGCGCTCTCCGAGCGCGTCGCATCCGCTGTCGAGGTGGTCGTGCGCAAGCAGGCCGAAGCCGGCGTCGACGTGGTCAACGACGGCGAGATGAGCAAGCCGAGCTACGCGACATACATCAAGGATCGGCTGTCCGGGTTCGGCGGTACCGGGAACACCTTCGTCTATCAGGATCTGGTCGCCTTTCCCAATCTCGCTAAACGCGTCTTCGGCGATCCCGGCCGCTCGCGCCGAAAGACGCCGGCGTGCAACGCGGCTATCGGTGTGCGCGATCCACAAGCGGCGAAGACGGACGTCGACCATCTGCAGGCCGCGTTTGCCAAGGTGAAGGCGCAGGAGATGTTCCTGACCGCGGCGTCGCCCGGTGTCGTTTCGCTGTTTTTCCGCAACGAGCATTACCCGAGTGAGGAAGCGTACATCTTTGCCATCGCCGACGCGATGCGGCACGAATATGAGACCATCGCCGGCGCCGGGATCGTGCTGCAGATCGACTGCCCCGATCTTGGCATGGGGCGGCACATCCAGTACGCGACCCTGAACCTCGCACAGTGGCGCATGAAGGCGCAACTGCACGTCGAGGCGCTCAATCACGCGGTGGCGAACATCCCGCCCGAGCGGCTGCGCATGCATCTCTGTTGGGGCAACTACGAAGGCCCGCATCACTGCGACGTCGCGCTCGCCGACGTGATCGACATCGTGTTCCGCGCGCGGCCCTCGGCGATCGCGATCGAGGCGTCCAACCCGCGTCACGCGCACGAATGGGCGCTGTTCGAGAAGGTCAAGCTGCCGGAGGGAAAGGTGCTCATCCCGGGCGTGATCGAGTCGAAATCCAACTTCATCGAGCACCCCGAGCTCGTCGCGCAGCGGATCGGACGTTACGCGAAGCTCGTCGGCCGCGAGAACGTAATGGCCGGGAGCGATTGCGGCTTCGGCACCTGGGTCGGGCAGGCGGCCGTCGATCCGGACGTCGTGTGGGCGAAGATGGCGGCGATGGCCGAAGGCGCGCGCATCGCCTCGCGCGAGTTCTGGCGCTGAGGAAGATTTCTGCTACGAGGCTCGACGTGATCGATAACGGGGGAAGAAGCGATGAGTGATGCGATGCGTTGGACACGGCGCGAGTGGATCGGCGCGGGGCTCGCGGGCATGGCGATCGGCGCGTTGCCGGGACGCGCACGCGCGGCGACGACGCTGCGCTGGGCGACGGTGCTGCCGACCAACCACCCGTCCGTCGCGATGATGGAACGCGTCGCGAAGCAGGTACGCGAAGACACCGGCGGCGCGGTAGACATCCAGACCTTTCCGGCCGGACAGCTCGGCTCGTCGCGCGACGTCATCGAATCGGCGTCATCGGGCGCGATCCAGATCGTCGACGAAGGTGCGGCGCAATTCGGTCAATTCGTTCCGCAGTTCTCGATCCTCGAGGCGCCCTACATATGGCGCGATCCGCAACACGTGCGCCGCGTGCTGACCTCGCCGGTGCTCGACGAGATGAACGCCGCGCTCGTAGCCAAGCGTTCGATGCGCGTCATCGGCTCGACGTATTACGGCAAGCGGCACGTCACCTCAGGAACCAGGGCGATCAACACCATCGATGACATGAAGGGCTTCAAGCTGCGCATTCCCGAAGTCGACACCTTCCGTGCGATGGCGGAGGCTTGGGGCGCGCGGCCGACGCCGCTCAACATCGGCGAGCTCTACCTGGCGCTGAGCCAGGGCGCCGTCGACGGGCAGGAAAATCCGCTGCCGACCATTCAGAGCAACAAATTCTTCGAAGTGCAAAAGTATCTTGTGCTCACGGGACACATCATCACGCCGCGCCTGATCGTCGTGAACGAACCCGCATGGCAGGCGCTGAACGTCAAGGAGCGACAGTCGCTGAAGCGCGCGGTCGAGACGCACGGCCAGGCACAGGACGACGAGATCCTGGCGCAGGAAGGCAAGCTCGTCGACACCTTCCTGGCCGCCGGCATGACGGTGATCCACCCCGACCTCGATAGCTTCCGCAAGCCCGTGCTGGCGAGCGTGCCGGCAAAGTTCGAATCTAAATGGGGCAAGGGGCTCTGGGAGCGCATCGCCGCGCTTTGACCCGACCGCGTATCGATCGCGCATCAACCACACAGGCACGCCAGTCGGGCCGACTGGCGTGCCGCCGTTCCCGCACTGGAATGCCGATGCTTCGCGCCACCGCCGGCGCTTTCGACAAGGCGTCTGTGTTCGTCTGCTGCGCGCTCGTAAGCGCGCTGCTCGGTTGCGTGTCGCTCGGCGCCGTGACGCGCTCGCTGGGTGAGCCTCTGATCTGGACCGACGAGCTGTCCCGCTTCCTGATGGTGTGGCTCGCGGTGTTCGGCTGGATCGCGGCCAGCCGCAAGCGCATACACGTGCGCATCCGGTTCTTCCAGGACAGGCTTCCTCGGCGGGCACACCAGGCGGCTGAGCTCGCGATCCAGTCGGCGATAACGCTTTTCGGCGCGCTCGTCACGGCCTACAGCGTGGCGCTGATCGGCAAGAATTACGAGCTGGAAGCGACGACCATGCCGATCTCCATGGCTTGGATGTACGCCCCGATGGTGGTGGGCGGTGCGATCACCGCGCTGCAGGGCGCAAGCGAGGTCATCGAAACGCTGCGGCGGCCGACGCAGTTGCGTCCGCCGGCCGCGGGCGAGGGGACGATCGTCGAATGATCCATCTGATGCTGGAGATCGTCGGCGTCTGGCTGGTGGCCATCCTCATGGGCATGCCGCTGTTCGCGTCGATGGGATTAGCGGCATTCGCCTTCGTCGTCTTCAGCGGCCTGTCCCCGTCCATCGTGCCGCAGAAGATGGCGCAGGCGATGAACTCGTTTCCGCTGGTCGCCGCGCCGCTGTTCATCCTGATGGGCAATCTGCTCGGCGCGGCAAAGCTGACCGACCGCATCGTCCGCTTCGCGACTTCGCTGGTCGGGTCGCTGCGCGGCGGCTACGCGCACGCAAGCATTTTGTCGAGCATGATTTTCGCGGGCATGGTGGGTTCCGCCGTCGCCGATGCGGCGGGAACCGGCGCTGTCGAAGTCCGGGCGATGAAAAAAGCGGGCTATCGTCCCGAAACGGCGGCGGCGATCAGCGCGGCCGCGGCGACCATCGGACCCATCATCCCACCGAGCCTGCCGATGGTGATCTACGGCGTCAGCGCGGACGTGTCGATAGGCCGGTTGTTTCTCGCCGGCGTCATTCCCGGCGTGCTGATGGGCTTGTCGCTCATGACGCTGGTGGCGATTATCGCGCCGCGCCAGGGTTTGCCGCGTCATGCCTTCGGAGGCTTGAGCGACGTATGGCTCGCATTGAAGGAAAGCATCTGGGCGCTGCTGACGCCCGTGATCCTGCTCGGCGGCATGTTCAGCGGGTTGTTTACGCCGACCGAAGCTGCGGCGGTCGCCTGCCTTTACGCGCTCTTCCTGGGATTCCTCGTTTACCGGACGCTTTCGATGAAGGATCTACCGGCGATCCTCATCAATACCGCGGAAACCACGGGCATCGTCATGGTTCTGGTCATGGTCGCGGGGGCGCTCGGCTGGTGCATGTCGATCTCGCGCATTCCACAGACCGTCGCGCCGGCGATCGTCGCAGCGATCCACGAACCGCTGGTGTTTCTGTTCGTCTCGAACGTGGTCCTGCTCGCAGTAGGCTGCTTCATGGAAGCGCTCGCGGCAATGCTGATCCTGATCCCGATCCTGGTGCCGGCGGCGACCAGCTTCGGCATCGATCCCGTTCAGTTCGGGCTGATCATGATCTTCAACCTTATTCTCGGCACGATCCATCCACCGATCGGCGTCGTGCTCTTCGTCATGGCGCGCATCGCGGAGGTTACCTTCGAGCAGATCTCGCGCGCCATCCTGCCGTGGCTGGTGCCGCTGCTGATCGTGCTTGTCGCGATCACCGTCTGGCCGCCGCTGACGCTCTGGCTGCCGACACTGGTAATGAGTAAATAGCCCGCGATGTATCGCGCAGCTTGGTTGTCCGATCGCACGCGCAGGCCTGACCGCTGCTCGGACGCTACTCGAGCGGATGGCCTTTGACCCTCATAAGCCTTCCCGGACCGAGCTCTTGAAGATCGGGAATGCCGAGCATGGCCATGTCGCGGTCGACTTCGGCCGACAGCAGCCCGATCGCGTGGTCGACACCCGCCGCACCGGCAACTGCTGCGGCGTATGCGAACGGCCTGCCGACGAACACAAATTTCGCACCGAGCGCGAGTGCCTTCAGCACATCGGTTCCGCGGCGCACGCCGCCGTCGATCATGACCGGGATGTCCGGACACGCCGCCGCAATCCCCGGCAGGACCCGCAGCGCCGCCACGGCGCCATCGAGCTGACGACCGCCGTGGTTGGACACAATGATTCCATCGGCTCCCGCTTCACGCGCTGCGACGGCATCTGCCTTGTCGAGAATTCCTTTGATCACCAGCGGTCCTGTCCAGAGACGACGGATCAACCGAAAATGCTCCCAGTTCAGGTGCCCGCGATCGGAATAATCGCGCAGAACGTTCGGCGAGATGATCGGCGGCCCGCGCCTGGCGTAGTTGTTCTCGAAGTGCGGCATGCCATGGCGAAGGAGAGTGCGCAGCATGGTCCCGAAGAGCCAACGTGGATGCGTAATCCCGTCCCACGCCAACCGCAAGCTAGGCCGGAGCGGCGTCGAGAACCCCGCCCTGATGTTGTTCTCGCGGTTGCCCGCGACCTGCGAATCGACGGTGATCACGAGGGTTTCAAAGCCGGCCCGCGCAACGCGATCGATGAGGGCCGTGATGTCCGGCACGTCTCCGGGAAGGTAGGCCTGGAACCATGGCGTCTTGCTCTGCCGTGCAACGTCCTCCAAAGGAATCAACGACGACGCGCTCATGATCATCGGGATATTCGCCGCGGCCGCGGCCGTCGCCAGAACAATGTCGCCGCGGTACGCGTAGAGCGCGCTGATGCCGAGCGGCGAGATGCCGAACGGCGTCGCGTACGTTTTTCCAAGGAGGGTTGTCCGCTGCGATCGCTTCGACACATCGACCAGCATTCGCGGCAGGAAGCCAAACTCCGCGAACGCCGCCCGGTTGTCGTTCAACGACCAGTCGGTCTCGACCGCGCCGGCGACGTACCCGAAGATGGGTCGAGGCAGGTGCCTCCTTGCGGCTGTCTCGAAGTCGTCCAAGCTCAGCACACCTCCCAGCCGCTTTGTGGCCGAGCCATCCCTCATTTTCGCGAGCCCGATAAGTGGTGTTTGCAGGATATCCTACTGGCTGCGGTGCCACCCGTCATCGTCTTCTTGTCATGCGGCGACAGCTCATCGCCGGACCCACCTGCGGCGCGCGCAACGACCGCCAACCTCCCGCGCCATGTGTGAACGCGAGATGGGACCCGGCTGCATCACGACCCTGTGCGTCCATAGGAAACAAGACCTGGCGCTTGACATCGGCGAGATGATCCTTCACAGTTAACCTTATGGTTCACTATCAGACCGCCCGGCTCGACGCCGTCTTCGGCGCGCTCGCCGATCCGACGCGGCGCGCCGTGCTCGCCAGGCTCAGGCATGGCGACCGCTCGGTCGGTGAGCTCGCCGAGCCGTTCGGCATGTCGCTGCCGGGATTCATCAAGCATCTCGGCATTCTGGAAGATGCGGGGCTCATCATGCGGAGGAAGACCGGCCGCGTGGTGGGCTGTCAGCTCAAGGGCGGTGCGCTAAAGGCGGCGCTTGCGTGGCTGGAGCGCCATGAGCAGTTCTGGAATACGCGGCTCGACCGCCTGGGCGCGTTTCTGGAGAAAAAGGAGATCGAAGCATGGAAATCGCAACCGACGAAAAAACCAGGCTCCAAGTCCGGCGCGTCTACAAAACCCCCGTCGCCGCCGTCTACGCGGCGTGGACGGACCCCGAGCAGGTGAAACACTGGATGGGTCCGAGCGACGACTTCGGCGAAGCCGAAGTCACCTCGGATGTCCGCGTCGGCGGCCGCTACCGCATCGTGATGCACGCTCCGAGTGGCGAGGTGCACCGCGTGGGCGGCATGTTTCGGGAAATCGTGCCCAACAAGAAGCTCGTCTATACGTGGGCGTGGGAGAGCACGCCGGAACGCGAGTCGCTGGTGACTGTCGAATTCAAGCCCTCGGGCGACGGGACCGAGCTGGTTCTGACCCATGAGCAGTTTGCCGATTCGGAGGCGCGCGACAAGCATCAGCACGGCTGGAACGGGTGCATGGATCGGCTCGGACGCTTTCTTTCACACTGATCGCTTTCTCACTCAACAGGAGACACGAAATGGCCAATCCATTTGTACACGTAGAGCTCAACACGAACGACGTCGCCAAGGCGAAGGCTTTTTACAGCAAGATGTTCGACTGGAAAATGGAAGACGTGCCGATGCCAACGGGCACCTACACCATGATCAGCGTCGGCGACGAAGGTACCGGCGGCGGTCTCATGAAGAACCCGATGCCAAACGCGCCCTCCGCGTGGCTCTCCTATGTCCTGGTGGACGACATCGAGGCCGCGACGAAGAAAGCAAAATCGCTGGGCGCCACGGTGTGCAAGGACGTTACGGAAGTAATGGATATGGGCTGGCTTTCGATCATCGCCGATCCTACCGGCGCAATGCTGGGACTGTGGAAAGCGAAGCCGAGAGCGAAGTAAGCGCCTCGATGTAGCGGGCGCGAGAAGGGCGCCCGTCGGTATTGCAAGCTCTGACCCGGCCGGCGGTGCTATCCGGCTAGCACGGTGGTACTCTCCCGAAACGAAACGCGCCGGCGGCGATCGCGACCTTTGCGAATCGCCGCTGGTCCATAAGATCAACGATGGCGCACACGCGCCGAGGAGAGCCGCATGAAATCGATTTCGCGCCGCCAATTTCTGGCTACTGCGTCTGCCGGAACGCTTGCCCTGTCCGCTACCTTCGCGAAGCCGGCGCGCGCCCAATCGGCAATCACGATGCGGATCTCTTCGTCGATGAGTGCGGATCAAAACGCAGCGCACTACATCTGGTACGAACGCTTTGCGGCCAACGTAAAGAGTGCCCTGGGCGACCGTGTCACGCTCGGCTATTTCCCGGACAGTCAGTTGGGCAAGGAAGCGGACATCGTTCAGCAGGTCAAGGTCGGCTCGGTCGATATGATGATTACCGGCTCGTCGATCTGGGCAACGGTTGCTCCGGAATTCGGCATGCTGGATCTCGGCTATGTCTTCGACAGCTATCCGCACGCCTTCAAGGCTCTGGATGGCGGCGTTGGCCAACAAATGGCGAAAATCCTCTCCGACCGCACCGGTTGCACTGTACTCGGTTGGGCGTCACATTTCGGCCCGCGCAGCGTGTACACGAGGAACCCGGTCAAGGGGCTGGCCGAGCTCAAGGGCATCAAGTTGCGCGTTTTGCCCGCACCTGCGTTCATCGAGACTTTCAAGATCATGGGCGCGATCCCGACACCGATCCCCATCAACGAGCTCTATACCGCGCTCCAGACGGGCGTCGTCGACGGCTTCGAGCACGACACCGCCAGCGTGCTGCAGTACAGGTTTGCGGAAATCATCAAGAATTGCTGGCTGACCGAGCACTTGTTCAGCCCGATGGTCTGCGTCATCGGCAAGCGCGGCCTGGACAAGGTCCCGGCCGACATCCGGCCCGCCTTCCTCAAGGCCGCGACCGACGCCACCACTTACGAACGCGGGATCGCCGCCGAGAAGGGCAAGTCCGCGACCGATGAGCTGAAACGTCTGGGCGTGACTTTCACTCCGATGGCGAAGTCGGAGCGAGAGCAGGTGCGCAAGGAAATGGAAGCGAAGGTATGGGCTTCGTTCATCAAGGAATACCCCACCACCAAGCCCTTGTTCGACGCCATCGCGGTTGCGCGCACCTGATCATTCGGCCGAGGAGCGGGGCGTGAATGGAGGTCACGCCTAAGGCCTCCATGCGCTGCATTGCACCGCGATCGCAGAAATCTGTCGCATGAGCCATAGCACAGGCGCGATGCACGTCCCGTTCCGCAACGCCGGCCGGGCCGGGCGCGCGTTGACCGCGCTGCTGCACACCTTCGAGTACCTTTCCGGGTTCATTCTCGCGCTCGACGTTCTGGTCGTCTTCGTGGCGGTGATCTATCGCTACTTCCTGCACGACCCGGTGGATTGGGCGGAGGAAATCGCGCGGGCATTGATGGTAATGCAGGTGTTCTTCGGCGCCGCCACCGTCCTCGGCCGCGAGCGGCATGTCGGCATCGACAGCATCCGCGGACTGCTGCCGGCGGCGTGGCAGCCGGCGCTGATCCAGCTCTGCTACTGGATCATCGTCGGCGTTTCTCTGGCGCTGTTTCTTACATCCTGCGAGCTCTTCGCCGATTCCCGGGGGCAAACGACGTCGTTCGGCCTGCCGCAGATCATCCTCGTGCTGCCGGTCGTGATCGGCAGCTTTGTCATGACCCTGTTCGGAGTCGTCAACGCGCTCGCAGGTCCGCCCACGACGGTCCGGAAGACTTTTGCCGCCGTCGTCGCGGTGTCGCTCGCGATCTGGGCATGGAATGCGATGGTCCCCGCCTACGAGATCAAGCCATGGTTCCTGCTGTTTGCCGGATTTTTCGGTGGACTGATTCTCGGCGTACCGATTGCGTTCGTGCTTGCGTTCGCGTCCTTGCTGTTCTTCCTGTCCGACCCGTCGCTGCCGATGCTCGTGTATTCGCAGACGATCCTCGCGGGCATGGATCACTTCGTCCTCCTGGCAATCCCGTTTTTCGTGCTCGCCGGCCTGGTCATGGAAGTCAATGGAATGTCAGCACGGTTGATCGAGCTTTTGCTGCGCGTGTTCGGCCGCATGCGTGGGGGTCTCAATCTCATCATGATCACCGCGACCGCGTTTTTTTCGGGCATCTCGGGCTCGAAGCTCGCGGACATCGCAGCCGTGGGCGGCATCATGATGCCTGCCGTACGGAGGACCAGGCAGGACGCGAACGAGGCCGCCGGATTGCTCGCGGCAACCGCGGTCATGGCGGAAACCATACCGCCCTGCGTCAACATGATCATCCTCGGCTTCGTCGCCAACATTTCGATCGGCGGCCTGTTCATGGCGGGGCTGGTGCCGGCCGGCGTGCTCGCGCTGTCGCTGGCCGCGGTGGCGGTCTACTTCGGCAAGCGCATCAATCCTGACGATGCGTTCGATGTGCGCACGCCGATGATCAAGCTCCTTGGCGGAGCGCTGGTCGGCCTGGTGATGATCCTGATGATCGGCAAGGGCGTGACCTCCGGCGTTGCGACCTCCACCGAGGTCTCGGCCTTCGCGGTGATCTACGCCTTCGTCGTCGGCGGACTCGCGTTTCGCGAGCTGACGTGGAAATCGGTCCTCAAGCTGTTTCTGCAATCCGGGTCCATCACGGGCAGCATTCTGTTCATCGTGGCGGCTGCGTCGAGCGTGTCCTACGCACTGACCATTCTGCAAATCCCGCAATATCTGTCGTCGTCCATGATCGCGCTGGGCCACGAGTTCGGCAGCAGCATATTCGTCGCGGTGTCAGTGCTTCTGATGATCCTGTTCGGCGCAGTTCTGGAAGGCGCTCCCGCATTGATCATCTTCGGGCCGCTGCTGGCGCCCATCGCGCTCAAGCTGGGTGTCCATCCGCTTCATTTCGGCACCGTGGTGGTCATCGCAATGGGGCTCGGTTTGTTTTCGCCGCCGATCGGGCTCGGCCTCTTCGCCACCTGTGCGATCACCGGAACGAAGCTCGAGAACGTATGGCGACCGATGATGAAATATCTCGCGGTCCTCTTTGTCGTCCTGATGATGCTGGTTTTCGTGCCGGCCTTTTCCCTGTGGCTCCCCGCGCGTTTGGGCTTGGCATGAGCGTTCGCACCGCGCTCCATTTACGAGTCGAGAAACCAGCGCGTCTGCTATGTGGAGTTGATGCGGCGTACGCACAACGGGGCGGCATGTCTCGCGAACCTGGATGCGATCACGCCCATGACACGGCAGTATAATCGACCCCTCCATCGCAAAGCAGACCCAATGAGCCACTATCACTGTGTCGTCTGGATCGATCATAAGGAAGCGCATGTCATTCACTTCAACCCGGACGATGCAGAGGCAAGTATCATCCACCCGAAATCCAAGCACAAAAGCCATCTGCATCACAAAGACGGCGTTATCGGATCGGGCAAGGCACCGCCGGATCATGCGTACTACCAGGAAGTCGCCGACGCGATCAAGGATGCCGGCGAAATCTTGATCGTAGGCCCCTCCACCGCCAAGCTCGAGTTCTTCAAGCACCTGCAGACGCACGCGCCCGCAATCGCGGCGCGGGTCGTGAGCGTCGAAACCGTGGATCACCCCACCGACGGTCAACTCTTGAAGTTCGCTCGCCGGCACTTCGAAGCCGATGACCGGATGCGCTCGCAAACCTGACGGCGAGAGCTTCAGCGCATGCCGAGCTTCGCATGTGCAATGACGTCGGCAGCCTCGCGCGGCGGTGAGCGCCAGTACTGCGGGGGCGCGTGAATCTGCGCACCCAGGCTCGCCGCCGCGTGCCACGGCCAGCGCGGGTCCCAAAGCATTGCGCGCGCCATCGCCACCAGATCGGCATCGCCTGACGCAACGATTCTCTCGGCTTGTTTCGCATCGGTGATGAAGCCCACAGCCATCGTCGGTATCGACGTCGCGCGACGGATTGCGCGCGCGAGAGGCACCTGATATCCCGGTCCGAGTGGAATCTTTTGCGCGGGTGAAATGCCGCCGCTCGAGGTGTCGATCCAGTCGCAGCCGCCGGCCTTGAGGCGCTTTGCGAGCTCGATGGAATCGTCGATCGTCCAGCCACCGTCGACCCAGTCGCGCGCCGAGATGCGCACGCCCATCGGCTTGTCCTGCGGCCATACGTCGCGCACGGCGCAAAACACTTCCAGCGGCAAGCGGATGCGGTTGTCGAACGATCCGCCGTACGCGTCGTTGCGGTGATTCGACAGCGGCGACAGGAACTCGTGGAGCAGGTATCCGTGGGCGCAATGCAGTTCCAGCGCGTCGATGCCGATGCGCGAAGCACGGCGCGCGGCGTCGACGAATTCGCGCTTGATCTGTTCGATGCTCGAAGTGTCGAGCGCGGCCGGAGGCGGCTCGTTCGGGAGCTGCGGAATCGCCGAGGGCGCGACCGGCGTCCATCCGCCTTGCGCAAGGGGAATCAGTTGCCCGCCTTCCCACGGAACCTGCGACGAACCCTTCCGGCCCGCGTGCGCCAACTGGATGGCCACCGGGATCGACGGCGCGGCCGCGCGCGCGATCGCGAGACGTTCGCGCAAGGCTTTTTCGCACGCGTCGTCGTACAGGCCAAGGCAGCCATAGGTAATGCGGCCGATCGCCGACACCGCCGTGGCTTCGATTGTGAACATGCCCGCGCTCGATTGGAGCAACTGGCTCCAATGCACGATGTGCCAGTCGGTAGCGCAGCCGTCCACCGCCGAGTACTGGCACATCGGCGACACGACGATCCGGTTGGCGAGAGTGAGCTTGCGAAGCGTGAAGGGCGAGAACAGAGTCTTGGACATGGCAATGACGGGGGCGAAAAGCATCGTCGTGTAGTTGGGCAGACCGGATTATCGCCGAAGCAGCTCGGGCTCCAGGTCGCCGTGCGGGACCGCAGCACCGGCCTGCACTTGGGAAGCATGTGCCGCGATCAGTCCGCGCAGGGCCGCGAGATGCCCCGAATCGAGCACCACAGTCCCGCATGCTGCCCGTACCGTCGCAATGGCGGCGTCGACGTCGCGCGCACGACCGGAGGCGAGTAGCCACGCGGCCACCGCGCACGCGCTGCGCGAACAACCGAGCGCACAGCATACGAGCACCGGTCCCCGCACGCGCAGCCGTTCGATTGCCCGCGCCGCCTGCGCCAGCGCGTCGGCGGTCGGTTTCGTGAGGTCGAGCAGAGGTACGACGGCGAGTGCGCGGGTGCCCGCGCGCATTTCGAACTCCGCGGTCAGGTCGACCACGCCCGCGAAGGGCGACAAAGCGAGCTCGCGCGCGGTCGGCACCCGCCCGAGGAAAACGCCGGCAGCAACGGCGACGGGCCGGGTGTCGCGCCACGTCCAGGCGCGAGAATTGAGCCATGCGCCGGCGAGGTAAGGCGCGAACAGCCAGCGCGCGGCCACAGACAAGCGGCCGTCCATACCTTTCTGAAACGCGCCGGCGCCGATCGCCGCGTAGGCGAGCGCGACCAGCAGCAACGACACGGCTCCCCACAGCAGCCACAGCGCCCAGCCGCCAGCAGAAAACGCGACCGCACCCAATAGCAGCGCCCCGCCGGTATAGATCGCAGCCAAGCGCCGCCGGACCGGGTCGCGTGTCAGATGCCACTGCGCTGCGATGCTGCGTCCGTCGCCGTCCTCGGCGAACGGCCATGCCCAGACGCAGAGGGCTCCCAGCAGCAGGCCGGTTGGCACATCGATGAAGTGATGCTGGTAGGTCGTGAGCGCCGAGGCGCAGATCAGCAGGAACCATGTCCCCATCGCGAGACGCGCGACACCCGAGAGCTTGCGCGCATACAGCGCCCAGAGAATGACAGCCAGCGCGATGTGCAGCGACGGAAGTTGATTGAACGGCCGGTCGAACCCTGCCAGCGCGGCGAACATCAGGCCCCAGAGGCCTTCGGCGGCGGGACGATCGAACGAGAAGCGCAGCGGCACCAGGACGAAGCAGGCGACCGCGACCAGTTGCGCCGTCAGCAGGCGCTTCGCATGCGTGTCGAGCTCGCGTCGCGTCGTGCAGACGAAGAGCGACAGTCCATACAAGAGGTCGATCGACCAGTACGGCAGGATCGTCCACGCCCGGAACGGGATGCCGCTCTCCCAGGCGAAGGTCAGCGACGGCACTTCCGCGCGCTGCGCCGCCGACCAGTTCGCGAGCCCGTAGCTCACGAAGAAGAACGAGCCGAGGAAGGCGAGCCACGCGAGCGCACGCCGCCACGGCCAGGCCTCGGCGGAAGGTGCAGGGTAAACGGACGCCGTCATTCAAGCCACGCGCTGCGCAAGCGACACGCTGAAGATTCCGGATTCGCCGATACGCTGCGTGAGCTTGCGGAATCCGGCGGCGGCGACGAGCTGGTCCATCTCTTCCTGCGTGCGCCGGCGCATCACCCAGCGCGCCCCCTGTCGATGGCTGGTGAGCGCGCGCGCAATCAACTCGAGCTGCGGGTGCCACGGCTGGCCCGTGTAGACGAGGAAGCCGCCGGGCGCGATGGCATCGGCAAGGCCGCCGAGCGACGCTCGCACGGACGCGTTGCCGGGGACGAGCTCGTAGAGACCCGAGACGACGCCGAGCGTGGGCCGCGGCGCAAGCGTCGCGAGGCTCGCACGGTCGAAAGCGTCTCCGTGCATGAAACGCGCGATCCCGGCGAGCCCCTTCTCGCGGATGAGCGCAGTGCCTTGCTCGACATTGAGTGCGCTGTAATCGCGCAACAGCACCGAGTCGGGCCGGTCCGCCATGGCGGCCACGGCCTCGAGCACGTAGCGGCCGTGCCCGGCGGCGATGTCGACGATGTGCACCGGCGCCCCGATCGCGCGGAGCCGTGCGACCGCGTCGCGGAGCAGCGCTTCGACATCCAGCTTGCGTTGCCGGATGCCGCGCCAGCCGATCGCATCGAGGTAGGTGCGGTCGATCCAGCGTCCGAGCAGCGTGCGGCCGATCGCCCGGTTGCGGTAGATGTAGTCGAGTGTGCTGCCGGAGTCGAAACCAGTCGCATGGCCGAGGCGGATGCCTTCCGCGAACAGGCCGCCGAAGCGCAGGCTTGCACGCGTCGCGGCCCAGTACAGACCGCGTGGCGACAGGCGAGCCAATGGCGCGGCGAGCGCGTCCGCCTCCTCGCGCGTCGGCCCGTGCTGGTCGGCATCGATGAGGTTCGGGCGCACGCGCGGCGCGGCGAACACGCGGACCAGGAACGCACGCACGCGGTCGATTGCGCTCGCGCGGTCGCGTTCGCCCAGCGTGTCGTGATAGAAGCCGTGCAGGACGTGCCGCTCCTTCACTGCGCTGCCCAGCCGGTCGAAGAATGCGTGTTGTGGACCGTGGCGCACAACCCAGTCGGACCCCGAGATGAGAAGCTGGATTGGGACGGTGATCGCCTGCGCGTCGGCCACCACGCGGTCGGCCGCTTCCTGCAGGCCGAGCAGGACGTTGACGGAAATCGCCCGCGACAGCAGCGGATCGGTGTCGTAGCTCGCGATGCGTGCGGGATCGCGCGTCAGGAACTTCGCCTTGACGTAGCTCGACACGAAGAAGTTGCCGAAGAACTCTCGCATCAGGCGCAGGCCCGCCAGCGCGAACGGTACGTAGAGCTTCACCCGGAACGCCGGCGAGGCGAGGACCATGCCGCGGATCGCCGGCGCGTAGTCGTGGACCCATGTCGCGACGAGCACCGCGCCGACGCTCTGCGCGACGATCCCGATGTCCTCCGGTTTGAAGCCGTGCTGTGCGCCGATGTGGTCGACGAAGGTCTGCACGTCGCGCACCGACGTACCGAAGCTCGGCGAGTCGCCCCGCGCGCCAGGCGAGCGGCCGTGGCCGCGCGCGTCCCACGCGAAGAATTCGAATTCGGGCAGCATGAGCTCGTCGACCAGGTGCGCCATCCGCGCCGAGTGCTCGTGGCCGCGGTGGAAGAGCACGATCGCGCCGCGCGCGGGACCGAGAACCGCCGGCCAGTGCCGGTAGAAGAGGTCGACCCCGTCGTGCGTCCGGAACGTTCGCTCGTAGACTGGCCGCAGTTTCGGGCCTGCCGTCATGTCGTTCATATCAGCCACCCTCCCGGGAACCGCTGCGCAACCGGCTGATCGACGATGAGCGCCGCGGCTGCCAGCGGCCGGCGTGCCGCGGCCGCCGCCGCGAGTCGGCCGAAAAGCGGCGCGCGGGTCGGGACACCGGTCACCACGCGCTCCATGCGCGCACCGCGTAGAAAAAGACCGGCGCCGCGAACGCGAGCGCATCCGGATGCAGCGCGCCGGGAACGAACTTGCCGCCCTCGGCCCTCTCGAGCCGATGCGTGTGCCTGATTGCCGCCAACACGGAACAGCCCAGGAATCCCGGCACCGCGATCAGCAGCGCCATCGCGCCGGCCGTGAATGGCGAGTACGGTGTCATCCACGCCAGCAGCGCGCCCAGGACGCCGATAAGTCCCACCGCAACGATCCACATCGGGCGCAGGTCGATCTGCGGCGCCGGCGCTTCGTCCGGGCGGATGGCGTGCCGCGCGGAAGTGACCGACCACAACCACTGGCTCGCAAGCGCGAGCACGACCAGGAAGGCGACCAGCCCGGCATTGCCACCCGCGAAGTTCGGGAGCGGGAGCATCAGGAGCGCCGGCGCGTGCGACACGCAGTAGACCCACACGGTCACGCCCCAATACCGCTCCGCGACGCGTTCGAGGAGCGCGCGCGTTTCGCCTTGCGCGATCGTCAGCAGAGGGATGAGCAGTGCGGCGACCAGTGGCAGGCAGACGGCGAACAGATCGTGGCGGCCCGCGGCGATGAACGCATACTGCATCGGCACGCACAGGTAGCAGCACAGGACATGCAGCGGGCGCCCGGATGCGTTGGTCTCGCCGGATGCAAGGAAGCCGGCCAGTGCAACCGCCGAGACCACGGCGAACAGCGCGACGATCGCCCCCGCACCCAGCCAGAATCCGCCGGCGCCAATGGCCACGCCGAGCCACCATGCGTCGCCACGCCGACCCGCGCGGCCTGGCAAGAAACGCCGGCCGGCCCGGCGTGGCCGAGCGCGCTTGCCGGCGAGGCCCGCCACCCCCAACGCGCCGCACAGCGACACGGCGATCGCCAAGGTCGGCAGAGAGACAGGAATGTCCGACATCGGCGCGCGGGCCGTCGCCGTTTATGCCGCCGCCGTTGGCGCGTTGCGGCCGCGCCGCCGCCCGATCCACCAGCCAAGCGCCACGCCGATCAGCAGGCTGGCGATCGCCGCGATGATGCCGTTGCGCATCAGCGTGCGCCGTACCTTGGTCAGCACCGGATTGTCGAGGTCGTTGGTGCCGAAGTGGATGGCGCGCAGCCGCCACTTGCCGTCATCGCCGCGGACCATCACCGCAGTCCAGCGTGTGTCGAAATCGAACACGTCGCCGTCTTTCGCCTCGTAGTGCTCGAGCGCCTTGCCGCGGACGAGCCCCCAGCTCTTGTCCGGAGACAGCTCGGTAAGCGCGTCGGCGTCGAGCCTCATCTCCATCTTGCGCATATAGCCGGCCGGCCCGAACCATTCCTGGAAGTACTTCGATACGTCGGCTCGACTGGACATCACCTCCTGTGTGATGCTGGTTGCTTCGACGTTCTCGGTGAGATAGGGCAACATCTTGTCGTACTGCCCGCTATTGATCGCCGCCACGACCTCGCGCAGGACGCCGCGCAGCTCCTCGTGGATCGCGTGGTCGGGCTCCTCGGCCCAGGCGAGCGGAGCGACGCACAGCGCCGCCAGCGCGCAGAATGCATGGAGAACCTTCAAGTGATGCCTCCCTCGATTGCGGCCGCTCGCTCGAGCATCGACCGTTGCCCAGCGACCCGGCCGTTGCATGCCATCGCGGAACGCCGGGACGGAAGGCGTAATTCTCGCCGAAATCCCGAGGCTTGACGCAGAGTTTGCGACGCTGGTCGAGATCTGGAGCCGACAAGTGCCATGCTAGCCAGCAAGATGTATAGTCTCCACCACTACCAGCGGTCCTATCGTATCTGCTGCTTCGCAGCGTTTGAGCAAGGAGATGTCATTGTGAAAAGTCTCGCGCGTCTCGGGTGGTTATGCGCACTCGTCGGCCTCGTCTCATCGTCGGGTGCTTACGCCAACTACTCCAACCTGTTCATCTTCGGGGACAGCCTGTCAGATTCGGGAAACAACGCGGTGATACTGGCACCAAACGTGACTCCAGTGCCGATCTCCGGAAACAGTTTCATCCCCACCTTTCCCTACGCCTCCGGGCACTACACCAACAACCAGGTTTGGGCTCAAACCTTCGCCTCGGCCTTTGGTTTGAGCGCCAACGCCTCGGTTCTCGGAGGAACGGACTACGCCTTCGGCGGAGCGACGACGGGTCCGCTCAGCCCCGTTCCCTTGCCGGGCGGCCTGTTAAACCCTTTCCCTCCGAGCCTCGAGACCCAAGTGGCGTTCTTTCTGTTCCAGCACGGTAACGTAGCGCCCAGCGATGCGCTCTACGTGATCGCCGGTGGCGGGAACAATGCTCGAGACGCACTCAACGCCATCGCCGGCTGCGCCGGGAACCCTGTCTGCATCGGAGGGATCATCGGTTCCACGGCCAGTGCATTCGCGACAGACATCGTAACCATGGTCGCCGAACTTGAACTCGCTGGGGCGGAACACATCGTTGTTTGGGATACGCCGGACGTGGGCAAGGCGCCCGCGGTCGTTGCCTCGGGAGGGTCCGCGATCGGAACTGTGCTCGCGGCGTCGATGAACTCTGTGCTATTGGGCGCACTCGGCGGCGTCCCGGACGTGACGATCTTTGACTTATTCGGCCTGCAAGACAGCATCGTGGCGAATCCGAGCGCCTTCGGTCTGACGAACGTCACGGACGCCTGTGCGCGGTTCGTTGCTTGCGACCCTTCGACATTCCTCTTCTGGGATGGAATCCATCCGACCTCGGCAGGCGATCGGATTATCAGCAATGCGATGGTCGCAGCAGTTCCCGAACCCACAACGCTCGCGCTATTCAGTCTCGGCCTCGGCGTATGCGCCGCATCACGGCGGCGCAAGCTACCTCGAATGCTTTAATCGGGGACGGGAAGGCCGGCGTTCGTCACCTTATCGCGACGTTTCGAAAGACACTGGATCCCCGCTTTCGCGGGGATGACATCTAGTTTCCTAGTGAAACGCCTTCCAATCGAAGCGCATCGAGTTCGAATCGATGGCGGTCACCGTCGACAGCGTGTCGGCGCCGTTGACCATCGTGTCCTGCTTGTTGTTCGCTCCGAGGTACGGCACGTAACCCTGATGGCGCGGGCTGTTGACCTTGCGCGCCAAGGCGTTGTACATCACCGCGGAGCCGTAATTGGCGAGGTCGGGCAGGCTTCCCCCCACCGTCGGGCGTTCCATGATCCACACCGCTTCGCGGCCGCTCACCGCGGTAGGCGCGCGCGGCGTGTTGACGAAGGTATATCCGCCGGTGGTCAGATTCATGATCAAGAACCTTCCAAACGGCCCCGTGAGCGACAGGCTGCCGTCAGCGCCGCCGACCGACACTTCGGTGTAGATCTCGTCGCCCGGATTGATGGCGAAGTTGCTGATCACCTGCTCGGTGGGC
The DNA here is from genome assembly GCA_035568975.1 of Casimicrobiaceae bacterium. GTDB lineage: Bacteria > Pseudomonadota > Gammaproteobacteria > Burkholderiales > Casimicrobiaceae > PALSA-1003. The sequence goes on from DATMNH010000186.1 coordinate 69,516, forward strand.
TGCTGCGGCAGGAACTCGGTCCACGCGTAATAGTTGGTCAGCGTGAACTGGATGAAGCCCAGGTTGATGTTCGTCGCATCCTGCTCGGTGCCCGCCTGCACGAGGTCGGTGGTGCCGTCGCCGTCGAGCCCGACCCAAAGCGCCGAATACGTTTTGGTGTTGGGCTCGCTGGTCACGAAGGGTACTCGCCAGGTGCCGGCCACCCAGTCGTAGGGTTCGCTCAAGGCCACGCCGCCGTTGATGACCGGCGAGAGCGTCAGCGAGCGCAGGCGCTCGAAGCCGGACCAGTTGGTGAAGTTGGCGTTCGAATGCTGCTTGGCCTTGCCGTGGGTGATGTCCGGATTCGACACCAAATGCGGTTCGATACGATATGCCGGCATCGACACACAGCGCAGCCACGCGTTGAATGCCTTCGGCACTTCGTCCGGATTTGGACGCAATGGAAACCCTTTCGCGAGCGCTTCTTCGTCGGTGAGGCGCATCGCCTCGTCGACCGATAGCGCCGGCCGCATGCGCACGTCGTGGCGCAGCGCCAAGGGCTTTTCGAGCGACGGCGACGGCATCTCCGTCGACGGCTCGAGGCTGACACGCAGGTGCAGCGGATAGCGGACAAGATTCCCGTTCGCCGCGCAGTCGACTTCGAGCCGGGCGATGTCGTGCGTGGCCGAGGAGGGCTGGACGTGAAAGCGGACGACGCCTTCGCCGTCGGCATAGACCTTGAGGCTGTGCTTCGGGTCGGCATTGCCTTCCGCGTGCACCCTGCACACGGCGTTCGGCAACGTTCTGATGAGAACGGGCGTGTGGATGCGCGGCGCGACAGTATAGCGACGCGGCGAGGCAGTTTCGTTCGGCGTCCGGCGTGGTTGGATGCTGCGATCGTCTGGCATGGTGAGTCCTCAGTAAACGTCAAAGTGGCTGAGCCCGAGATCGCGGATCGACTTCAGCGGATCTGCTGATCTTTTCGAAGGCGCCGGATACGGATGCAGCGCGTCGATCGATCTGCGCGGTCTCGCTGGCTCAAGTGCTTATCAATTTACGGACCGGGATACGGCGCGGCGATGGAATAGTCGGATAAGCGCTTGTTGAATATTCGCAACGGAAAGGAGCGCGGAATACGTAGAGTCTTGTCCGCCACCTTCGATGACTCGATGGGCGGCGAAACGCCCGGAGCATCGCAAATGGCCTGTCCCGCGGAAACGGGCGGGGCGAGCTGGCCGCTTCGATCGGTCGTCCGGAATGGCCAGGAATTGCGGAGAATGTCATGGCGAAAAAGAAGATCTGCGTTGCCCTTCAGGGCGGCGGAGCGCACGGCGCCTTTACCTGGGGCGTCCTCGATCGCCTGCTCGAGGAGGATTCGCTCGAAATCCAGGCGGTAAGCGGAACGAGCGCGGGCGCGATGAACGGCGCGGTGATGGTCGATGCGCTGAAGCGCGGCGGACGGCAGCACGCACGCGAGCGACTGGAACGGTTCTGGCGCAGCATCTCCGACGCAGGCGACAATATTTTCAAGCCGGGCCGCATGCTCTTTCCCGCATTCGGCCCCAACTCCGACTGGTCGCCGATGGCCATCTGGACGGATGCACTGTCGCTCGTCTGGTCGCCGTATGACAATCCGTTCTATGCGAACGTGCTGGCCGACGTTATCGGCAAGGAGCTTCCCGATTTCAATGCGCTCAACGACGACAGTACGCCTCACCTCTTCGTGTGCGCGACGAACGTCAAGACCAACCAGCGGAAGATCTTCCGCCCGGGGGAACTCAGTGTCGGCGCACTGACAGCGTCGGCGTGCCTGCCGACCATCTTCCAGTCAGTCGAGGTGAACGGCGAGTTCTATTGGGACGGCGGCTACCTCGGCAACCCTGCGCTGTATCCCTTGCGCAATCCCTCGCTCACGCCGGACCTGCTGATCGTCTGGGTCAATCCGCTGAACCGCCACGACGTGCCGACCAATGCGCGCGACATCCTGGACCGTATGAACGAGGTCACGTTCAACGCTACGCTGGTGCAGGAGATCGAGGCGATCGACGCGGTCAACGAGCTGAAGCCTCGCGGGAATGCGCTCCGCTCTCCATACAAGCGCATCCGCCTGCACGAAATCAAGGACGAGCCGGCCCTCGCGAAGCTCGGCCATGCGAGCAAGAGCGATACCGACTGGGATTTCCTTCTGATGCTGCGGGACTTCGGGCGTCAGGCGGCGAAGCGATGGTTGAGGACCGACTTCGACAACGTCGGCCGGAAGCAGACCGCCGATATGAATCGCGTGCTGCGTTGCCTGGAGTCCCGGTGACCGCGGCACTACCCGCGTTTAGCCGAAGCAGCCGTTTCGACGATCAATTCGGTCCGCCGCCGTCGGGTCTCACCTCGGGCTGTACCTTCCACCGGCGCTCGCGGCGCTTCGCCTCGTCCATCTCCAGCCGGGTCATCTTCGCCGCGACGTCAGTCATGGCTCGTGCGACATCGCTGCGCGGGCCGCCTGCGGGTAACCCGGAAAAAGCCAGGTCCAGCCACTTGAACGCCTCGACGTTGTCCTGCGGGACGCCGTTGCCTGCTGCGTAAAGGAGACCGAGGTTCAGCTGGGCGAATACCATGCCCTGGTCGGCAGCCCGCTGGAACCACTTGGCGGCTTCGACTTCACTCTTCTGAACTCCCGCGCCCTCGGCATAGCTGGCGCCGAGGTTGTATTGCGCGCGGGCGTCACCCTGATTGGCCGCGCGCTGGAACCACTTGAACGCCGTCGCGTCATCCTGCTCAACGCCCTTGCCCTCCATATATAAATCTCCGAGCAGATATTGAGCAACAGGGTCGCCCTTTTCGGCGAGTGGCCTCCAAAATTCAGCGGCCTTGGCATACTCTTTGGCTTGATACGCGGCGACGCCGTCTTCGCGCGGTCCGCCTATCGCCGGCGGAGCGAACGCCGTCGCCATGAGAACTGCACTCAGCAATTTACGAAGGCTTGCCTTCATCTGCTCGTACCTATAGGTATCTACCAGTTTCGTGTTGCCGTTTATCGTAACAGTTTCGGTCCGGACGAAGGAGACTCTGACACTTTGTCCGTTCGGACACACCGAAGACGCGAAGCTTGTGTCGGAACCCCATATTGACCCTCATCAGGCAACGGCGTAGCGTCGCCAAGTCCTAGCCGGACGTTCATTCGAGGAGCCGACATGTTGCGCAGCGGGGTGCTCGCGTTGGCCTTGCCCCGAGCTGTTGCCAGACGCTCTCGAGCTCGGCGACGGCGCTCGCCGTGCGGCCCATAGCAGCGCTGCGAATTCGCGAAGGAATATTCAAGTGCACGCCCTGTTGACCATTTTGGTACCGATGCTATTGCTCACCAGCGCGGCCGCGCAGGCGCAAGAACTCAAACGGGAACAGGCCGTTCAACGACTCTCCGACACCGCCGCGCAGACGCGCCGCGAAGCCACGGTTCGGCTTGGCGAAGTCGGCATGATGGCCGACGTGCCGCCGCTGTTGAAGGCGCTGCGCGATTCCGACGAGGACACGCGTCATCAAGCCGAACAAGCGATATGGCGCATCTGGGCACGTTCCGGCAGCCAGGAGGTGGACAGGCTCTACCAGACGGGCATCGAACAAATGGATGCCGGCGATCTGCAGCAAGCGATCGCGACTTTCACCCGCATCATCGAAATCAAACCCGACTTCGCGGAAGGCTGGAACAAGCGTGCGACGCTGTATTTCCTTGCCGGCGATTCTCGCAAATCGCTGGCCGACTGCGACGAGGTCATCAAGCGCAACCCGTATCACTTTGGTGCGCTCTCCGGCTACGCCCTGATCTACACGCGGCTCGAGTATTACGACCGCGCGCTCGAGTATTCTCGCCGCGCACTGGAGGTCAATCCCAATCTGGACGGCGTGAGGCGCAACATCGACCTGCTCGAGCGCTTGCTCGAGCAGCGGCGCAGGCAAATGATCTGATTCAGCGATATCGCTTTGCGCGTGGCTGGAGACTACAGCGTTTATTCTCCAAAGGTGTCGGTGACGCGACCTATGGGACATTGCTTGACCCTCGGTAGGCAACGATGTAGCGTTTCTTCCAAGGGGACAGGTTCTAAATAAACTTAGAGAGAGGAGATTCCAATGTTTTCATTTCGCCATGCCGGTGCCTTCATTCTGACTTGCTTTCTGTTGTGCCCTCTGGGCGCGGCCGCGTGGGACCGCGGCGATGTCGAGCAATTTGCGACGCTCCCGGCCGGCAATGCAAATCCCGAAGGCTTGACCGTCGATGCGCACGGCAATCTCTACGCAACGACTTTCGCTCCCACGGCCCCCGCCGGTCAACTCGGGCGTCTCTTCGTTTTCAACCCGCACGGCGACTTGCTGCGCCAGGTAAGCATCGCCGGATCGAGCAGTGCGCTTCTCGGGCTGGGTTTCCATCCGCAAACGGGCGCCCTGCTGGTGCTCGATTTTGGTCAATCGAAGGTGCTCAAAGTGGACCCGGCCACCGGTGCCTCCACGGTTTTCGCCACGATTCCGGTCCTCGACCCGAAGATCGGGTCCGGCCTGAACGCCTTGACTTTCGATCAGATGGGCAACGTCTACATCTCCGATTCGTTCCAGGGCATCATCTGGAAAACGGGCCCGGGCGGCGGGCCCGTGGTTGCGTGGGTCAGCAGCGCCCTGCTTACTACAACGGGTGTGCCGGGGTTCGGCGCCAATGGCGTTGGATTCAACAAGGCGTTCAGCTCGCTCTTCGTCGCCAACACCGGCAACGACACGATCGTTCAGATTCCCGTTTCCGGCGGGACACCGGGCACGCCCGCGGTATTGACCAACAGCATCAACGGGGCCGACGGCCTGATCCTCGACAGCGACGACAATATCTGGGTGGCCGCCAACCAGGCCGACGAGATCGTGGTGATCGACAAGACCGGAAAGGTGATCGCCAAACTGGGCGATTTCGAGGGCATCGACAAGCACGGCGCGCCGATCGGGTTGCTCTTCCCGGCGAGCCCGGTTCAATTCGGCGAGTGGCTCTACGTCACCAACCTGTCGCTCGATCTCCGGCAAGTAGGCGGCCCGCAGACCGTCGACAGCCAGTGGGCGGACCAGGTGACTTCACACACGATTGCGCGTCTGCACGCCCGCATCCCGCACGTGCACGACTAAGACGAAACGATCGGCGCTTGCCAACAAAACAGAACCGGGTCCGCGTGATTGAGATCCAATCCGTTCCTATGACGGAGATTCAGGAAGCCACCACGATCGCCTCCAAAGCTGCGCCTTGCGCCAAGCAAACCTTCCGGGAATTTTCATGCGCCGACGTTCGTTTCTCCATTCAACGGCGCTGGTCGCGCTCGCCCAAGTCGCCGGCACCGCCATGACGCCTGCTGCCCTCGCGGCCGCCGCGAAACAACCAGGTAACCCGCTCCTCGACGAGTGGACCGGACCTCATGGCGGGTCTCCGCGCTTCGACATGGTGAACGTCGACGCGTTCAAGCCCGCAATCATGAGAGGAATGGATTTGAAGCGCATCGAGGTTGCCGCGATCGCCGGCAACAGCGCTGCGCCAGACTTCGAGAACACGCTTGCGGCGCTGGATGATTCAGGGCGCCCCTTTGGGCGGGCGACGCAAATTTTCCGGATCTATGTTTCGACCATGAACGACAAACGCATGCAAGCGGTCGAGACCGAGATGGCGCCGCTGCTCTCGGCTTTCAGCGACGAAATCATCCAGAACGAGGCGCTGTTCGCTCGTTTGAAAACAGTTTACGACGCGCGCGCGAACGCGAGCCTGTCGCCTGAGCAACAGCGACTCGCCGACGTGGTGTACACGAACTTCGCCCGTCGAGGCGCGGCCCTTGGCAAAGCGGAAAAGGCACATCTGAAGGAAATCAACAAGCGCCTCGCCAGCCTTTTCACGACTTTCCGGCAAAACCAGCTCGCTGACGAAGAGAGCTACACCCTCGTCATCGACAACGAAGCCGACCTCGCGGGATTGCCTGACAACCTTCGCGATGCTGCGGCGAACGCCGCGGAGGCGAAGGGTCGGAAGGGCAAATGGCTCTTCACCAATACGCGCTCGTCGATGGAGCCGTTCATCACCTACGCCTCACGCCGCGATCTGCGGGAAAAAGGCTGGCGCATGTGGATCATGCGCGGCGACAATCCGGGTGCGCACGACAACAAGCCGGTGATTGCCGAGATCCTGCAACTGCGCGCCGAACGCGCCCAGTTGCTGGGTTTTGCCAGCCACGCGCACTGGATCCTGGACGACAACATGGCCAAAACACCCGACGCGGCCATGGCTCTGATGATGAAGGTCTGGAAGGCGGCGGTCGCGCGCGCACGCGAAGAAATTGCCGACATGCAGGCGATCGCCGACAGCGAGGGTGCCGGGATCAAGATCGAGCCTTGGGACTATCGCTACTACGCGGAGAAAGTACGCAAGTCGAAATACGATCTCGATCAGACCGAGATCAGCCAGTATCTGCAGCTCGACAAGATTCGCGAGGCGATGTTCTGGGTGGCGGATCAGCTCTACGGACTGCAATTCGTCAAGGTCGACGATGTACCGGTTTATCACCCCGAGATGAGCGTCTACGAGGTCCGGCGCAACGGTAAGCGCGTCGGGCTGTGGTACCTCGATCCCTATGCCCGCGCAGGCAAGAACTCCGGCGCCTGGATGAACCAATACCGCACGCAGGAAAAATTCAGGACCGAGATCACCCCGGTCGTGTCCAACAACGCAAACTTCGTGAAAGGCAAACCGGGAAAACCGGTGCTGATCTCGTGGGACGACGCCGTCACCATGTTTCACGAGTTCGGCCACGGCCTGCATGGCCTCAACTCGAACGTCACGTACCCCACGCTCGCAGGCACTTCCGTCAAGCGTGACTTCGTGGAATTCCCGAGTCAGCTCAACGAGCACTGGCTGCCCACGCCGGAGGTTCTCAAGCGGTTTGCGCTCCATCATCAGACGGGCAAGCCGATACCGGCCGAGTTTGTCGCCAAGATCGAGAGGGCCAAGAATTTCGATCAGGGCTTCTCGACCGTCGAATATCTGGCCGCGGCGATTTACGATATGAAAATCCATCTCGCCGCGACGCCGGACCAAAAGATCGACGCAGTGGCGTTCGAGAAGCAGACGATGGCCGAGATCGGCTGTCCGAGCGAAATCGTCATGCGACACCGCCCGACTCAGTTCGGCCACATCTTTTCCAGCGACGGCTACTCGGCGGGTTACTACGTCTACATCTGGGCGGATACGCTGACCGACGACACCTTCGAGGCATTCAGGGAGGCGGGAGGCCCTTACGACAAGTCAGTGGCAAAGCGCTACTACGACACCGTCCTGAGCGTCGGCAATTCAGTGCCACCCGACGAAGCGTTCCGCCACTTTCGCGGCCGGGATGTCGACACGGACGCCCTCATGCGCGAACGCGGCTTTCCGGTCACGAAGTTCTAGCGATGTTTGCAAATATGATTGACAAAAGCCCGTCGTCTCCGCCCCCGATTCAAGCATTCGAGGGCAGGCTCCAGCGGGGACCCAGCGTCTTTGCCTCGAACGACACTGGATTCCCGCTTCCGCGGGAATGACGAAATGGCTATGTTGCGTAAGTCATGTAAGTCATTTGTGTAAGGCTCTATAGTTCCTTGGTCGCTGGCAGATACTTGCCCGTATCGAGAGGGTGGCGTATGTTCAATCGCTCGCGCAGCCTGCGGCCATCGAGCAGGTGAGGCGCCATCTACAGGAGACACGTCAATGAAAGCAGCCATCGCGTGGCCCATCGTCGCAATTGTGATGCTTGGCGGGGCCGATGTGGCCCTCGCAGGCGACCTCAAGGACGAGGTCAAGATCGAGATCGAGAGCAGTGAAGTGCATCAGGGGATGGAGCCCGGAATGTATGTCTGTGCGGCGGGACACCTGCACATCAAAGGCACCGTGCAGAACCTGGCCGCCGTACCGGTGGGACCGATCAAGGTCGCCGGGAAAGTGTTCGATGCCGACGGCAAGTTGCTCGGTACCGCGACGGCCTCTACGAAACGAGCAGTGCTGAACCCCAACGACAAGGACGAGATCAACCTGGAATTCCTCACGGTCACGGGACCGCTGATCAAGGAGGTGAAGAACCAGGCGCTTGCGGTTGTCGCGGTGGGGTCCAAGCCTTAGACGTCTCTTGAATCGTCATTCCCGCGAAGGCGGGAATCCATTGGCCATTGACGGCAGAAATGGATCCCCGCCTTCGCGGGGATGACGCGAGTTTAATGGATCCCCGCCTTCCCGGGGATGAGGCGAGTTTTTCGGAGAGCTGTCACTCATTTGGGTAACATTCAATAGGAGCATCGTCAGCCCCTCGCTCATGGCTTACAGTCGGTGACGACGCGACCGAGATCGCAGCGCGATGCGACCTATCGATCCAAAGCCGCCCGTGCCTCGAGGGAGCGCTCGAGCAGACCCGGCGCTTTCATACGCTTCGTCCACGAGGCGAATGCGCTGGTCGGGCCGCGCCATCGCAGCTCGTCCACATCGCGGAACAGAGGCGCGTCGGTCCGGAGCGTCGCGAGGTCCTTGAACAGTAGTGCCAGCTTCCGGCGCTCGCCCAGTAACGCCGCTGGAAAGTCTTCGATCTTGCCGTAGCGGTTCAAAAGCCGCGCCGCCGTGACTGACCCGATTCCCGCAATGCCCGGATAGCCGTCTGCGGCGTCACCGACAAGGGCGAGGAAATCGGGAATCAAGACGGGCTCGACCCCGAACTTCTCGCGAACGCCTTCTGCATCGCGGATCTTTTTCCCTTTGCGGTCGATCTGCACCACTCGGTCGCCGCGGACACACTGCGCCAGATCCTTGTCCGGCGTCCAGATGCAGACTTTTTCCACGCGCCGATCTTCAGAGGCAATCCGAGCGGCGGAGGCAAGCGCGTCGTCGGCCTCGAGCTCGATCATGGGCCATACGACGACGCCCATGGCGACGAGCGCTTCTTCCAACGGATGGAATTGCGCGAGCAGTGCCGGCTCGATGCCCTCGCCCGTCTTGTAATCGGGCCAGATCCGGTTGCGAAACGACTCGATGACGTGATCGGTTGCGACGCCGACATGAGTCGCTCCCTGCTCAATCGTTTCCAGCAAGGTCGTCAGCACGCCGATGACGGCGCCGAAAGGCTTGTCCTTGCCTTTGTTAAAGCGTCGCAGGCCGTAAAAGTGGCGGAACAGCTCGTACGTGCCGTCTACAACATGAACGACCATATGGCGCGGCCGCGTCAAGCCGAGCGCGGCGTCATGGAAAGAGGGAACACGTCGGCGAGTGTACATGGAGCCCGGAGAGTGGAAAAACGCGACCGCTATTTCCGGGTGGCCACGTACGCTAGAATCGATTGGTATTCGATTGTTATTGGCCTCATACCGTGACCACCGAGCTGCTGTTCAGAGACAACGCGTATTTGAAGACCGCGAACGCGCAGGTCGTTGCCGTGAGTGAACGTGGCATCGAGCTGGACCGCACCATCTTCTATCCCATGGGCGGCGGGCAGCTTGGCGACACCGGCGTCATGCTACGCGCGAGCGGCGAGCGCATTGCGATCGCCGACACCCGAAAAGGTGACGCGATCGACAGCGTGCTGCATCTATCCGCGCCGGGCATGCCGCAACCGGCGCCCGGAGAAACGCTCACGCTCGAAATCGATTGGCTACGCAGATTTGCGTTGATGCGGCTGCACACCGCGCTCCACGTCATGTCATGCGTGGTAGTGGCTCCGGTCACCGGCGGTAATATTTCGCCGGAAAAGGGTCGCCTTGATTTCGACATCGACATGAGCTTGCTCGACGCAGAGCGGATCGAGCACGAAACGAATGCACTGATCGCGCGCGGCATCGAAACGGAAACCGTGTGGATCACCGAACAGGAGCTCGACGCTCGACCCGAGCTGGTCAAAACCATGAGCGTGCAGCCACCTCGCGGCGCGGGACGCGTGCGACTGCTGAGGATTGCCGGCATCGACTTGCAACCTTGCGGAGGCACGCATGTTCACAACATCGCCGAGATCGGCCGCATCCGCGTGATCAGGATCCGAAGCGAAGGAAAACGCAACAAGCGCGTGGAGATCGCACTCGCAGCGCTCTGACCTTACCCGCGGTCGGCAGCGCGCCGTGCCGCATCTGAATTGGACCGAAAGGCTCGTCAAAGATCGCTCCCGGAGCGCGCGACGACAACGTGAAGACCGCGCCGCCGAATACTGTCGCTCCCGACCGGCTTTTCCGCTAGACTAGTTTTCGTTTCGGCGAAGTTGCAGGCGCGACGCTTGGCGACACTTTCGGTAGCGGCTTGGAAAAGGAGCGTTTCCGCCCGCACAGTTACCTCCGGCCCCTCGCACCGGGAGGACTCGGCCGATCCCGCATGTTCGATTGGTGATTTTGCCGTGACCGAAACCGAGCCCCGCCCGCCGAACCGCACGCTGGTGGCGAGCTTCCTCTTCACCGACCTCGTCAGTTTCTCGACGGGAACGGCGACCGAGCAGTACGCTGCCAAAGCCGCGTTGTCTGCGATTCTCCGCAGCAATCTTGCAACCCTCCGGGGCGCCGACTATCGGATCAAGGACACAGGCGATGGGGCGCTGATCGCGTTTACCGCCAATCCCGAGCACGCGCTCTATATGGCGCTGGCGATTGCACAGGATTTCGGACGGGCCGCGAGCGATGCCGGCTTCCCTTCCAACAGCCTGCGTACCGGGATCCATCTTGGATCCGTCAAGGAGTCGATCGACCTCGAAGCGCGGCCTAATTTCATCGGCGATGGTATCAACGCCGCCAAGCGGATCATGGACTTTGCGGCTCCCGGACAAATCACGGCTTCGCGATCTTTCTTCGACGCGGTCGCCTGCCTCGATTCCGCGTACGCCGCGCTGTTCAAGCACATCGGCGACCCCGACGACAAACATGGTCGGGCGCACGAGCTGTACGCCATTTCGCCGAGCGCCACGGTCCTGGAAAAGCTCAAGCTCGAGCTCGCGGCGGAAGCTCAGGGATCCGCTGAACTAACCGCGAAGGGTCCTGCAAAGACGAAGCCGAAGCAGGGATGGACGACATCGGTCCCTGCCGATGCTCAGACCAAATCGAGCCATGCCCTCGACTTCGCTCGCAAGTGGTCCATCCCCGCCATCGCGGCGATCGCACTTGGCATTGCGTCGATATTCGCGGGCACGAAGCTGACCGAGCCAAACGGTCCGAGGATTCCGCAACCAACGACCGAGTCGGTTGTGGCCCCGACTTCGTCGAAACAGGCGGTCGCGCCAACGACGTCAGCGGAAAGTGCTGCCGTCGATTCGCAGACCTCGCCCACGATTTCGCCTAAGCCCGAGGCAGCCAGCCCGGTCCGGGCGCGAGTTGCGGAAGGTGCACCTACGCACGATTCGACGCAACCGCTGAGCATCCCGGAAACAGCAACGGCAAAAACAACCGCCAGGATCAAGCCCAGGACCGATGCAAGTCTGCCCATACCGGCCCCGGCGAGCGCTGCATCTGATCGAAGCAGCGCGCGTTGCAGTCGCATCATGGAAAAGGCAACACTCGGCGAATCATTGTCCATGGAAGAAAAGAGGGAGCTCGCAAGCTCATGTCGCTAAATCTGCCGCGTTGCACGACGAGTGGGCTGAGCGCCACCAGCCTGATTGCTTTAATGCTGCTTGCCGCATGCGCGGCGCCTCCGCCTCCCGAGCGTCCGCCCGCGCCATCTTCCGAATTGACCTTCGATGCCGGCGTCGATTACGCGATCGACGACCTCCTGGTCCAGGCGCGGAGGCTGCCGGCGTTCAGTGCCGCACCGGGCTTGCTCAAGAAAGAGTCGGACATTCCACGCGGTGTCATCGCGGTCGACCCGGCCATCGATGGGAACACCGGGCAGCAGACGATTGCATCGAAAGCCCTCGATTCGCGACTGCTGCAACGCGCTTCCGACAAGTTCGCGCAGTTCGACGTGGCCGCGGTCAACTCGAACACTCTTGGCAAGGCGCAGTATCTCCTCGCCGCGACCTTGACTCCCATCGATGCAGCGAAAGCAACAGGAACATTCCGGATAAGCCTTTCGCTGACCGACATCAAGACCGGTTTCGTGGTAGCCCAATCCGCGGCAAGGATCCGCAGCGAGGGCGTCGATACCACTCCGACGCCCTTCTATCGCGATAGTCCCTCGTTAACCAAGGATCGAGTCGTAGAAGGGCAGATCCGCACGGCACAGACGCCGACCGGCGGTGCGGCCGACGAAATCTACATGTCGCGGCTGCCGATCAACGCCTTGATCAGCGAAGGCTCCAACCGCTACGAGGCCGGTAACTACGCCGAGGCGCTGCGCTACTACGAGACAGCCGCGGCTCGTCCCGAGGGGCAGCAATTGCGCGTGCTCAATGGTCTTTATCTTGCCAACACCCAACTCGGGCGTACCGACGAGGCGGAAAAGGCCTTCGCGAAGATCGTCGCCCTCGGTCTTGCAACCAACAGTCTTTCGGTCAAATTCCTGTTCCGTCCCGGCTCTCTGGATTTCCTGGCCGACCCGAAAGTCAGCGGTCCCTACAACATGTGGCTGCGCCTCGTTGCGCGCGAAGTCGCGGCGTCGAAAGCCTGCCTCACCATAGTCGGTCACACAAGTCGCACGGGAACGGAGCAGTTCAACGATAGGCTCTCGCTGCAACGAGCGGTCAGCATTCAACGCAAGATCGAGGCGCAGTCACCCGAGACGACAGGCCGCCTCCTCTCGGTCGGTAGTGGCTTCCGGGAAAACCTGGTGGGATCCGGCACCGACGATCTACGCGATGCGCTGGACCGGCGTGTCGAATTCAAGGTTCGAAGCTGCTAGTACGACAACTCGGCGGTACGCAAACATGTTCCGTCGTCCCCGCGAAAGCGGGGACCCAGTTATGCGAACGCGTCGCGTTGCGCGCCACACGACATCCCGGTGATGACATGTCGAACAGCCTTTCAGCCGATGCCAGCACCATTCGGCGCCTGTTGACTGTGACCGACCAACAGGTCCAGGCACTAGCCGAGCTGCTGATCGATTGTGTCGATGGAGGTGCATCGGTGAGCTTCATGCACCCCTTGCCCATGACAAAGGCCGTGGAATTCTGGCGTCGCGTGGCCGACGCTGTGGTCAGAAGCGAGCGTGCGCTGCTGGTCGCCGAAGACGCCGGCGGTGTCGTCGGAACCGTACAGTTGGTTCTCGACCAACCCGAAAACCAACCGCACCGGGCCGATCTGTCGAAGATGCTGGTGCACCGCCGTGCGCGACGCCGGGGACTGGGCGCCGCATTGTTGCGCGCTGCCGAAAACCTTGCACGCGAATGCGGCAAGACACTGCTCGTTCTGGACACGGCGAGTGGCGATGCCGAGCGGCTCTACGCCCGCCTGGGCTGGCAGAAATGCGGCGTGATCCCCGGCTACGCACTGCTGCCGCATGGTGGGCTGTGCGCCACGACCTACTTCTACCGCGAGCTGGGCAATTGAAACGGCTATTATTTTGAGATGATCCTAACCACAGGGCAAAACCGTGACGACGTCCCTCGTGTTGACCGTGATCGGCAGTGATCGCCCAGGCATCGTCAATCTGCTGTCCGATGTCGCCGAGCGCTTTGGCGCCAGCTGGGCCGGAAGCCGCATGGCGAGCCTTGCTGGCCAGTTCGCCGGCATGGTGCATTTCGAAGTGCCTGCTCAGAACGCCGAATCGCTCGCTAGTGCGCTCCGCGGACTCGTTTCCTCCGGACTGCACGTCGTCATCGCAATGGGCGACCCGAGCGCGGTGCCAGCAGGGCGACGTATCGTCAGGCTTGAGCTCGTCGGCAACGATCGTCCAGGCATCGTGCGCGACCTGTCAGGCAATCTCGCCACGCGCGGAGTCAGCATCGAGGAGCTTCATACCGAGGTTGTCAGCGCGCCAATGTCCGCCGACCAGCTTTTCAAGGTCAAGGCGCTCCTCGCCGTACCTGAGGCGCTGGACGACGATGAGCTCAAGCGCGAGCTCGAAGCGTTGGCAACCGAGATGATGGTCGACATCGAGCTCGAAGAGCACGCGAGCGATGCCACACCAATGGGCAGCTAGAACTCGCTGTCCACGGCGGGACAGCGCAGACGACGACCCGGAGGACGCTCGGGCGTCCCCCGGTTTCAAGCCCTAGTTTTTCAGCTTGATGGCAACGCCCTCCGGCGCCAGCGTAAATTTGACGCCCTGTTGCGTACCGTGGAGACGGATCACGACGCCATGCTCGTTCTTCATGATCACGTCGTTTTGACCGCCGGCGATGGCGATGCCCGCTTCACCCGCCGCGTAGTTACCCGAAAAATCGGACACGGACTTCAGGCTGAACACCTCGCCGGTCGATGTGAGGGTCGAAATCCCAAGGTCGACGACGCTCAGTCCCTGGAGCGAGAAGGTGTACGTTCTGCCGCCATAGCTCAGCGTGCCATCGCCCCAGCTCACGCCTATGCCGACGGCAACGGACTTGCTTGAGATGCTTACCGTCCCGGAGGGATTCGGCTCGGCGGCAAACGCCGCAAGCGAGACCAGGCAACTTAACGCGATCAGCCATGTTGCAAATGATTTCTTAGTCATCGTAGTGCTCCCGTGGAAAGAAATTCCATTGTCATTGTCTTACAGGTCTGCCCGAACCCGCCCCTATTGGCGCAGGTACAAACACCGAGTCGAGCTCTCGCGCGCCTCCAGGGATAAACCCACCATCGGCGAGTCACGTCCGCCGCTATCCAAAGACAGCCAAATCGCCCGCTGGTTCATCGGTACGGACGAGCGTATTTCCACCACCGTCTCCTGTCCCGCCCAATACATGAGGCGCCGACCGAGATCGTTGAGACGCTCTCGGCATAGAAGCGTTACTCAGATCGTCGTCCCGCGGATCAGAGCGTCGCATCCGTAATCCATTCGTACGCGTAGAACTGCCGGTGTAGGCTCTTGGCCTACAAGCGAATCGGAATTCCTGCACCGATTTCCGCGGAACCTCCTCCGGCGCCGCATTGCCATATAAATGCAAGCCGAAAGGAGGCCTCTCATGAAACGCGTATCCATGAAAGCTGTTGTAGGGACGTTGGCGGTTGGTGCATTGGTCGGCGGCTGCGCGACATCCGTCGAGATGGGCCCGGGCTACTATCATTACGACACCGGACTTGCACGCCCGAGTACCCCTCCCGTCGTATATCAGGAGCCAGCCGTCGTGTATCGCGAGCCAGCCGTCGTGTACCGCGAGCCCGCCGTCGTGTATCGCGAGCCGACCGTGGTCTATCGCGACTCGGCGGTCGTTTACCGCGAACCGACTGTCGTCTATCGAACTGCGCGCGACGTGACTCCCTACCACGATCACGGTCAATAGCGGCGATGTAGTAACAGCGAGCGATGCCGAAGGCAACGCGGCATCGCTCGCTCGTGTCAGCCAGGATCACTGCATGTGGAAGAATGTTCCCGGAGTGGGATACGACAGCCAGGTGTTAGCGAGGGGAATCTTGCCTATGCCGGGCTTCGTGAAATCGCAGAGGCCGGTTGGGAACACCGCCCGCACCATGGCTAACTGTGTGGCGTTGAGCGCTGGATTGTAGTCCGCCGGATCGACGGGTTTTAGCGCGCACTTGAATACATGGTCTATTGCCGATGCGCCGGCGACAAGGCGTGGATCCCAAAATATCGTCATTCCCGCGAAGGCGGGAATCCATTGGCTGTTGACGGTCGCAAAATGGATTCCCGCCTTCGCGGGAATGACGCGAGTCTTGCGAAACTGCCACTTAGAGGAGCAGGGGGAAGGGGCGAGACAGCGGGCGCGGAACGGGCGAGACAGCGGGCGCGGAACGGGCGAGATAGCGGGAATATTGGACTACCGTGTGGCCGCATCGTCCCCCATGATACGGATCATCTCGGCTAGCTGCGCGCTCATCGGAAGATTCATCCGCTGCCCGCTGGGCAATTGGCGCAGGAACCATTTGTTGTAGGTTTGCTCGAGCTCGCGCGAGGCGGCAAGCTCGCGCAGTGTAGCGTTGACCAGGCTCGCCAGTTGCGGATCGTCCTTGCGGAACATGATGCCGTAGGGATCGTACGACAGGAAATCGCCAACGACCGTCAGTTGATCCTGCGCCCGGTTGAGCGCAATGAATCCGTAGAGCAGGACATCGTCGGTGGCGAATGCATCGACCTTGCCTGCCACCAGCTGCGCGTACGATTCCGCGTGATCGGCCGCGGTCGCGATCGTCGTGTTCAACTTGAATTTGGCCGCGAGCTCGCGCATGGTCTTTTCATTGGTGGTGCCCGTCGTCACCACAACGGACCGCCCTGCCAGATCGCGAAACGACTTGATCGGCGATCCCTGCTTCACCATCAGCTTGGTGCCGGCGATGAAGATGACCGGCGAGAAGTCCACGACCTTCTTGCGCTCCAGATTGGACGTGGTCGATCCGCACTCCAGGTCGACTTGCCCGCCGACGACGGCGTTGATGCGATTGTCCGAGGTCACCGGCACGAACTTGATCACGAGGTCGCGCCCCACTTCCGTGCTCATGGCGTCGACGATGGCACGGCAGAGGTCGATCGAATAACCGATGGGCTCGTTGCGCGTACTCAGGTACGAAAGCGGAATCGACGATTCGCGATAGCCGATCGCCACCGTCCCACTCGTGCGTACTTTCTGCAAGGTGCCGCTCAACTGACCTTCGGGCGTTTGCGCAACCGCGATGCCGGCGCTCAAGACCAGCGCTACCCAGGCGACAGAGGCCGCCAAAAGGCGATACCAGCGTCGCCCGTTGGTCGTCATCCCCGCGAAAGCGGGGATCCATTTTGCGACCGCCAAAAGCCAATGGATTCCCGCCTTCGCGGGAATGACAGAGTGGTGATGGCTCACGCGGCCGCCGGTGAAGCGTCCGGATGCAGCGATCGATCCATCTCCCTATCGAGGCGTTTTGCATTCGACTCGGCATCTTTCTCGGACATCAGCCCGCCTTCCCACTTGGCGACGACGGAGGCCGCCACCGAGTTGCCCACCGCATTCGTGGCCGAGCGCCCCATGTCGAGGAACGTATCCACGCCCAGGATCAGCAGCAGCCCGGCTTCGGGGATGTTGAACTGGTTGAGCGTGGCGGCGATGACTACCAGTGATGCGCGCGGCACGCCGGCCATGCCTTTGGAGGTCAGCATCAGAATCGCCATCATGGTCAGCTGCGTCGAGATCGGCAAATCGATGTTGTAAGCCTGCGCGATAAAGAGCGTCGCGAACGTGCAATACATCATCGAGCCGTCCAGGTTGAACGAGTAGCCCATGGGCAGCACGAAGCTGGAGATTTTGCGCTGCACGCCAAAGCGGTCGAGGGAATCGAGAATCTTCGGGTATGCGGCTTCCGAGCTTGCCGTCGCAAACGACAGCAGGAACGGCTCCTTGATCAATCCGACCAGCCGGAAAACCCGCTTGCCGAGGAACACGAATCCCGCAAAGACCAAAAGGCTCCAAAGTATGATCAGCCCGATATAGAAGTCGCCCATGAAGACCGCGAACTTCAGGAGGATCTCGAGGCCGTTGGTCGCGACCGTCGCCGCCATCGCGGCGAACACCGCGACGGGCGCGAGCAGCATCACGTAGCCGGTGATCTTCAGCATCACGTGCGCCAACGCATCGATGACGTTGGTCATCGCCTTGCCGATGTCGCCCAGCGCCGCCAGCGCGACACCGAAGAACATCGAGAACACCACGATCTGCAGAATCTCGTTGTTGGCCATCGCCTCGGCGATCGACCTTGGCACGAGGTGAGTGACGAACTCCTTGAGCGTGAACGAAGCGGTCTTCAAGTTGGTGGCGGCACCGATGTCCGGCAGCGGCAGCCCGAGATCCCTGCCTGGATGCAGCAGGTTGGCGAGCAGCAGGCCCAGGAGCAGTGAAACGATGGAGGCGATCACGAACCAGCCCAGCGCCTTGGCAAAAATGCGGCCCACGCTCCTGGCGTCGCCCATATGGGCAATGCCGACCACCAGGGTAGAAAAGACCAGCGGGCCGATCAGCATCTTGATCAGGCGCAGGAAGATATCCGACATGATCGAGATATAGCCCGCGATCTGTGTGGCCGTTTTCTTGTCCGGGAAATTGGTGAAGACCATGTAACCGGCCACGATGCCCAGCACCATCGCAATCAGGATATAGACTGCCATCGGAATTTTTTTCTTCATGCCTCGCTCCCCTCGGATTCTGAACGTTGTCGATGCGTGCGCTACTCGCTTGCACAGGGATCGGAGTCCGCGATCTCCGGGCACGCGGCTCGGCGACCGCAGGTCGCACGCGATGGCGTTAGCTTAAATCCTTTCCCGCAAAAGTGAAATGGCGCTCTCCGACCGATAAGTGAAGGCGCTCGAGCGAAGGTAGCGGAGGTCGTTGCGGTCGACGCGACTGCGCCGCGCTTCGACCACCCGAACGTGCAGTGCGCGACCGTCCCCGGGCTCACTGGCGCAAGACAAAAGCTCGTGGTCCTC
Source organism: Casimicrobiaceae bacterium (assembly GCA_035568975.1). Classification (GTDB taxonomy): domain Bacteria; phylum Pseudomonadota; class Gammaproteobacteria; order Burkholderiales; family Casimicrobiaceae; genus PALSA-1003. Next base: position 87,958 of record DATMNH010000186.1, read on the forward strand.
GCGAAAGCAGGGACTGGGAATCAGTTGTCCGCATAGTTGTCCTTTTCGCTCTCTGCGTTATCGTTTTCTTCCTCCCACGAGTAACGTCGGCGCGGCGGTATATCCCGGCGCCGCAGCGCGATGGCCATCACCAAGCCGATAAGGGCCGCTGCGAGATGGGTTTCCCAGGAAACTCCGCGTTCGATCGGCAATAGTCCCCATACCGATGCGCCATACATGAAGGACACCAACAGCGACGCGGCGATGGCGCGCCTGTCACGTCGGATCAGGCCGGCCACGAAAATATAACTGACCAGGCCGTAGACCAGCCCGCTGGCGCCGACATGGCTGGACCCTCTGGCGAATAACCATACTGCGACGCCCGTCCCGACATAGACCGCCGGCAACACGATGCGAGCCGCTGTCGGGTAGAGGTACAACATGGTCGTGCCTAGTATCACCAGCGGCAGCGAGTTGGCGAGCAGGTGCTCGAATCCGCCGTGAACCAGAGGTGCGAACAGAATACCGGGCAGCCCTGCCAGCTCGCGCGGTCGCACGCCGAAATCCTGGGGCCCCAAACCCAGCGCCCAGTTCACCAGCTGAATGGACCAGAGCAGCGCGACAAAGCCTATCGCGATCTTTACCGCCAACCGAAAGTTCGCGCGGGAGCGCTCGGAGCCGACGTAGGCCGAGTCGGGTACGTGAAGTTGCATCGAGGCATCATACTCAAAAGGTCACATCCAGCTTCGCGGCCTTAGGGCTTTCCTGCAACCCTTACTCCTGTTGCCCTTGATGACCCGCGAGGTTTCGCAGCGTGCCCGCTGACACCCCGAGCCGGGCTCGCAAGAATTGGTCGATGCTGTGCTGGACCTCGGCCGGCGCGTGTTGCAGAGACTCCAGCTCGCGCCCGAGATTCCTCAAGGTTCGCAGGGCCGCATCGTATTGCTCCGGCGGGTCGGGAAGCGTGAGCACAAGGTTCAAATAGCGATGGCTGCGAACGTAGCGATGGGTAATGTCGAAAAATGCCTTGCTGCACGCGGCCTGGTCAATGTAGTACTGAGCTTCCCACTGCACCGCTGAGCTGTCGATGAATCGAATGTCGGAGCCCACGGCGCTGGGGGGGACCAGGTTGAAAGTCTCAGTCGCGTGCGCTTCGACGCTCAACTCATATTTGCCGAAGGGTTCCCCAACCGTAAGCACGATATTGGAAGTGCGCATATCCACCGAGGTAATTTGCCAGTTGACGACGATGTGCGTGTCGCGGGTAGTCACGCCTCCCGCCACGTTGGGGTCTTTCTCGGTCAAGCGAATCGGCACCGTGATGTCCCCGCTCGAACCTGTCATCACGAGGCCGTTGAGGTACCAGGTAAAGCCGGCGGATGCAAAGCCGTGGGTCTTTGCAGTCAGTGCCGATTGGTAGGGTTGGCCATAGATGTCGAACTGGTAGTCCTTTGCCGGACAAAGAAAGAAGGGCTGCGTGACGGCGTGGCCATGGCGCATGAACACGCGGTCGCCGAAATCGTTTTCCGTGCCGTCGATGTCCACTCTTCGTCCTGCGCCTTCGAGCAAGGGGAAGGGATCGACTAGCTGCAGGTAAGCGTCCCTCTCGCCGTGCGGATAGAACCGGCCGAGCAAGCTGCTAAAGGGGTCGAAAGCGTCGTTGCGTCCGGTGAGCTTGTTGTAGGTTCCGGCCAGCGTGTCGGCGCCATTCTGAATGATCGAGTCGGTGGAATGGCTGAGCTGGGTGTGCAGATAGAACAGGTACAGCAACGCACATCCATAGCTGTAAACGTCTCCATCGGTCGGTTCGGTGGTGTCCACCCAGTTGGGGCGGTTCGGCGTCTGCAGCCAGGTGTTCTCGAAACCGGGCCCATAGAAAGCGTTGTAGCCGGCCGGCGCCATCATGTAAGCGCAGAATTGCGAGAGTCCTTCGCCATGGCTGGAGCCGGCGAGCCAGGTAGTGGGGCCGTGCTGGTTGTTGTAGTCCATCAACACTTCGGAGAACTCGGCCACGAAATGCATACGGATGATCTGGGCTACGGGCGTACCAGAGGGAGCGCCATTCAGGTTCAGAGTGGTGGACCCATCGCCGTGGTAGCCGTGATTGTTCGAACCTGAACCGTCCTTGTAGATCAGATTGACGGTGACCCGGTTGTTCGGCCCGAAACCATCGTTGACTGCGAACCACCGGGTGAGGGTCTGGAAGTCGGACTCCACGGTCCGCGCAAATTGCAGCGCATTCGCCAACGCGTTCGTCAGCGAAGGATCATAAAAGATACGGAAATTCTGGGTAGGCGGCGTGAGTTCGACGGGATCTGCCAAGTTGCGTCTCCTGGGATTCGAATGTGAAGATGGTGCGGCAATATGACGAGAGCCCGCGGCTTTGTCAAAGAAGGAAAGGGACATCCAGGGCCTTTCCGCTTACGCGGACGGCCCGAACTTCGGGCTCGCTCGGTACGTCACATCCAGCGAAGTAGGGCGGCCACGCGCAACTCGCTCGATTATTGAGCTTTACAAGAATGCTTGACGCCTGCGTCCCTTAAATCGTCATTCCCGCGAAGGCGGGAATCCATTGGCTCTTGACGGCAAAAATGGATTCCCGCCTTCGCGGGAATGACAATATCGAGCAGTCGCCCGGCCTTCGCTCGGTATGTCACATTATCGAGCAGTCGCCCGGCCTTCGCTCGGTAGGTCACATCCAGCGAAGAAAGCCGACCACGCGCAAATCGCTTTATTACTGAGCTTTACAAGAATGCTTGACGCCTGCGTCCCTTAAATCGTCATTCCCGCGAAGGCGGGAATCCATTGGCTCTTGGCGGCAAAAATGGATTCCCGCCTTCGCGGGAATGACGCGAGTTGAAGCCGTCGGTGTAGCGAGTTGAAGGCGTCGGTGTAGCGAGTTGAAGCAGTCGGTGTAGCGAGTTGAAGCCGTCGGTGTAGCGAGTTGAAGCCGTCGGTGTAAAATCGCTGCAGGACCTTTTGCCGGAGGCATCGCATGAGAAAGTACCCTGTGAAGCTCGCGGAACGGAACCGCGCACTCCCCGTTCGCAAGAAGGATACCGATGCTGTCGAGGTAATCGCGCCGGCTTCTCGCAGCTCTCCATTCCTGAGCTTCCGCTATTCGTATACGGAAATGTCGGTGCTGGGCGGCAAGGCGCGCGTGAAGTCCAAAAACGCCCGTTTCGAGGACGGCAAGCTGACCTCGGAAACGTTCGAGGGCGAGCTCGATCGGAGCGCCTACGACCGAGCGGTGAGCGATGCTCAGCGCCATATCGGCGACCAGATGGCGCAATTTCTCAAAGCTATCTCGTTGTTCCTGCCGTTTTCGCGGACACACCGGTCCGACCGCGACTGATCGTTCCCTGGCGCAGGGGCGTCGAGCTTACTACGGTCCGCTTGGCTGCAAAGGCTGGCGAAGGTTTGACGCTGGAGAACCCTATGTCTGAAGCAACAAAAGCGCGCGTCGTCGGTTTCAATCATATCGCCCTCGAGGTCGGCGACATCGAAGCGGCTCTGGCTTTCTACGGGCGCTTGTTCGATTTCAAGCTTCGAGGCAAAAGCGATGACATGGCGTTCATCGATCTGGGAGACCAGTTCATCGCGCTCCAGAAGGGCCGTACACAGTCCGCCGACGATGGACGTCATTTCGGACTTGTAGTCGATAACAAAGAGACCGCTCGCAAAGCATTGGCCGAGGCTGGCATCGAGACCCTGCCCGGACCGTTTCTCGACTTTCGAGACCCGTGGGGCAACCGCATAGAGATCGTCGGGTACGAGAATATCCAGTTCACTAAAGCACCTAACGTGTTGCGCGGTATGGGACTCACGCACCTGTCGAAGAACGAGACGGCGATCAAGGAGCTCACGGACAAAGGCATGGCGCCAAAATGAAAGGAGCGCCGGCATAACGCCGCTCCGCGTCAACGCGGGCTACCGCCGGCCCCTCCGAATCACGCTCTGTAGATTGCAATCCCTTACGCGCCTGGAGTGTGAATATTCATTAGCGCAGCGCATTGACGACGCTCCACGGCCGGCCTACGCTTATCGGACCTTCAACGTCTCAAAAAGGAGGCATCATGACAAGCAGAACGGCGGTTATGACAGTCGGAAGCGCGGTTCGCCCGCGCGGATTCACGCTGATCGAGCTACTCGTGGTGATCGCGATCATCGCGATCCTGATCGGTCTGCTTTTGCCGGCCGTGCAGAAGGTGCGCGAGGCGGCCGCGAAGGCGGCTGCATTCGATGACCTGAAGGCCGTTGCGGTGCAAGTCATGGTCGATACGAATGGCCTGAATTGCGACGGGGATGACTGCGTCGTGCACTGTGGCGACGACACTGGCGTGATCTGCTCTCCTCTTGTCGGCGCGCTCCAAAACGCCAAGGCAATCGTCTCGACCGTGGTGGACGGCCACGTTGCGCCTTCGAGCGAGATGGTGGCGCAGACTCTGCAGGGCTTGCAGCTCGGCGAAGCCGCCCTGCGGCAGGACCTCGATGCACTGAAGAACCCGGCGTCGTCGCACGTCCCTGGAGAGTTAGAGGCGTATCTCGACTTGAAACATAGTCTGAGTACGTTGATTGACAATACCCAGCGGCTGGAGGTTCACGTCGGAAAGTTACAGAAATTGCTGGACGGGCATCCCGGGGGCAGTAACTAAAAACGGGAGCGCCGACTTCGGGAAAAGGGGGAGCGCCGACTTCGGGAATGACGATCCAAGCTCGCGTCATCCCCCAGACTCGCGTCATCCCCCAGACTCGCGTCATCCCCAGACTCGCGTCATCCCCGCGAAGGCGGGGATCCATTTTTCGACCGTTCGAAAAAGATCAATGAATTCCCGCTTCCGCGGGAATGACGATCCAGGCTCGCGTCATCCCCCAGGCTCGCGTCATCCCCCAGGCTCGCGTCATCCCCGCGAAGGCGGGGATCCATTTTGCGACCGTCGAAAAGATCAATGAATTCCCGCTTCCGCGGGAATGACGATCCAGGCTCGCGTCATCCCCTAGGCTCGCGTCATCCCCACACGTCACGCACTTTCGTAATGCTCAGTAGTGCGGGACGCGCTACCGGCGGACGATCTTACTAAGCTGCTCGATCCAGTTCTTGCCCTTCCCACCCGGGAGCTTCCACGTGTCCTTCTCGGGATGCGCCAAGTCACTGATAAAGACGTTGTATGCTCCCTCGACATCAGGCTCTCGCCGCACCTCCACAAGGAAGTTGCTTGGGTCGAAACCGAGCTTCTTGAGCTCGCCCTCGAAGTCCCGTTTCACATCATCGCCGAGCATCTTGTGATCGCCCTGCCATTCGACATGCATCGTGTCTTCTCCTTGTCGCCGCAAACGGATGGCGACGCATTGGACTTGGGGTAATTCCTCGGCATTTCAAGGGGTCTTATACTCACGCGGGAGACCATGAAACGAACGGCGCGGCCCGTAGGAAAGATAGTCGAGAGCTCCATCCCCGCGCGGCTGGACGCTTTACCGTGGTCGCATTTTCACACGCTGGTGATCGTCGCGCTCGGGATCACCTGGGTG
>DATMNH010000187.1:0-9751 GCA_035568975.1 Casimicrobiaceae bacterium
CGACGCGCTGACCGGACTGCCGAATCGCGCCGCACTGCTCGGCCGCCTGGCCCGCGCCCTGGCGCGCTACGAACGCGATCCCTCGCGATTGTTCGCGGTGCTGTTCCTCGATCTGGATCGCTTCAAGGTGGTCAACGATTCGGTCGGACATCTGCTCGGCGACGATCTGCTGATCGAAGCCGGACGCCGCATCTCCAGCTGCGTGCGTTCGCCGGATTCGGTCGCGCGTCTGGGCGGCGACGAATTCACCGTACTGCTCGAGGACATCCACGGCATCGACGACGCCTGCCAGATCGCCGGCCGCGTGCTGGCCGCGCTGACCGATCCGATCCGCCTCGGCGACAAGGAGATCTACTCCTCCGCCAGCATCGGCATCGCGCTGGCCCATCCGCGTTACAGCCGCGCCGAAGAGTTGTTGCGCGACGCCGATGTCGCCATGTATCGGGCCAAGGCGCACGGACGCCATCGCTTCGAAATCTTCGACGAAAAGCTGCGCGAGGAAGCGCTGCAGATGCTCGATCTGGAAAGCGACTTGCGCCGCGCGATCGTGCGCCGCGAGTTCGAGGCATTCCTGCAGCCGATCGTGCGCCTGTCCGACGGCGCCGTGCTCGGATACGAGGCGCTGCTGCGCTGGCGCCACGCCACGCGCGGGCTGCTGCTGCCGATCGAGTTCATCACCGCGGCCGAGGATTCCGGCACGATCGAACAGATCGACTGGCACCTGTACGAGCAGGTGTTTCGCGCGATTCCTGGCTTGAGCGACAAGAACACCTACGTCGGCATCAATGTGTCCGCGCGGCATTTCCGTTCGCCGACCCTGGCTTCGGCTCTGCTCGAAATGCTCGCCGCCTACAAGGTGCCTCCATGGCGCATCCGCGTCGAGGTCACCGAAGGCGCGCTGCTGGAAAATCCCGAGCTGGCGAGCGCGACGATGCTGCGTCTGCGCGAAGCTGGCGTGCTCACGTCGCTCGACGATTTCGGTACCGGCTACTCCTCGCTTTCCTATTTGCACCGCTTTCCGCTGCACGCGCTCAAGATCGATCGCTCCTTCGTTGCCGAATTGCAGTCCGATCTTTCCGGCAGCAGTGCTGCCGTGGTCCGCGCGATCCGCGCGCTTGCCGGCTCGCTGAATCTGGAAGTCATCGCCGAAGGCATCGAGACAATCCTGCAACGCGACGCGCTGATGCAGCTTGATTGCGATATCGGCCAGGGCTATCTGTTCGCGGAGCCGCAGCCCGCAGCGCTCGTGGGACGCGCATTGACGGCGCACTGAGCGAGCGGCGTCCGAATTGCAGGGCACGCAAGACCGGGCGCCGACTATCCGGCGCTCGCCCGCATCCGCTGCGACCTCTATAATTCGCGCCTCAACCGGAGATCATCATGCCGCAGACAATGAAGGCCCTGGTCAAGCGCGAAGCCGCCAAGGGCATCTGGATGGAACAAGTACCGTTGCCGGAAATCGGACCGAACGATGTGCTGGTCAAGCTCGAGAAGACCGCAATCTGCGGTACAGATTTGCACATTTACAAATGGGACGAATGGTCGCAGCGCGTGATCAAGCCCGGTCTCGTCATCGGCCACGAATTCGTCGGCCGCATCGTCGACATGGGTCCGGGCGTGCGCGGTTACGCGCTGGGCCAGCGCGTTTCCGCGGAAGGTCATCTGGTCTGCGGCGTCTGCCGCAACTGCCGCGCCGGCAAGCAGCATCTGTGCCCGAACACCGTTGGCATCGGCGTCAACCGCAACGGCGCGTTTGCCGAATACATCGCGATGCCGTCCTCGAACCTGTGGCCGATCCCGGATCAGATCCCGAGCGAACTGGCCGCATTCTTCGATCCCTACGGCAACGCCGCGCACTGCGCGCTCGAATTCGACCTGATCGGCGAAGACGTGCTGATCACCGGCGCCGGTCCGATCGGCATCATGGCGGGGGCGATCGCGCGCCACGTCGGCGCACGGTATGTGGTGATCACCGACGTCAACGACTACCGGCTCGATCTCGCCCGACGCATGGGCGCGACCCGCGCGGTCAACGTCGAGCGCGAGAAGTTGCGCGACGTCATGGACGAGCTGGGCATGACCGAAGGCTTCGACGTCGGGATGGAAATGTCCGGTGTGCCGCAGGCGTTCGAAAGCCTCCTCCTGCACATGAACCACGGCGGCAAGGTCGCCATGCTTGGCATTCCGCCAGCGCGGATGGCTGTCGACTGGAACCAGATCATTTTCAAGGGTCTCGAGATCAAGGGCGTCTACGGGCGCGAGATGTTCGAGACCTGGTACAAGATGGTGGCGATGATTCAGAGCGGCCTCGACTTGTCGCCGATCATCACCCACCACTATGCCGCCGAGGAATTCGAAGCCGCGTTTGCGACCATGCTCTCGGGTCAGAGCGGCAAGATCATTCTCGATTGGGCGGCCTAGCGACCTTCGATCGGGGCGCAACGCATCGGCGCGGGCGACGGTCAGGTCCACCAGTAACGCGTCGCATGAAAGAAGACCGGCGCGGCGAACACCACCGAGTCGAGCCGATCGAGCATGCCGCCGTGTCCCTCGATCATGTGACCCCAATCCTTGACGCCGCGATCGCGCTTGATCGCCGACATCACCAGGCCGCCGAGGAAGCCCATCACGTTGATGGCGAACGCCATCAAGGCGGCCTGCCACACCGTGAAGGGCGTGATCCACCATAGCGCGGCGCCGAGCGCTGTCGCGCTTAAGACACCGCCGACCAGACCCTCGAGCGTTTTCGACGGCGAGACGTCGGGGGCGATCCTGTGCTTGCCGAAAAGCTTGCCCCAGACGTATTGCAGCACATCGCTCGACTGCACCACCAGCACCAGGAAAACGATGAGCAGGATGTCGCGGCCTTGGTAACCGGGAATCGCGAGTGTGAGCAGCGCCGGCACGTGCGAGATGCAGAAAACGCAGACCATGAGGCCCCATTGCAGCTTGGCCGCACGCTCGAGAAAGCGCGTGGTGTCGCCTGCCGTCACTTCCAGGATCGGCAGGATCAGGAATGCGTAAACGGGAATGAAAATCGAATACAGGCCGTACCACTCGATGTAGATGAAAAAATACTGCGCGGGCAAGACGATGAAAAAGCTCGCGGCGAGGGCGTTGTGATCGCCGCTGCGGGTGTAAGTCAGGGTCATGAACTCGCGCAAGGCGACGAAGGAGATGAACAGGAACAATACGATCACGCCGTCCTTCCCGAACAGAAATGCCCCGCTGATCACCAGCACCATCACCCACCACGCCTTGATGCGCGCGTTGAGGTTGTCGATCACGGCGTGCGGCTGACCCTTCGCCACGAACGTCTTCAGCGCGTAGCCGACGAGCGACGCAATGACGAGGACCGCGCCGATGCCGGCGAAGAGCGCCATCGTTTGTTGCCGCATGGTCATGATTCGGCCGGCATCAAATCGAGGAGCGCCCTGCGCGTGCGCTCGATGAAGGCGTCCTTGTCCTCGTCCGCTCGGAGCTTGATCGGCGCGCCGACCGACAACGTGCAAAGCAACGGGACTGGCAGCAGCTTGCCCTTGGGCATGACACGTCGCGAATTCTCGATCCAGACCGGAACGAATTCCACGTCCGGGCAAGCGTGTGCAAGATGATAGATCCCGCTCTTGAACGGCAGCAGCATCGCATCGGTCGTGTTGCGCGTGCCTTCGGGAAATACGATCAGCGAATCGCCGCCCTCGATCGCGCCGGCCATCTGGCGAATCGGGTCTAAGGTCCGCGTCGCGGGGTTTCGATCGATCAATACCGCGTTGATCAGATGCTCCGCAACATACTTCCGGAGCACGCCGCTGCACCAATAGTCGGCGCCCGCGACCGGACGCGTTCGATTGCGCAGCTCAAGCGGCAGGCATGCCCAGATGAGCGCAAAGTCGCCGTGGCTGCCGTGGTTGCCGAAGTAGACGCGCTGCGTTGCGTCCGGCGCACAGCCGAGCCAGAGGATGCGCGCGCCGGTGAGCGCCCTGGTGAAGCCACACAGGGTGCGGGCGCCAAGCGTGTCCAGAATCATGGTTTCGCCGCCGCCGTCGCGATTTTCGCGCCGCGTTGCCGGTTGATGCCGATGCGCATCGGCGCGCGCCGCATCTTTAGTGTCCTTCCTTTAATCCGCGGCGAACACGGTTGACGATGGTGACTCCGATCAGCAGCGCAAGCAGCGGCATGACCCAGGCGACCCACTCCGGCACGGCATAGCCGAGCCCGACCCAGAGACCGAGGGCGCCGAACACGAATGCGCGATCGCTCTTGCCCATCGGCCCGTCGTACCGGCGCGACGCGCCAACCACCGGGCCCAGGACGCCGGCGAATTCCGAAAGCACCGCCAGCACGATCACGATGCCGGTAGAGAGCGGTGAAAAGGGCGGCAGGAATGCGAACGGCAGATACAAGGCCGAATCGGACACGACGTCCGTCAGCTCATTGAGATACGCCCCGAGGCGGCTTTTCTGACCGAACTCGCGCGCGAGCATGCCGTCGATCGCATTCAGAGCCATGCGCAGGAACATCCACAAGGGCAGGAGGAGAAACGACCAGCGCTCGGGAGCGCGCCAGGCAATGAACACACCGACGGCCACCGACACGACGGCCGTGGCAAGCGTCACTTGGTTAGCCGTGACGCCGCTTCGCGCCAACGCTGCAGTCAAGGGCCGCAGCAGCGCCTGGAATTTCGGCTTCAGCGCATAAATCGACAACCCGGTTCTCCCTGTTCCGAACTCGGGCATCGGCGCGCTCCGTTCCGGTATTCGTCGAACGCGGGGAAGTCTACCGCATGCGCCACCGGCCGACTGACCACAACAGCCACCGACCGATCATTTTCCGATGCAGAAACGACCGAAGATCGCACCCAGCAAATCATCCGCAGTGTGCGCTCCGGTGATCTCGCCGAGCGCGTCATGTGCCTGGCGCAGTTCCTCAGCGCAGAGCTCGAGCGCGGGGGCGGACGTGGGTGAAAGATGCGTCGCCGCGAGCGCGAGATGCTCTCGAGCCGCGCCGAGCGCTCGCACATGGCGCTCACGTGCGAGAAAGGCATCGTGGGTGTTTTCCTCCGCGCCGACAACTTCCAGAACCGCCTGGCGCAGTAGATCGACTCCGCTGCCGGTTTTCGCCGACAACCAGACTTCGGCGACACCATCGATGGCGCTGCGGCGCGCTTCAACTCCCGCCAGGTCGATCTTGTTGCGCACGACCACTCTCGGCAAGCTCGGACGAAGCCTGGCGACAATCGCCGCATCTCCGGAATGGTGCGGCGCGCGCGCGTCGGTGATAACCAGCGCCAGATCGGCCCGCTCGATTTCCACCCACGCCCGCGCCACGCCGACTTGCTCGACGGCGTCGCTCGTCTCGCGCAGACCCGCGGTATCGATGACGTGCAGCGGAATGCCATCGACCTCGACGCTGCTTCGAATCGCATCGCGCGTCGTTCCGGCAACTGGGGTCACGATCGCACGATCCTCCCCGACGAGCTGATTGAGGAGGCTCGACTTGCCGACATTGGGCTGTCCGATCAAGACGACTTCGAGGCCCTCGAGCAACAACCGTCCCTGGCGGGAACGTCCGAGCAGGCCCTCGAGCGTCTGCCGCAACCGCTGGATTTTTCCGGCGACATCCGCAGCACGGACGAAGTCGACGTCCTCCTCCGGAAAATCGAGCGTCGCTTCGATAAACACCCGGAGCTCCACCAATCCGTCGAGGAGTGCGTCGACCTCGCGAGAGAATTCGCCGACCAGGCTGCGCGTTGCCGCGCGAACGCCGGCGGCTGTGGTGGCGCTGATAAGATCAGCCACCGCTTCCGCCTGAGCGAGGTCGATTTTGTCGTTGAGAAATGCGCGTTTGGTGAACTCACCCGGCTCGGCAAGACGGGCGCCGAGGTCGAGGCAGCGTCGCAGGACCAGCGCAAGAACCGCCGGTCCGCCGTGTCCTTGCAGCTCGAGAACGTTCTCTCCGGTGTACGACGCCGGCGCGGGGAAGAACAACGCGATGCCCCGATCGAGCGTGTCGCCTTGCGCACCGCGGAATGCCGTGCTCGTCGCTACGCGAGGCGCCAGCGGGCGGCCGATAATGCCTTTGACGATACGGGTGAGATCGGGCCCCGAAACCCGAACGATGCCGATACCGCCGCGCCCGGGGGGTGTCGCGATCGCGGCGATGACGTCGGTGTTAGCTGCTTTGGACACGCGAAGGATCACGCCCGAGGCGGCCGATGCTTCGGTTCACTGCATCAGCGATATCGGTCGCGCACTCACCGGCGTCCCCGCTTGTGTTCCTACGATCGTCCTCATAACCGCCATCACTACGCTACCCTTACCGTCGCTTGGCGGCGAGCACAGCCGCCTCGCGTTCGAGCACGCGATTCATGTGCCACTGCTGGAAAATCTGCAGCGAGTTGTTGATCAGCCAGTAGAGCACCAAGCCCGAAGGAAAGAAAAGGAACATGACCGAGAACGCGACCGGCATGATCTGCATCACCTTGGCCTGGACCGGGTCCTGGATCGGCGTCGGCGACAGCTTTACCTGCAGGTAGGCGGTGATCGCGTAGACGGCAGGCAACACGAAATAGGGATCGGGCGCGGAGAGATCGTGAATCCAGCCGATCCACGGTGCGTGGCGGAGCTCCACCGCGGAAAGCAACACCCAGTACAGTGCGATGAACACCGGAATCTGGACCAGTATGGGAAGGCAGCCGCCGAGCGGATTGATCTTCTCGGTCTTGTACATTTCCATCATCTTCATCTGCAGCTGCTGCTTGTCGTTGGCGTACTGCGCCTGCAAAGCCTTGAGCTTGGGCGCGATGACTTTCATCTTCGCCATCGAACGCGCGCTGGCGTGATTGAGCGGATAGAAGACGCTCTTGATGATGATGGTCAACAAGACGATCGCCCAGCCCCAGTTGTGGACCAGGCCATGGAGCCATTTCAAGAGCCAGAACAAAGGTGCCGCAAGCACGGTGAAGATGCCGTAGTCGACGACAAGATCGAGTCCGGGCGCGAGGCTCTTCAGCGTGTCCTGTTCCTGCGGACCGACATATAGCGGCACCTTGATTTCCCCGGTTGCCCCGGGCGGAATCGGCGCGGCCTGAATAATGACGCCGTCGGCATACAGCCCGTTGTCGAGCTTCTTGGCGTAGAACTCGCGCGGCGTTTTCGGAACGTCGGGAGGCAGCCACGCGGCGACGAAATAATGCTCGACCATGCCGATCCATCCGTTGTCCGCGTTTTTTGTGTACGGGAGCTTCCGACTCGGATCGGCCGCAAGCTTGTCGAGTTCGGAGAATTCGAGTTTCTTGAATTTGTCGGTCTCGTTATAGAGCACCGGACCGGTATACGCTGACGGGGCCATCGAGCTCTGGACCACCGCCGCCTTGGTGTCGCGCGTGAACTGAAAATAGGCGTACGGCGCAATCGGCGCGGAGCCGGCGTTGGTCATGTCGTATGCGACGTCGATGACATAGCTGCCGCGATGAAAGGTCAGCTTCTGTTCGACCTTGTCGCCGTTGGCGGCGGTTGCCAGAAGCGTGAGCACAAGCTCGTTCGCACCGGGGGCCAACTCGCGCGGCCCGGGCAACTGTTGCCAAAGCGTTCGATGGTTCGGCAATCCTTCGCCCAGCAGTCCTGTCTGCGCGACAAATGTCCGCTCGGCATTTTTCTGCAGCAATACGTAAGGCTTGCTTTCGTCGTTCGTATCGCGGTGTGCCGTGAGGGCGACCTCGGTCAGAACCGCGCCGAGAGTATCGACTGCGGCGGTGTACAGATCGGTCTTGATGACGACTTTCTCGCTCGGCGCACTCGTGGCGGCGACTCCAGGCACCGCGGCAGGCACGGTCGGTGGCATGGCGCCTCCGGGCACAGGCGCATCGACGCCCCTCGCGGGGAGAGGCTGCTGCGCCGCCGGTGGCGCGACCGGCGGCCGATGCTCGGACTGCCAGCGTTCCCAGAGGAACAGCGCCGAAAAAGAAAAGATCACGAACAGGATCAGACGTTGGGTATCCATGAACCAGTCAGAAAGTGAAAAGGTCTCGAGCCTTGCTCAAGGCACCGGGTCGTACCCGCCCGGATGATACGGATGACACCGTGCGACGCGGCGGGCGGCGAGCCACGCACCCTTCGCCGCACCATGGCGCTCGACGGCTTCGCGTGCGTAGTCGGAGCAACTCGGGAAAAATCGGCAGTTCGCGCCCATCAACGGACGGATCGCATATTGGTAGGCCCGCAACATGAACACCAGGAGCGCTTTCATCGATCACTCGCATCCGTCAGAGTACCAAGGAGTTCGGAGGCTTCGCGCAAGAGGTCGGGCAGCGCCGCCGGCGAACATGGGACCCGCAACCGAAGCACTATATCGAACGAGTCCAAGGCGGGCCGCCGCTGCCGTACCGCTTCGCGAAGAAGCCTACGAAGATAGTTGCGCTCGACTGCGCCAGCGAGCTGCTTTTTTCCGATGACGAATCCGACGCGCCCAACCGAGCGTTTTGCTGGCGAGGCGAGCAGCTGAAGATGCCCCCCGTTGAGACGCCGACCTGCCTGGAACAAATCGGCGAATGCCGGCGCGCCCCGAAGTCGGTGGCGTTGGTTCGAGCCTATCGCGACGGTCGCGGTCAGAGGGGTGCTAGTCGCGCCGGGCGCCGCGCTCAGACGGCAAGCCGAACACGGCCCTTCGCCCGGCGAGCGCGCAGAACCTTGCGCCCGCCAATACTCTTCATGCGGGCACGGAAACCGTGTGTCCGCTTGCGGCGGACGACGGAGGGCTGGTAGGTACGTTTCATGGTGCCGCCTTCGATGGAAAAAGCCTTACATTAGAGCGCTTTGCGTACCGCTCTGTCAAGGAACATCATCGTCTAGGTAGTGTCTCAGTTTGATTTTTTCGGACCAAAAAATTGATTTAATGCAAACCAAAAAAGAAAAAGGCCCGCGTGCGTAAAGGGCCTTTGACAATGCTGCTTGCGTGTGCGTTTGCGCTGCACGCCGTTGCAAGCGTTTATAATTAGATTGCTAGGGCGTTCCCTCTTCCTCGTGTGTGAGTGAGCCGTGATGCGGCCCGCGGTAACTCAACCGCGAGAAAGGGGGTGAGACTTATGAGTTCAAACTCAAACTCACCGAAGCGGTTGCCGCCGCCCGGTAAGAAGTACGTGTTTAGACCGTGGATCATTCAAAACGGTGTGAAACGGTACGCATGTACGTACGGGTTCAAGGCTTGGCCGATTTTGGTCGATGCTGATGCTGAGTAGTAAGTAGTGCCTGGGAACGTCCTAGCACACCGCTACACCCCCGAGTGTACCCTTGTCGGGTCCGGTACTGTCAAGCACGCCGTTGACGGGTCGTTTTGAGTATGCGACAGTAGCTGATGCCTAAGCGCTCAAGCACTGGCCGCAAAGACATCAACACACTCGCCAAGTCAATTGTCGATCGAGCGACAGGGGAGGCTACGCCGGCAGATGACGGCAAGAATCCCGCAGCGGTTGCGTTAGGGCGTCTAGGCGGCCTCAAAGGAGGGCGCGCTAGATCAGACGCTCTGTCACCGGCAAAGCGCAAAGCAATCGCTAAGAAGGCCGCAGCGACAAGATGGGCCAATAAGAAAACGACTAGCCGGTAGCCCTTAGCTTAAAGGGGACGACGTTTTCATTGCTAGTCGCAAACACCAATCCTGTCGCCACTTCCATAAACTTGCGTGGATAAATTGCGTCATAGATCAGTTCGTCGAAGCTGGCGATGCTCTTGTCTTTCATAAACTCTATCGCTCTTTT
>DATMNH010000188.1:0-30342 GCA_035568975.1 Casimicrobiaceae bacterium
CCGGATCGCCGTCACGGTTTCTTCTTGGCGGCGGGATTGAGACTCGTGATGCGGCCGCTTTCCGTGCCTGCCTTTTCGTCGATGACCGCGTTGATCAGCGTAGGCTTGCGCGAGCGGATCGCTTCTTCCATCGCGTTGCGAAGCTCGGCCGGCGTCGTGGCCAGCACACCCACGCCGCCGAAGGCGTCCATCAGTTTCTCGTAGCACGCGCCCTTGACGAACACCAGCGGCGATGGATCGCGTCCGCCGGTGGTATTAACTTCATCGCCGCGGTAGACGCCGTTGTTGTTCATGATCACGACGCAGACGGGCAGGTTGTAGCGGCAGATCGTCTCGCATTCCATGCCGGAGAAACCGAAGGCGCTGTCGCCCTCGACCGCGATCACCTGCTCGCCGCTGACCACGGCCGCCGCGACCGAAAAGCCCATACCGATGCCCATGACGCCCCACGTGCCGACGTCCAGCCGCTTGGGCGGCTTGTACATGTCCACGATGCTGCGCGTGAAGTCGAGTGCGTTCGCGCCCTCGTTGACGAGGATGGCGTCGGGATTTGCCTTGACGATGTCGCGCACGACGTTCAGCGCGCTGTGGAAGTTCATCGGCGTCGGGTTCTTCGCCAGTGATTCCCCCATCTTCGCGATGTTCTTGGTCCTGCGCTCCGCAATGGCATCGAGCCACTCGGCGGGCGGCTTCGGCCAATTCGATCCGATGCCGGCGAGGATGGCCGAGACGCACGAACCGATATCGCCGACCACCGGTGCATCGATGCGGACGTTGCTGTCCGCCTCCTGCGGCGAGATGTCAATCTGGACGAACTTCTGGCCGCCCCATTCCTTGGCGCTGTTGCCGCCCCACGTCTTGCCCTTGCCTTGGGACAGAAGCCAGTTAAGCCGCGCGCCAATCAGCATCACGACGTCCGCTTCAGGCAAAACGTACGAGCGAGCTGCGGACGCCGATTGCTCGTGCGTGTCGGGCAGCAGGCCCTTCGCCATCGACATCGGGAGATAGGGGATGCCGGTCCTTTCCACCAGCGCCCGAATATCCGCATCGGCCTGCGCGTACGCCGCGCCCTTGCCGAGAATGATGAGCGGACGCTTGGCGCCCTTGAGCAGATCGAGCGCGCGCTGCACCGCGTCCGGTGCCGGGATCTGGCGCGGCGCCGGATCGACGACCTTGATCAGCGACTGCCGCCCCGCTTCCGCGTCCATCGTTTGCGGGAACAGCTTGGCCGGCAGGTCGAGATAGACGCCACCCGGGCGGCCGGAGACCGCGGCGCGGATCGCTCGCGCCACGCCCACGCCTATGTCCTCGGCGTGCAGGACGCGAAACGCGGCCTTGGCGTGCGGCCTGGCGATGGCGAGTTGATCCATCTCCTCGTAGTCGCCCTGCTGCAAGTCGACGATCTCGCGCTCGCTCGAGCCGCTGATGAGAATCATCGGAAAGCAGTTGGTGGTGGCGTTGGCGAGCGCCGCGAGTCCGTTCATGAACCCGGGGGCGGACACCGTGAGACAGATGCCCGGCTTCTGCGTCATGAAGCCGGCGATGGAAGCGGCATACCCGGCGTTCTGCTCATGGCGGAAGGAAATCACGCGTATGCCTGCTGCCTGCACCCTGCGCGTGAGGTCGGTAATGGGAATGCCAGGCAGACCAAAGACCGTATCAATGCCGTTCAGCTTGAGGGCATCGATGACTAGCTGAAAGCCGTCGGTCTCTTGTGACTGGGCATTGATCTCGCCACTGGCGATTTTCGGCGCGTCGGCGGGGCTCGCCCCGGGCGACGGTTTGACGGTTGCGGTGGGTTGGTCGAGCATGGTTGTCTCTCCGAAAAGGTGCCGCGCTGGGACTGCCGCATCCCGAAAACCAATCCGCGCCGCGCCAACGAAGAGCGGCGGCGCGGCTGAACATGGGCTATCCGGCGACAGCTTTCTGAGCGCCCATCGAGGCATTGCCCGCCGCCTGCTGCTTGGAGCGCAGCGGACGCAGCACGAACAACGCGAGTGCGACGACGACAAAATTGGCAATCGCCGTCACGATGAACACCGCGTGCCAGTTACCGGTCCAATCCTTCAGCACGTTCGCAAGCGGAACGAGAAACACGGACGTGCCCTTCGCGGTGTAGAGCAGGCTGGTGTTCACCGTCGCGAATTTCGGCCCGAAGGTGTCGGTGCAAGTGGATGGGAACAGGCTGAAAATCTCACCCCAGGTGAAGAAGATCAGGCCGGCGAACAGCACAAACGCCCACGGATTGGTGCCGAGCGTGCCTAGGAGCCAGTAGGCGACGCCACCCCCGCCGAAGGCAATCGCCATCGTGGGTTCCCGACCGATCTTGTCCGAAATCCAGCCGAAGAACGGCCGTGCCACGCCATTCATGACATTGTCGACGATCAGCGCCACGGTCAGCGTCGAGGCGCCAAGAAATAGCACCGTATTGGAAATGCCGTAATCCTTGGCGACCAACGCGATCTGCGCGGTGGCCATCAGCCCGCTCGCCGAGATCATCACGAACATCAGATATAGCAACCAGAACGTCGGCGTAGCAAGCATTTCGGAGGGCGCGAAGCTCCGCGTCGACTGCACGACACGCGCCGAAGACACGGCGATCCGGGCTTCGCCCGGGAGGGGGCCGCGCAGAAACCAGCCGATCACGAATACAACGCCACCCTGGATCAGCCCGAACCAGAAGAACGTGCTCTCATATCCGGACGAACCGATCATCATCCGCATCGGAATCACCGAGAGCGCCGAGCCCGCGCCGTAACCCGCCGCGGTCAATCCGACCGCGAGTCCGCGACGGTCGGCGAACCATTTGACCGCGTTACCGACGCAGACCGAGTAGACAGCGCCGCCACCGACGCCGGAAACGGCCGCACCTACATAGAGCATCGTAAGCGTCTCGGCATAGGAATTGACGATCCAGCCGAGCGCCACGAAGAGCCCGCCGATGGCAACAACCAGCCTAGGTCCCGTATGAGGACCCAGCCGATCCGCAATCCAGCCTTCGATCGGCGTCAACCATGTCTCGAGCGCAATAAAAATACTGAACGCGACCTGAATCCCGGCAACGTCCCAACTGTGCTTCTGCGCCATAGGTGTAACAAAAAGTGTCCAACCGTATTGCAGATTGGCGATCAGCACCATGCAGACGATGCCGATGATGAGTTGCAACCAGCGATTTGTAGACGATGTGCCGGGCGTCGCCGCGCCAGCATTCATTGGGTTTGCCATTGGTCTCCTCCAGATTTCTCTCGGCGCGTCGTTGCGTGCGAGTAGTTGTGTTGCTGCCACCATCGGCAGGTAGTCCGCCGACGCCTATCCATCCGGTCCCCTAGGATTACGGGGAACTTGCTGGCTTTTTAAGAACTTGGCATAACGTATTTGGTATATCAGTCAATGTCAACTACCATATAGGTCCGAAGCCCCGCCCCGCCGGGGAGACAATGCGACCGTTCCCTGGAAAGGTCAATGGCGTCGACGCCTTCGAACAGGTAGGTCACGGGTACCCTCGCCGTGTTGCGGTCGCAAGGAGAATCGGCAGTGAAGGTCTGCGTTTTCGGAGCCGGCGCAATCGGCGGTTACGTCGCGGTAGAGCTCGCGCGCGCGGGCGTCGACGTTAGCGTGGTCGCTCGCGGCCCGCATCTGGCCGCGATTCGCGCGCAAGGTCTCCGGCTGCTGATCGGCGCCGAATCGCATGTCGCGCGCATTGCCTGCACCGACAACCCGGCCGAGCTGGGCAAACAGGATTACGTCATCATCGCGCTCAAAGCGCATGCCATTTCCGGCGCGGTCGATTCCATGGCTCCGCTGCTGGGTCCGGAAACAAGCGTCGTCACCGCCAGCAACGGCATTCCCTATTGGTATTTCTGTGTGGGCGACCCAGCGTTTTCCGGCGCGCATTTGGAGAGTATCGATCCTGGCGGCCGGCAGTGGCAACTGTTGGGTCCGGAACGCGCTATCGGCTGCGTTGTTTTTCCGGCGGCCGAGGTGGTCGCGCCGGGGGTCATCCGTCACGAGCATGGGCGCAAGTTTCCGATCGGCGAACCTGGCGGACAGAAAAGCCCCCGCGTGGAGCGACTGCATGAGGCCATGGTGGCCGGTGGCCTCGACGCGCCCATACGTGAAGATATTCGCGACGAGATCTGGCTCAAGCTATGCGGCAATCTGTGCTTCAACCCGATCAGCGCATTGACTCTGGCAACGGTCGACATCATCGCCAGCGACCCGGGAACGCGGGCGATCTGTCGTGCGATGATGCTCGAGGCCAAGGCGATCGGTGACTACCTGGGCTTGCGGCTTCGCGTCGATATCGAGCGACGCATCGACGGTGCCGGCGCCCTCGGCCCGCACAAGATGTCGATGCTGCAGGACCTGGAGCGCGGCCGGTCGATGGAGGTCGAGCCTTTGGTCGGGGTGATCCAGGAATTGGGTCTGTACCTCGGGATCCCGACCCCGACGACCGACGTCGTGCTGGCGCTCATTCGCCAGCGAGCGCAATACGCGACAGGAGCGCTTCACAGACAACAGCATCTGACTTGCAACAGGTACGCGCAGTTGCCCGGCGCCCGGGCAGACGGAAAGGGAGAACGAAGCCATGACCAATCTTGCCGAAGTGCCTAGTACGCGACCGGCGCTGCCAACGCTGGCGCTGCACCCGCTCAATACCAATGTGAGCTTCCGCGACCAGGCCTACGCAGCGCTCAAACAGGCGATCATGGACGCCGACATCTATGCGCAGCGCGACGAGATACGCCTGGACGAGCGACAACTCAGCCAGGCGCTCGGCGTCAGCCGCACGCCGATCCGCGAAGCGATGACGCTTCTCGAGCAGGAAGGATTTCTGCGCAGCGTGCCGCGGCGCGGCGTTTTCATCATTCGCAAGACCAAGAGGCAGATCGTGGAAATGATCGAGATGTGGGCGGCGCTCGAGAGCATGGCGGCGCGGCTTGCTACCATCAACGCCCCCGACGAGGACATCCTCGCGCTGCGCCACATGTTCGACGAGTTCCGCAACGCCGCGCCGGCCGAGCATATCGAGGATTATTCGGATGCGAACATCGCGTTCCATCAGGCGATCATCGCCCTCTCCGGCTCGCATTTGATGGGCAAGACGATTGAGAATCTTTTCATCCACGTCCGGGCGATACGGAGGATGACGATTTCGCAACGCGACCGCGCGGCGCGCTCGATCGTCGATCACATGCGGATCATCGAAGCGCTGGAAAAGCGCGATACCGAGCTTGCGGAGAACCTGGTACGCAAGCACTCGCTGGACCTTGCCGCGCATGTCGAAAAGTACTGCGACTTCCTCGACTGACGCCATGACCGGCGAGGGACGCGAACGAACGCAGCCCCGCGGCGCTCGCGCATGAGCGAAGTCTCGGTCGTCGATACGTCGGCGCTCGGCCGCAAGCGCGGCGTCCGCGGCCATCCGAAGGGTCGTCCTCTCGACCCGCAGGCGGTGACCGAGGTCGGCATCCTGCTCGGCGACTCGCCGCGCCAGCGCGATCTGCTGATCGAGTACCTGCATCGCATCCAGGACCGCTACGGACATATTTCGGCGGCGCATATCCTGGCGCTGGCCGAGGAGCTCAAGCTCGCGCGCACCGAGGTCTATGAAGTCGCGACCTTCTATCACCACTTCGACGTGGTGAAGGAGGGCGAGACGCCGCCACCGGCGCTGACGGTGCGGATCTGCGAGACCCTGTCCTGTCAAATGGCCGGCGCCGATACATTGCGCCACGCCGTCGAACGCGCGAGCGGAGCAGGCGTGCGGGTGATCGGCGCGCCTTGCATCGGCCGTTGCGAGTACGCGCCGGCGGCGGTCGTCGGACGCAACACCGTCGACGGCGCGACGGCGGAGAAGATCGCCGAGGCGATCCGGGCTAAGCGCACCGAAGCCGAGTTGCCGTCGTATGTCGACTACACCGCGTATTTGGCCGACGGCGGCTATCGCACGCTCCTCGCGTGTGGACGCGGGGAGCGTCAGGTCGATGCCGTCATCGGCGCAATGGAGCACTCGGGCCTTCGGGGCCTCGGCGGTGCGGGATTTGCCGTGGGCCGCAAATGGCGCATCGTGCGCGCCGAGTCCGCGCCGCGGCTGATGGCGGTCAACATAGACGAGGGCGAGCCGGGCACCTTCAAGGATCGCTACTATCTGGAACGCGATCCGCACCGCTTTATCGAGGGTATGCTGATCGCGGCGTGGGCCGTCGGTATCGACGACGTCTACGTCTATCTGCGCGACGAGTACGCCGCCTGCCGTGCGGTACTCGCGCGCGAGCTTGCGGCGCTGCAAGCCAACCCTCCCCGCGCGCTCCCGCGAATTCATCTGCGGCGCGGTGCCGGAGCGTATATCTGCGGCGAAGAGTCGGCCATGATCGAATCGATCGAAGGCAAGCGCGGCATGCCTCGCCTTCGTCCGCCTTACGTCGCGCAAGTGGGACTCTTCGGCCGCCCCACGCTCGAGCACAATATGGAAACGCTTCACTGGGTGCGCGACATCCTGGAGAAGGGCGCGGAGTGGTTCGCGGGCCAGGGACGCAACGGTCGCAAAGGCCTGCGCTCGTTTTCGGTCTCCGGGCGGGTGGTCAAACCCGGTGTGCATCTGGCGCCGGCGGGGATCACCGTGCGAGAGCTGATCGACGAATATTGCGGTGGAATGCTTCCCGGACACGAGCTCTACGGGTACCTTCCGGGCGGCGCCTCGGGCGGCATTCTGCCGGCACGGTTGAGTGACGTTCCGCTCGACTTCGATACGCTGCAGCCGCACGGATGTTTTATCGGCTCCGCGGCGGTGATCATCCTTTCGCAACACGACCGCGCACGCGACGCCGCGCTCAACCTGATGCGCTTTTTTGCCGATGAATCCTGCGGTCAATGCACACCCTGCCGGGTCGGGACCCAGAAGGCGGTCGGGCTCCTCGCCACGCCAAGATGGGACACCGCACTGCTCGCGGAGCTTTCCCAGGTCATGATCGACGCGTCGATTTGCGGGCTGGGGCAGGCAGCGCCCAATCCGATCACCTGCGTCATCAAGTATTTCCCTCAGGAACTGGCCGAATGAACGCTCCGTATGAAAAAGCGGTCGACGTGCAGCGCACAGAGTTTCGACTGAACGGAGTCGAGCTCCGCGCCGAGCGCGGTGAGACGATCATCCAGGCGGCGAAGCGTCACGGCGTCGATATCCCGCATCTTTGCTACAAAGAAGGCATGCGCGCCGACGGCAATTGCCGCGCGTGCATGGTCGAGATCAAGGGAGAGCGCGTGCTTGCGCCGTCGTGCTGTCGCGCACCGACGGCAGGGATGGAAGTTTCGAGCGACAGCCCACGCGCGGTGCACGCGCAAAAGCTGGTGATCGAAATGCTGGCCGCGGACGTGCCGCAGAGGGTTTACAAGCTCGACTCGGAGCTGGATTATTGGAAGCGATGGCTGAAGGTCGGTGTGCCGCGCTTCGAGGCGCGTGCGCAGCCGCCTTCCGACCTCTCGCATCCGGCGATGGCGGTCAATCTCGACGCCTGCATCCAGTGCACGCGATGCGTGCGCGCCTGTCGCGAAGAACAGGTCAACGACGTGATCGGCTACGCGTTTCGCGGCGCGAGCTCGCAGATCGTGTTCGATCTTTCCGACCCGATGGGCGCATCGACGTGCGTCGCGTGCGGCGAATGCGTGCAAGCCTGCCCGACGGGCGCGCTCGCGCCGGCGCACGACGCCTATCTCGTTCCGGTGGACAAGACCGTCGCGTCGGTGTGTCCCTATTGCGGCGTGGGCTGCCAGCTCACGTATCACGTCGCGGACAATCACATCGTGCGCGTAGAAGGGCGTGACGGGGTGGCCAATCGCGAGCGGCTTTGTGTCAAGGGGCGCTTCGGCTTCGACTACGTTCATCACCGTCAGCGTCTGACCAAGCCGCTGATCCGGAAGCCGGGAATGCCGAAATCCGCCGATTTCGTGATGGACCCGGACAATGCGCTGTCGGTGTTCCGCGAAGCGAGCTGGGAAGAGGCGCTCGACCTGGCCGGTGGTGCGCTGCGCGGCATTCGCGATGCTCGGGGCCCAAGGGCGCTGGCGGGGTTCGGATCGGCGAAGGGATCGAACGAGGAGGCCTACCTGTTTCAGAAGCTCGTCCGAACCGGTTTTGGCTCGAACAATGTCGATCATTGCACGCGGCTCTGCCACGCATCCAGCGTCGCCGCGCTCCTCGAAGGCATCGGCTCGGGCGCGGTATCGAATCCGGTCATGGACGTCATGCTCTCCGACGTGATCCTGCTCATCGGCGCCAATCCGGTCGTGAACCACCCGGTCGCGGCAACGTGGATGAAAAACGCCGTCAAGCGCGGGACCAGGCTCATTCTCGCCGATCCCCGGCGCTCCGAGCTTGCGCGCCACGCGACGCACTACCTGCAGTTCAAGCCCGATACCGATGTCGCCCTGCTGAACGCGATGATGCACACGATCATCGAAGAGGGCTGGGTTCAGCAGAGTTTTGTCGCGGACCGTACCAACGGCTTCGAGGCGCTCAAGGCCAACGTCGCCGGCTACAGCCCGGAGGCGATGGCGCCGCTGTGCGGCGTTCCCGCGACGATCATTCGCGAGGTGGCGCGCCTCTACGCCACGTCGCGCTGTTCGATGATCCTGTGGGGCATGGGAATCTCACAGCATATCCACGGAACCGATAACGCGCGCTGCCTGATCGCGATGGCGATGATGACCGGGCAGATCGGCCGGCCGGGAACGGGGCTGCATCCGCTTCGCGGACAGAACAACGTCCAGGGGGCGAGCGACGTCGGCTTGATCCCGATGATGTTTCCCGACTACATGCGGGTCGACAACCAGGACGTGCGTGCGCGCTTCGAAGCGGTATGGGGCACCAAGCTCGATCCGGTACCCGGGCTCACCGTCGTGGAAATCATGAACGCCGTGCACGCCGGGGAAATTCGCGGCATGTACATCATGGGCGAAAATCCGGCGATGTCCGACCCCGATGTCAGTCATGCACGCCAAGCCTTGTCGGAGCTGGAAATGCTGGTGGTCCAGGATATCTTCCTGACCGAGACCGGTTATCTCGCCGACGTCATCCTGCCCGCTTCCGCCTTCCCGGAGAAAACCGGCACCTTCACCAACACCGATCGCGCGGTGCAGCTCGGCCGCCAGGCGCTCGAGCCGCCGGGCGATGCGCGCCAGGATCTGTGGATCATCAATGCCATGGGCAGGCAGCTCGGACTCGATTGGCACTACGAGCATCCGAGCCAGGTGTTCGAGGAAATGCGCCGGACCATGCCGTCGATTGCAGGGATCACGTGGGACCGCCTGGAGCAGGAATCCGCCGTCACGTACCCGTGCGAGCACGAAGGCGACCCCGGCGAGCGCGTGGTGTTCACCGAAGATTTTCCAACCGCGACCGGAACCGGCCGATTCGTTCCCGCGCAGATCATTCCTGCCGCGGAGCGGCCCGATACGCAATATCCTTTTGTGCTGATCACCGGCCGCCAGCTCGAGCATTGGCATACCGGCAGCATGACCCGGCGCACCGAGGTTCTGGACAGCATCGAGCCGGCGCCGGTTGCGTCGCTTCATCCCGACGATCTTCGGGCCCTGGGTGTCGCAGCGGGGGGCGTGATTACGGTGGCCTCGCGGCGCGGCAGCGTCACGCTCTTCGCGCGTGCGGATGACGGCACGCCGAGAGGGGCGGTGTTCATTCCGTTCTGTTTCTACGAAGCCGCAGCGAATCTGCTGACCAACCCGGCGCTCGATCCTTTCGGCAAGATTCCGGAGTTCAAGTATTGCGCGGTACGGGTCAGCGCCGGCGGCGCCGTGGACCCCGGTCAGGGCTATAACGAGTCGTCCGAGACCATGGCGACTTGAGGCTGCCCCGGCCGGGCATCGATCATTGAAAGGCAACGCCGACCGGCTCGAAGGACGCGGGTGGCTCCGCTACTGTATCTGGGGGCCTTGCGCCCATATACTGCGAGTGCGTTACGAACCAATTATTTAGGAGGATCTGATGAACATAAACCGCCGCAGGTTGCTTGCCGGTGCCGCAGCGGGCATTCCGCTCGCATGCGTGGGCTCGCGTGCCTTCGCGCAGACCGCGGGAACGCTGAAGATTTCGCACCAGTTCCCGGGCGCCGTTTCGGCCGACCAGGGAGATTTTCGCGACCGGCTGTGCAAGAAATTTGGCACCGAGGTCGAGAAACGCACGCAGGGCGCGCTCAAGTTCGAGGTGTACCCCAATTCCTCGCTCATGAAGGTGAATACGCAATTTGCGTCGCTGCGCCGTGGCGCGCTCGACATGTCGCTCGTGCCGATTTCCTACGCCGGCGGTGAAGTCGCGGAAGTCAACATCGGACTCATGCCGGCGCTCGTGCCGTCGTATGAGGTGGGAAGCGCCTGGAAGACCGCCGAAGTTGGAAAGATGCTCTCGCAGATGCTCGCCGAAAAAGGCATCGTCATCGTAAGCTGGATCTGGCAGGCGGGCGGCGTTGCCGCTCGCAGCAAGCCACTGGTGACGCCCGACGATGCGAAAGGAATGAAAGTGCGCGGCGGCAGTCGCGAGATGGATATGATGCTGAAGGATGCGGGCGCTTCGGTTCTTACGCTGCCGTCAAATGAAATCTACGCCGCCATGCAGACGGGCGCGATGGACGCGGCGATGACTTCGTCGACCAGCCTGATCTCATTCCGTCTGGAGGAGGTATCCAAGTTCCTGACCAGCGGCCGAGGAAAGTCGTACTGGTTCATGCTCGAGCCCTTGCTCATATCCAAGCAGGTTCTCGACAAGCTTCCCAAAGGGCAACAGGACGTGATCATGGCTGTCGGGGCGGACTTGGAGAGTTTCGCGTTGCAAAGTGCAAAGGCCGACGATCAGGACGTTTCGCAGGTGTATGCCAAGGCCGGAGCGAAAGTGTTCGACCTCGACGATGCAACGCTCAAAAAGTGGCAGGTGATCGCCCGGGGCAACGCCTGGAAGGACTACGCGGCGAAGAGCGAAGGATGCGCCAAACTGCTGGCGGCGGCCGAGAAATTGCTGTGAGCCCCGGCGGTGATCTTCTTACCGAAGCCGATATCGCCGTAGCAAAGCACCAGGAAACTGGCGGCGAGTCGCGGGGACCGCTCGGGCCGCTCGCTCGCTTGATGGCTGGAATAAATCGCGTCACGGTCGTGTTCGGCATGATCGCGCTTCTCGTCGCGGCCGCAATCCTGACGTACAGCGTTTTCTCCCGATATTTTTTCAAGGCAGCCACCGACTGGCAGGACGAAGCAGCCGTCTTCTGCATCGTCGGCGCTGTTTTTCTAAGCGGCGCGTATGTCCAGTCGTGTCGCGGCCACATCGGTATCGAGGCGATTGCCTCGATATTGCCGCCCGCCGTCAATCGCGCCCGCGCATTGATCGTCGATGCTTTGTCATTTTTCTTTTGCAGCTTCTTCGCGTGGAAGTCCTGGACGCTCTGGCACGAAGCGTGGGTGGACAAGATGACCAGCTCATCGTCATGGGCGCCGCCGCTCGCGATTCCGTACGGTCTGATGTCCGCGGGTATGTCGCTTCTTGCGTTGCAGCTCTTGCTGCAGCTCGCCTCGCATTTCGTAAGCGGAAGCAGGCAGCGATGAGCATGCTCGCGCTCGGCGTGCTGTTCGGCGGGGTAACGCTGCTGGTGATGTTCTCCGGCATGCCGATTGCTTTTTCGCTTGGCTTCGTCGCCATCGGGTTCATGTATTTTTTCATGCCGGCCTCGTCGCTGGACACGGTGACGCAGAACGTCTACGAGGAGATGGCAAGCATCACGCTGCTGTCGATTCCCTTGTTTATCCTCAAGGGAGCCGCGATCGGCAAGTCCGCCGCCGGCAAGGACCTGTATTCGGCGATGCACGCGTGGATGCAGCGCATTCCAGGCGGGTTGGGGATCGCCAATGTGTTCACCTGTGCGCTATTTGCGGCGATGGCGGGTTCGAGCCCGGCGACATGCTCCGCGATTGGAAGCGCCGGCATCCCCGAAATGCGCAAACGCGGGTACTCGCCGGGCTTCGCGGCGGGCATCATCGCCGCCGGAGGGACGCTCGGCATCCTCCTGCCGCCGTCGATCACCATGATCCTTTACGCCGTCGCGGCCGAGCAATCGCTTGGCAGGCTCTTCCTGGCGGGGATCGGACCCGGCATCCTGCTGGTCGCGCTGTTCTCGCTGTACGCTGCGTTCCGGTTTCGGAGGGAGTACCGCGCAGCCCATCGCGCCTACGAGCAGCACGGCAAGAGATCGGCGTACCTGGACGAGCAGATATTCACGCTGCGGCAAAAAGTCGAGATGCTGCCGCGCGTGCTCCCGTTCGTGATTCTCCTCATAGGCGTCATGGTTGCGCTTTACGGCGGGTTCGCGACGCCTTCCGAAACCGCGGGCCTCGGCGCAGTCCTGGCCTTGGTGCTTATCGCGGTGGTGTACGGAATCTGGCGGCCGAGGGATCTGCGGCCCATTTTGCTGTCGACGCTGCGCGAATCGACCATGCTGATGTTCATCATCGGCATGTCGCTGCTGTTCTCCTACGTCATGAGCTACTTGCGTATCAGCCAATCGGCGGCCGAGTGGATCGTCGCATTGCACCTTTCCAAATGGGTGCTGCTGGCAATGGTATTGTTCTTCGTCATGGTGCTGGGCTTCTTTCTTCCGCCCGTGAGCATCATTCTGATGACGGTTCCGATCATCCTTCCGCCGCTCAAGGTCGCTGGATTCGATCTTGTCTGGTTCGGCATCGTCATGACCATCGTCATGGAAATGGGCCTGATCCATCCACCGGTAGGCCTGAACATTTTCGTGATCAAGAATATCGCACCCGACATACCGCTTGCCGACGTCGTCTGGGGAGTGCTGCCGTTCGTCGGCCTCATGTTCATCGCTATTTTTCTGATTTGCGCCTTTCCCGGCGTCGCGACTTCCTTTCCCGACATGGTGATGGGGTCGGGGCGCTGACCCGTATCAGGCGGCCCCCGCGCCGCGCCCAGCGGCGTAGAGCCGTCCCGCTTGCTCGGCGCGATCGGCGAGTAGCCGCGCCGCGTTCGCAACGCAATCTTCCAGGGTCATCGGCCCATCTGCCAGCGAAAAGCAGCCGGCAAAATGGCGCGAGAGCTCCGGCAACGCGGTGCGATCGATGCCGCCGGAGATCAGCGTCGTGGGAATGCCCACCGCGGCGCCGCGGCGCGCGACGATGAGCGGCGTCTTGCCCAGCAGCGTTTGCGCGTCGGTGCGGCCTTCGCCGGTGATGACCCAATCGGCACCCTGGATTGCCGCATCGAGCCCGATCAGATCGGCGACGACCTCCGCCCCGAAGCGCACTTCGCCGCCAAGCAATTGAAGCGCAAAACCAAGACCGCCGGCGGCGCCCGCGCCGGGCCGGTCGCGAGCGGTTTTTCCCAACGCTTTCTCAACCAGTGCCGCGAAGCGCGCGAGCCCCGCGTCGAGCTCGCCGATGCGCTCCGGGCGCACCCCTTTTTGCGGGCCGAAAGTTGCAGTGGCTCCACGAGGACCGGCAAGCACGTTGTCGACATCGGACATGATGGTGATGGTCGCGCGCCGCAGGCGCGGATCGAATCCCTCTGCATCCACCGTGGCGAGGTTCGCGAGGCCTTCGGGCGTCGCGTGCACCGCGCGTCCCTTCGCGTCGAGCAGTCGCAAGCCCAGCGCGGCCAGCATTCCCGCGCCGGCATCGTTGGTGCTCGTGCCGCCCAATCCGACCATGAACTCCAGCAGCCCGGCATCGAGGAGCTTGGCCATCAGCTCGCCGACGCCGCGCGTGCTGCGCCGCTCGACGTCGATGGCGGTGCCGTCAGGATCGGTGAGGCCGACGATTTGCGCGGCTTCGATGATCGCGATCTTGCCCTCGCCGACGATCCCGTAGCCTGCTTCGACAGTCTTGTCTGCGGCGCCAGCGACGCGGGCGGTCAGGCGTTGCCCGCCGCGCGAGAGCACCGCGTCGAGCGTTCCTTCGCCGCCATCGGCCATCGGACACAGGCGCAGGTCCGCGTCGGGCCAAACTCGGCGCAAGCCCTCGGCGATGGCCGAGGCCCCATCCGACGCCGCGACCGACCCTTTGAAAGAATCGGGCGCGATGACGATAACGGGAGGATGGGCGCGCATGCGCGTCGGCTATGATGGAAGCGGGTTAAAGCGGCTAGGACCGAATAAGCGCGGCCGACAGTGAAGAAGCTGCGCCGTCATGGTATCAGTCCGGCCTGCTGGAGAAAGTGATGCGTAGCCAAGGGCTCGTTTCGGCGCTTGTATTGACCGCGATCGCATTGGCCGTTGGCGCGGACCGCGCGTTTTGCGCCGCGGATTATGTCCGCGAGGCGCGCCTGGCGCAGGAGATCGTGCCGGCGATCGTCGTCGGCGACGCCGTCTATCTCGCGACCGCGCGGCAGCCTCGAGTGCTCGCGATCTACGCCGATGCGAGTTCACCGGCGATTGTCAAAGCCGCGGTCATCGTCGTCCACGGCGTGGGAGTGCATCCCGACTGGGCCTTGATCAACGGACTTCGCACTCGGCTCGCGGAAGCCGGGATGCCGACGCTTTCGGTACAGATGCCGGTGCTCCCGGCGGATGCGCCGCGCGAGCAGTACGCAACGCTGTTCCCCGAGTCCAGCGATCGTCTTGCCGCCGCCGCTGCCTATCTTCGCGAGCGCGGCGCGGAGCGGATCGCCATCGTCTCGCACAGCATGGGCGCATCGATGGCCGATGCGTATCTTTCCTCTTCATCGGCGGTGAAATTGGCAGCCTGGGTGCCGATCGGCATGCTGAAACCGTTCGGTTCGCGGCCGGACATGCCGGTGCTCGATGTGATCGCCGAGCACGATTTTCCGCAGGTGCTGGATATCGCGCCGAAGCGCGCCGCGACCCTTCCACGCGATGGCTGCTCGAAACAGGTGTTCATCGCCGGCACCGATCACTATATGGAGAACCGGCAAAAGGAGCTGGTGGCGGCGATCGTGCCATTCCTCGCCCGCGCGTTTGCCGGTCAGTGCTGACCGCTCACCACGAGCGCTACTCAGCGCGCTAAATCACTGCCGATGCGTTGCCCTGTTCAGCCTATCGTTCACCGCGACCCATTCGGGGCCGTCGGGCGGCGCCTCGATCCAGATCTCGGCGGCACCTCGCGCATCGAGGGTGCGCAAGCTGGCGTAGAGCTCCTGAGCGTAACCCGCGCTTTGTTCGGGCGCGTCGATCCAGGAACCTGAGAACCCCATCGGTTTTGCGACTGAGCGCGCCAGCACCGCGATGCGGACGGGTTTGCTCAACGTGGAGAGCGCGTGAATGAGCTCGTGCGGCGCCATGAGCCGTGCCGCCGTCCGCGGCGCGTAATGCGAGGCGAGCGTCCCGGACGCTCTCGGGGACTGTGAGCCTCGCAGCCGCGGCGGAGCGCCGAGAACCCGGCCCAGCGCCTCGATGGTGATCGCTCCGGGGCGAAGCAGCATCGGTTCATCCGCGGTGAGGTCGACGATGGTGGATTCGATGCCGTGCCGGCTCGAGCCTCCGTCGAGCACCATCGCGACCGCGTCTCCAAACTCGTCGGCGACATGTCGCGCATTCGTTGCGCTGATGCGGCCAAAACGGTTGGCGGAAGGCGCGGCAATGCCGTCTCCGCCAAGATGCCGCAATCGCGCCAGCAGCGCTTGTGCGACCGGATGACCGGGAACGCGCAAGCCTACGCTGTCCTGCCCGCCGGTCACTACATCTAACACCGTCGCGGCGCGCGGCAGTATCACGGTCAAGGGCCCCGGCCAGAAAGCCTGCGCCAGGGCTTCCGCGCTGGCGCCGATCGCGCGCGCCCAACGGGGCAGTAGATCGGCATCGGCCAGGTGCACGATCACCGGATGTTCGGCAGGCCGCCCCTTGGCGGCAAAGATCCGACGCACGGCGTCGGCATTGCGCGCATCCGCGCCCAGCCCGTACACGGTTTCGGTGGGAAACGCGACCAGCGCTCCGGAATGCAACAAGTGCGCCGCGCGCTCGATTTGTTCGGCGGTGGCGGCACTTCCCGCGGAGTGCTTTTCGACCGGCTCGACAGCGTCGCCAACGCCGGTCCCCGGGGATTTGGTAGAATTCAAGTCTTTGCGCCGCGATGGCCGTGGAGCGCGCGCGAATTGCACGCATTTCCAGGCATCTTCCAATAATCTACGCAGGGAGCAGCAATGGGCGAGTTTCTGTTCACATCGGAGTCGGTCTCGGAAGGTCATCCGGACAAGGTTGCCGACCAGATTTCCGACGCCGTCCTCGACGCGATTCTAACGCGGGATCCGCACGCTCGGGTGGCCGCGGAGACGCTGGTGTCGACCGGCCTGGTGGTCATGACCGGCGAAATCACGACCGATCACAAGCACGATTACGCGCGCATTGCGCGCGACACCATTCATCGCATCGGATACAACGACCCCGAGCTGCACTTCGACGCCGAGGGCTGCGCGGTCATGGTCTGCTATGGGAGGCAGTCGCCCGATATCGCACGCGGGGTCGATCGGACGTCCGAGGAGTACATGAACCAGGGCGCGGGCGATCAGGGACTGATGTTCGGGTATGCGTGCGACGAGACTGTATCGCTGATGCCGTTTCCGATCTATTACGCGCATCGCCTGGTGCAGCGCCAGAGCGAAGTCCGCCGCGATGGCCGGCTCCCGTGGCTGCGGCCGGACGCCAAATCGCAGGTGACGGTGCGCTACGTCGACGGCCGGCCGAAGAAGGTCGATACGGTCGTGCTGTCGACCCAGCATCATCCGAGCATGAATAACAAGCAGAAGGAATTGATGGAAGCGGTAGTGGAGGAAATCATCAAGCCGGTGCTGCCGAGCGAAATGCTGACCGACGCCAAATATCTGGTCAATCCCACGGGACGCTTCGAAATCGGCGGACCGCATGGCGACGCGGGCCTGACCGGCCGCAAGATCATCGTCGACACTTACGGCGGTGCCGCGCCGCACGGCGGGGGCGCATTTTCGGGCAAGGATCCGTCCAAGGTCGACCGCTCGGCTGCCTACGCTGCCCGCTATGTCGCGAAGAACATCGTCGCCGCCGGCATCGCACGGCAATGCCAGGTGCAGCTCTCCTACGCGATCGGCGTCGCGCAGCCCATCAACGTCACTGTTTACACCGAAGGCACGGGCAAGATCTCCGACGCCAAGATCGCCGACCTGGTCACCGGGCACTTCGACCTGCGGCCCAAGGGCATCATCCAGATGCTCGATTTGCTGCGGCCGATCTATCTCAAGACCGCAGCCTATGGGCACTTCGGGCGCGACGAGCCCGAGTTCACGTGGGAGAATATCGACCGCGCCGACACGCTCCGCGCGGCGGCAGGATTGAAGGGCGAACTGAGGCAGTTCGTGCCGGCTTAGTCTCTCAGCTAGGCGACGTCACAGCAGCGTTCCCGTCGGGCGAGGTTCTTCCGGCAATGGAATGAACTCCGTTTCGTCGGGTACGGGCGCAAACTTTCGCTCGTGCCAGCGCGCGCTTGCGGATGCGATCAGCTCTTTCGAGCTGGCGACGAAGTTCCACCAGATCAGGCGCTCTCCATCCAGCTTGCTGCCGCCGAGGAGCACCAGAACGACACGCGAGCGCGCTTCGATGCGCACGGTGCTCCACGGTTTCAGCACCGCCATGTGATGGACGGGAAGCGCTTCGCCGGCGATGAGGAGCTCGCCCTCGATGGCGTAGACGCCGCGTTCCTCGTGCTCGGGATACAGATCGAAACCTGAGCCGGCCTCGATCTCCGCGGCGACGTAGAACATGGGGGAAAACGTCGACGCAGGAGAGCGCTGGCCGAACGCCGTGCCCGCGATCAGGCGCATGGTTACGCCCGGCTGCCCGATCTTCGGCAGCGATGCGCTGGGGTAGTGGGCAAACGACGGTTCGCCCTGCTCGTGCGCCTTGGGTAGCGCGACCCAGGTCTGCAGCCCGTGCAGGCGATGGCCGGACGCGCGATCTTCCGGCGAGGTGCGCTCCGAATGCACAATGCCGGCGCCTGCGGTCATCCAGTTGACGTCGCCCGGTTCGATCCGCTGAACGCTTCCCAGACTGTCGCGATGCATCATCGCGCCTTCAAATAGATAGGTCACGGTGGCCAGCCCGATGTGCGGGTGCGGGCGCACGTCCACGCCTTGGCCGGGTGGGAAGATCGCCGGACCGAAGTGGTCGAAAAAGATAAAAGGCCCGACCATCTGCGCTTCGATCGAAGGCAGAAGACGCTGCACCTTGAAGCCGCCGAGATCCTTGGTATGCGACTTGAGCAGTGCAGCGATGGGCGAGGACGCGCCGGAGTCTGTTTTTGCCATGAACAGTATTATCGCGCGGGTGGCGCGCCGCATCTAGCGAAGCTTACGAACATGCATTAGGTCGGCTATTTTCTCATCGTCCCCGCGAAAGCGGGGACCCAGTGGCGTTCGTTCAAAAGACGCTGGATTCCCGCTTTCGCGGGAATGACGATATTGGGGGATTCCGCGGCACTCACGTTGTAACCCCCCGCTACAGCGTTCCCCGGCGAGCGCGCTTGACGGCGAACCGGCCCGGATCGATCGCATCGACAAGCGTCGCCTCGAGCGGCAAGGGCTCTCCTTCGAGCTGGCTCGCGACGCACTCGGCCGCGAGCGCCGTCCAGGCCAGGCCCCGCGACGCGAATGCAATGGCACAGAAGAGTCCCGGCAGGCGCGGCATATCGCTTGCGTGGGCACCGCTCAGTGTGTCCGCCATGTGGCGGGCGCGATCCATGTCGACCAACGGTCCCACCATGGGCATGCGATCCCTTGCGACGCAGCGCATGCCGACCTCGCCTCGCAGCGATGTCATGTCCACACCCACGGTGATCCCGGGGAGAAGCCGCTCGGCGCGACGCAAGTTGGCGGCGTGACGGGCATCGTCCGGCTGCATCGCGTCGTCGTCGAGATCGTAGCTTGCGCCAGCGACGACGTTGCCTTCGAACTCGGGCAACACGTAACCTCTTCCGCACACAACCGTTCTTGGGACGGCGGAAGACGCCGGGAAAAAAGTAAGCTGGCCTGCTACCCGTTGCAGCGGCGCGGGCGCGAGATCCACCAGCCGCGCGGCATCGCAGGCATTGGCAAGCACCACCACCGGGGCGCTGGCGATCTCGGCTCCGGAGGCATCGATCGCGTGCCAGCGCTCACCCAGACGTCGCAACGCCGCGACCTCCCGATGAAATCTTGTCTGCGGAGCCGGCATCGGTGCGTGCGTTGCGGCGGCAAGCTGCGCGCGCACCACCGCTGACGGCTGCGCCCAGTCTCCCATCGGAATCCACCAGCCTCCCGCTCTCACCGCGCGGCCGGCACGCGAGCTCGCCGCGTCGCGGGAGAGAAGCTGCGCATACTCCGGCGGATAGGCAAGTGACGTGAGGGCTTCCGCTAGCCGTGCCTCATGGCTCGCGTCATCCGCGATCTGCAGCACGCCGCAAGGCGGCCGCGCCAAAGCGGGCTGGTCGACGTCAATCTGTCGCCGGCGCGAATGCGCATACAGGAAGCCGGCGCGGGTGAAGCGCGACAGAATACAATCATCATGCGACAGATGGGGCTGTATCACCCCGGCGGACAGTCCCGACGCGCCGCCGGCGGCTGCGCCATTGCGATCCAGGATGTCTACCCGCCAACCTCGCGACGCGAGACGCTCGGCGATGGCCGCTCCCGCGAGTCCCGCGCCGACGATAAGCGCATTGCGTTCAGGCCACTCGGCGCGGGCCGGAGGCGGATGCCGGATCGACCAGCGGGGCGCGAAGCGCCCCGTCAGCATCTCGCGCTTGCGTCCATAGCCGACGGATTTCTCGACCGCGAAGCCCGCCGCCGCGAGCGCATCGCGCACCGCGTGCGCGGTGGTATACGTGGCAAGCGTCGCACCGGACCGGGCGAGACGGGCAAGAGCCTTCATGACCGCGGATGACCACATATCAGGATTGCGGTCGGGCGCAAAGCCGTCCAGATAGAATGCGTCTGCGCCGAGGCGCAAGTCGCGCAGCGCTTCGACAACGTTCGCAAATACGAGCGTGAGCGTGATCCGTCCGCCGTCCAGATGCAGCCGATGAACGCCGGCGATCACAGTCGGCCACGCGGCGCAAAGCTCGGACGACTGGCGGCTGAATTCTGGATAGCGTGCGTGCAGCGTGACGAGGTCGTCGCGAACGAAGGGGTAACGCTCGACCGAAAGGAAGTGGAGGCGCTCGCTCCGTTTCGGATCCGATCGCCACGCGGCGCAGGTCGCCATGAAATTGAGCCCGAGGCCAAAACCTGTTTCGACGATGGTGAATATGCGTGTGCCGCCCCAGCGACGAGGCAGATCGTTGCCGTGAAGAAATACGTGTCGCGCCTGATCCGGGCCTGACTCGGCGCTGTGATAGATATCCCCGAACTTTTCCGAGAACGGCGTGCCTGACGGATCGAACGCGAGTGTCCCCGGGCGGATGACGATGGGCATCGGGCCAATATGCGTGCGGCCGGCGGCGCGCGTCAAGCGCGATGGCAATGCTCCGTGTTGCGGGCGTCGCGCATTTGGATAGACTTCGAAGCAATCTTGGATTGACCACTGTGCCTTTCGCCTACTACGACAAGCTTTCGCCTTCCCGCCAGCGCATCTACCGCAAGAGCGACGCCATCGAGACGCTGGGCATCCCGCCGGGGCTTGCGCTCGCCGGCACCATCGCCGCGATTGCCGACGGGTTGCGCAATGAGCACCGCGCCAGCGCGCAGAGCGCGTGCCAGAATCTGGTCGACGCGCTGGTCGAGGGCTACCACGTGCCCGCGGTCCGGGTGAAGGTGCTCTTGCGGCGGCCCGCCGATGATTACGGCGAGCTGCACGGACTCTACGAGCCCGAAGAGGAGGGTACCCGAGCGTGCATCACGCTGTGGATGCGAACCGCGCAGAAGAAGCAAGTGGTCGCGTTCAAGACTTTCCTGCGCACGTTGATACACGAGGTCTGTCATCACCTCGATTACGAGTTGTTTGCCCTCGAGGAAACCTTTCACACCGAGGGCTTTTACAAACGCGAGTCGACGCTCGTAAGCGCTCTGCTGGGGCAACTCGCAGCACAATCAGAACGCAGTTTGTAGGCTGCTTGGATAGTCCTGACTTAGGGGTGGATGCAGACACCAAGGAGACAACTTTCGCCTGGCTCACTGCTCACAGACCACCTCCTTGCGCGGTATAAGTGTGTGCGGCGGCGCGTGTCGGTGGTTAGCGCTGATTCGCGGTCGCTCGCACCCCATTCGCTTCGCGAACGGGACCTGGCTCGCTGCTCACGGCGCTTGCCGCGTTCCATCCTCCACCAAGCGCCTGGATCAACGCGACACTTGCGGTAAGGCGCCGGCCGAGGATCGTGAGTGCTGCGCGTTCGTTGGCCAACGCGATCGCCTGCGCGACAACCACAGCCAGGTAATTGGCCGTCCCGGCGCGGTACTGGTTCAAAGTGATGGCCAGCGATTCGCGCGCGGCCTTGACGGCTTCGTCCTGCACCGCGGCCTCCTGTTCCAGAATGCGCAGCGCTGCGAGATTGTCTTCGACCTCTTGGAATCCGGTCAGCACTGTCTGCCGATAGCTCGCAACGTTCTCGTCATAGGTCGCGATCGCTTGGTTTGTTTGCGCACGGCGCAGGCCGGCGTCGAATAGGGGTTGCGCCAGCGCCGGGCCGAGCGACCAGAAACGGCTGGGCAGCATGAACAACTGCGACAGCATCGAGCTCTGGAAGCCACCGGCGGCCGAAAGGGTGAGCGTGGGGAAGAATGCCGCCTCGGCGACTCCGATCTGAGCGTTGGCCGCCGCCGCGCGCCGTTCCGCTGCGGCAATGTCGGGACGACGCTCGAGCAACTCGGAAGGCAGACCCGGCGGTATCGGCGGAAACTCGGTCGGGACGACTTCGGCGGTGACCGCAAAATCCGCGGGCGCCTTGCCGAGAAGCACTGCGATTGCGTGCTCGAGCTGCGCGCGCTGGATGCCGGCGTCGATGGCCTGGGCCTGGGTGGACTTGAGTTGCGTTTCGGCTTGAGCGACGTCGGCGCGCGCTGCAACGCCGACGGCGTACTGGTTGCGCGTCAACTGCAACGATCGCTGATAAGCTTCCACGGTGTCGTTGAGCAGGCGGATTTGCGCATCCTGTACGCGCAACAGAAAATAGTCTTCGGCGAGCTGCGCCTGCGCAAGGAGCTTTGCCGCCTCAAGATCCCCGACGCTAGCTTGCGCCGTGGCCTCGCTGGCTTCGATCGTACGCCTGACGCGGCCCCAGAGGTCGACCTGCCAGCTGGCGTCCAACGAGAAATTGTAGTTGTTGCGCACGCTTCCGGACTGGACGATGCTACCGTCGCTGTTGATGCGCGTGGTGCCGGTACCGCTGCCGCTGCGGGTCACACTGGCGCTCGCGCTGACCAGCGGAAACAATGCGGCACGTGCGGCCTGGGTCAATGCCCGCGCCTGGCGCACGCGTGCTTCGGCGGCCTTGATCGTCTGATCGCTGACCTCGACCTGCGCCACCAGCGCATCGAGTTTGGGGTCCTTGAAAACTTCCCACCATTTGCCGCGCGGCTCCTGGTCTTGCGGCACCGCTTGCTTGAACGGTACCGCTTCCTTGTATGCCGAAGGCGATTCCGCGGTCGGGCGGATATAGTTCGGACCGACCGAGCATCCGAACAGCGCGGACGCCGCGCAGGCAGCCCACGCCGCGCGCCTTCTGCGCCTCGCGCCAGCCCGTTTCGCGCATTCGCCGGTCATGTCGCTTAGTCCCCGGCTTCGGGCGCCGCGTTCGGAATCGCGCGGGGCCCTTCGCGCAAGCGCCGTGTCCACAGGCTGAACCGGTCGAGGTACAGGTACACGACGGGCGTGGTGTAGAGCGTCAGCATCTGGCTGACGATGAGTCCGCCGACGATGGAGATGCCGAGAGGCTGGCGGAATTCCGCACCATCCCCGGTGCCGAGTGCGAGCGGCACCGCGGCGAGGAGCGCCGCCATCGTGGTCATCATGATCGGACGGAAGCGCAAGAGGCAGGCCTCGAAAATTGCCTCGCGTGTGTTCTTGTTATGGTTGCGCTCCGCGTCGAGCGCAAAGTCGATCATCATGATCGCATTCTTCTTCACGATACCGATGAGGAGAATGACGCCGATCAGCGCGATGACGCTGAACTCCGTGTGAAACAGCTTTAGGGCAAGCAACGCGCCAACGCCTGCCGAGGGCAGCGTCGACAGGATCGTAATCGGATGCACGTAGCTTTCGTACAGCATGCCCAGGACGATATAGACCGCGAGCAGCGCGGCGAGAA
The DNA here is from genome assembly GCA_035568975.1 of Casimicrobiaceae bacterium. Classification (GTDB taxonomy): domain Bacteria; phylum Pseudomonadota; class Gammaproteobacteria; order Burkholderiales; family Casimicrobiaceae; genus PALSA-1003. The sequence goes on from DATMNH010000188.1 coordinate 23,266, forward strand.
TGAGCCACGGTTGGCTGTCGAGGGAATCCTGGAACGCGCGTGCCGTGCCCTGAAAGCTGCCGCGAACGGATGCGGGAACGCCGATTCGTGCGAGCGCGTCCTCGATCGCCAGCGTTGCCTGACCGAGCGAGGTGCCTTCCGGCAGATTGAAGGAGATGGTCGACGCCACGAATTGCGACTGGTGATTCACGCCGAGCGAGGTGTTGGTGCGGGTGTAGTGCGCGAATGCGGAGAGTGGAACCTGCGCTCCCTTGGAGGTGCGCACGTATACCTGATCGAGAGAGGAGGCGGACTGCCAGTATTCCGGCGCGGCCTCCATGACCACGTGATACTGGTTCAGCGCAGAATAGATGGTCGAAACCTGTCGCTGACCGAACGCGTCGTTGAGGGTGCTGTCGATCAACTGCGGCGAGACGCTTAAGCGAGCCGCGGTGTCGCGATCGATGACCAGCGATGTCTGCAGGCCCTTGTCCTGCTGATCGGTGTTGACATCCACCAGTTGCGGCAGGTTGCTCATCGCCGCGCGTATGCGCGGCTCCCAGGTGCGCAACTCATCCAGATCGTCCGCCTGCAAGGTGTACTGATAGGTTGCGTTGGACTGCCTTCCGCCGACGCGGATGTCCTGTACCGGGTTGAGAAATAGGTTGGCGCCGGGCTCGTTGGCGAGCTTGACCCGCAGGCGCGTGATGACCTTGTCGGCCGACTCCTTGCGCTCGGCCAAGGGCTTGAGCTGAACGAACATCCTCCCGGTATTTCGCTGCGAGCCGCCGGTGAACGCGACCACATTTTCGACCGCCGGGTCGACACGGACGATGTCGACGAAGCTCGCCAGCTTCGGCTGCATCGCCTGGAACGATATGCTTTGGTCCGCCTGGATGAATCCAACGAGCCGGCCGGTATCCTGCTGGGGAAAAAATCCCTTGGGGATATCGATGTACAGATAGACATTCAGGCACACGACCGCGAGAAGAATCGCGATCATGACCAACCCGTAGTCGAGCGCCCAAGTAAGACTTCGCTCGTAGCCGCGATGCATAGCGCCAAACGCGCGCTCGCTCCAGGCATGAAAGCGACCGTGGCGCTGCTCCTTCTCCGGACGCAGCAGCCGTGAACACATCATCGGCGTCATGGTCAGCGACAGCACCAGCGAAATGAGGACCGCAACCGACAGCGTCACCGCGAACTCGCGGAAATAGCGGCCGACGATGCCTCCCATCAGCAGGATGGGAATGAAGACGGCAATGAGCGACACGCTCATCGACAGCACGGTAAAGCCCACCTCGCGGGCGCCCTGCAGCGACGCCTTCATCGGCGACATTCCCTGCTCGATGTGACGCGAAACGTTCTCGAGCACGACGATGGCATCGTCGACGACGAAGCCGGTGGCGACGATCAGCGCCATCAGGGAGAGGTTGTTCAAGCTGAAGCCGCACAGATACATGACGCCGAAAGTCGCGACCAGCGATACCGGCACCGCGACGCTGGGGATCAACGTTGCCCGCCCGTTGCGCAGGAACAGGAAGACGACCAGGACGACCAGGCAGACCGCTACCATCAGCGTCCGCTCGACATCCCGCAATGATGCGCGGATGGTCGTCGTGCGCTCCATCACCACGTCGACCTTGATCGCGCTTGGAATGGATGCGCGAAGCTGCGGCAGCATGGCGGTGATGCTGTCGACGGTTTCGATAATGTTGGCGTTCGGCTGTCGGGTGATGATGATCAGCACCGAAGGCTTGCCGTTGGAGGAGCCCGAGTTGCGGAGATCCTGCACCGAGTCAACCACATTGCCGAGTTCGGTGAGCCTCACCGCCGAGCCGTTGCGGTAGGCAATGATCAAGGGCAGATAGTCGACTGCCTTCTTGGCCTGGTCGTTGGCGTAAATCTGCCAGTGGCGATCGCCTGCCTCGAGGGACCCCTTCGGCCGGTTGGCATTGGTGGCGGCGAGAACCGCTCGCACATCCTCGAACCCAATCCCATATTTGTTCAGCGTCTGCGGGTTGAGCTCCACCCGCACCGCGGGCAGCGAGCTTCCTCCGACCTGCACCTGGCCCACCCCCTGCAGCTGCGAGAGCTTCTGGGCGATGATGGTCGAGCCCGCGTCGTACATCTGGCCCTGCGTCATGGTGTCCGAGGTCAGCGCCAGGATCATGATCGGTGCGTCGGCGGGGTTGGCTTTGCGATAGGTCGGATTGCTGGGCAGTCCGGTGGGCAAGAGGCTCCGCGCCGCGTTGAGCGCGGCCTGCACGTCGCGTGCGGCACCATCGATATCGCGGCTGAGCTCGAACTGAAGCGTGACCTGCGACGAGCCCAGCGAGCTGTTCGAGGTCATCTCGGTCACGCCCGCGATGCGGCCGAGCGAGCGCTCGAGCGGCGTCGCGACGGTGGCCGCCATGGTCTCCGGGCTGGCACCTGGGAGCGAAGCGGATACCGAGATGGTCGGAAAATCGACCTGAGGCAGCGGCGAGACCGGCAACAGGCGAAAAGCGGCGGCGCCCGCGAGCGCAAGTCCGATGGTGAGCAGCGTGGTCGCTACCGGACGATCGATGAACGGCGCCGACAGATTGACCTGAGGCGTCGACGTGTTACGTGCATTCGCGTCCTCGTCCGGCACGGGGTCGGACATGCTAGTCACCGGACGCCGGCGCAGGTGCGGAGTCCTGCTTGCCTTTGCCGCGCTTCTCGACCCTGCGCGCGAGGCGGTCGAAGGCGAGATAGATCACCGGTGTCGTGAACAAGGTCAGCATCTGGCTGACGATCAATCCTCCGACCATGGTGATGCCGAGCGGATGACGCAGCTCGGAGCCCACGCCCCAGCCGACCATCAACGGCAGCGCCGCGAGGAGCGCCGCCATGGTCGTCATCATAATCGGGCGAAAGCGCAACAGGCACGCCTGGTAAATCGCCTCGCGCGGCGGCTTGCCTTGCTTGCGCTCGGCATCGAGCGCAAAGTCGATCATCATGATCGCGTTCTTTTTCACGATGCCGATAAGCAGCACGATGCCGATGATGGCAATCACGCCGAGGTCCTTGCCGAAGAGCATCAGCGCCAGGAGCGCTCCCACGCCGGCCGATGGAAGCGTGGAGAGAATCGTGATCGGGTGGATGAAGCTCTCGTAGAGCACCCCGAGCACGATGTACATGGTGACGATGGCGGCTAATATCAGCCACAGCTCGTTTCCGAGCGAACCGCGAAACGCCGCCGCGGCGCCTTGAAACTGGATTTGCGCGCTTGCGGGTAGGCCGATTTCGGCTTGCGTCTTCTGGATGGCGTCTACGGCGTCGCCGAGCGAGGCGCCCGGCGCGAGATTGAACGAGATGGTCGCCGCGGGGAACTGGCCGATGTGGTTGACGACCAAGGGCGATGCGCGTTCGGTGATGCGCGCGATGGCCGTCAACGGAACCTGCAGGGACGCCTGCGTGCTCACGGCAGACGAGCTCGCCGATGACGTCGTTCCGGCTCCGGGCGCCGCCAATGCTGCTGACGCGTTGCCGCCGGTGGTCGGCACGGATGCGCTCGCCGTAGGAGAGCCGGAATTGGTCGCGGGAACGTAGATCTGCGAGAGCGCCTCGGGCCCCAACTGAAATTCCGGCTTCACTTCGAGGACCACCCGATACTGATTGGTTTGGGTGAAGATCGTCGATACCAGCCGCTGCCCGAAAGCGTTGTAGAGCGCGTTGTCGATCACCGCCGGCGTGATACCGAAGCGGCTCGCAGTCGCCCGGTCGATGTCCACATATGCCTGCAGCCCACTGTTCTGCAGGTCGGTGGCGACGTCGGCAAGCTGCGGTAGCTGCCGCAGACGATCTACGATCCTGGGTACCCACGCATCGAGCTCATCCGGGTCGGTGTCCTCCACCGTGAACTGGTACTGCGTGCGGCTGACGCGATCCTCGATCGTCAGGTCCTGCACCGGCTGCATGTAAAGGGTGATTCCCTCGACGTCGGCGAGCCTGGTTTGGAGGTTGTGAATCACTTCTTCGGCACGCGCACTGCGGTTCGCGAGCGGCTTCAGATTGATCAGCATGCGGCCGCTGTTCAGCGTCGAGTTGGTTCCGTCGACGCCGATGAACGAGGAAAGACTTTCTACCGCGGGGTCCTGCAGGATGACGCGCGCGAGGGCCTGCTGGCGCTCCGCCATCGCCGCGAACGATACGGTTTGCGGCGCCTCGGTGATGCCCTGGATGGCGCCGGTGTCCTGAACCGGAAAGAATCCCTTGGGGATGAAAATGTAAAGAACGATGGTGAGGATCAACGTGATGACCGCTACGACGAGCGTCGCGGCCTGCCGGTCCAGCACCCAGTTGAGCATGCTGCCGTAACGCGCGATGACGCTGTCGAATATCTCCCCGCTCTTCCGGTAGAACTTGTTTTGCTGCTCTTCCGGGGTGTGACGGAGGAATTTGGCGCACATCATCGGCGTCAGCGTCAGCGAGACAACCGCAGAAATCAGGATCGAGATGGCGAGCGTGATCGCGAACTCGCGAAACAGCCGGCCGACGACGTCGCCCATGAACAACAGCGGGATTAGCACGGCGATGAGCGAGATGGTCAGCGAAATGATCGTGAATCCGATCTGCTCCGCTCCCTTGAGCGCCGCGTCGAGCGGATTCTCGCCGGCCTCGATATAGCGGGCGATATTTTCGATCATCACGATCGCGTCATCGACCACAAAGCCGGTCGCGATCGTCAACGCCATCAGTGTGAGGTTGTTGATCGAAAAACCGGCGAGGTACATCACGCCAAACGTTCCGATCAGCGACAGCGGGACCGCCACGCTCGGAATGACGGTCGCCGAGAGGCTGCGCAGGAACAGGAAGATGACCATGACCACCAGGGCGATGGCCAGGAAAAGCTCGAATTGCACGTCGTGAACCGAAGCCCGTACGGTGACGGTGCGGTCGGTGAGCACGGCGACGTCGACCGCGGCGGGTAGCGACGCCTGCAACTGCGGCAGCAGCTGCTTGATCCTGTCGACGACCTCGATCACGTTGGCGCCGGGCTGGCGCTGGATATTGACGATGATCGCCGGCAGTTGGTTCGCCCATGCCGCGAGCCGGTTGTTTTCCGCGCCGTCGATGACATCGGCCACATCGGTCAGCCGCACCGGCGAGCCGTTGCGATAAGCGACGATCATGCTCTTGTATTCGTCGGCCGATTTGAGCTGATCGTTGGCGTCGATGGTCGATGCACGGGTCGGTCCGTCGAAGCTTCCCTTGGCCTGGTTGGTGTTGGCGTTGCTGATCGCGGTGCGCAGGTCGTCGAGCGACAGGCCGTACGCGGCGAGCGCGGTCGGATTCGCCTGGATGCGCACCGCGGGGCGCTGCCCGCCGGTGACGCTGACCAGGCCGACGCCGGGAAGCTGGGAAAGCTTGGTCGCGAGCCGCGTGTCCGCCAGATCCTCGATCTTCGGCAGCGGCATCGTGTTCGACGTCAACGCCAGGGTCATGATCGGCGTGTCCGCCGGATTGACCTTGTTATAGATAGGCGGGTTCGGCAGATCAGCGGGGAGGAAGCTTCCGGAGGCGTTGATTGCCGCCTGCACTTCCTGCTCCGCGACGTCGAGCGACAAGTCGAGGTCGAACTGGAGGGTGATGACCGAGGCGCCGCCGGAGCTCGTCGATGACATCTGCTTTAAACCCGGCATCTGTCCGAACTGGCGCTCGAGCGGCGCAGTAATCGACGACGTGGTCACGTCCGGGCTCGCGCCGGGATAAAGGGTGACGATCTGGATCGTCGGATAGTCGACTTGCGGCAACGCGGAGATCGGCAGCACGCGGTAGGCGATGACGCCAGCCAGCAAAATGGCGAGCATCAGCAGCGAGGTCGCTACCGGCCGCAGGATAAAGGGACGGGACGGGCTCATCGCGTTACGGTTCCACTCGGGTCAGACGATCGTCGACACACGGCTCGCTCGAGAATCAGCCGCCGCTCTTGGAACGGCGGCCTTGTCCTTGCCCGCCTGCACCCTGTCCGCCTTTGTCCGATTTTGGCGGACCTTTTGGGGGACTTGCCGATTGCGCCGCGCGGGCGTTGGGATCGACCAATTCTATCTTCGAGCCCTCGCGCAGCTTGTCCGCACCGTCGACCACCACCAGATTTCCCGGCTCGACGCCGCTCTGTACCTCGGTGGTCTCGCCTTCTGTCGTGCCGACCTTGACCGCTGCGACGGACACGGTTTGATCCTGCTTGACGAGGAAGACAAAGGTCCCTGGAGCGCCGCGTTGGATGGCCGCCGTAGGAACCAGCGTGGTGTCAGCCTTGGTTTCGACCTTCATGCGAACATTGACGAACTGATTCGGAAAGAGAACGCCGTCCTGATTGGGAAATTCCGCCCGGAGTTTGACGGTGCCCGTGGTCGTATCGATTTGATTGTCGAACGTCAGCAGCCGTCCGGTCGCGAGCTTGTTCTTGCCGCTGCGGTCGTAGGCATCGACGGCGACTTCCTCGCCACTCTGCGTGCGCCTGACGATGCGGGGAACGTTGTCTTCCGGCACCGGATAGATCACGGTCATCGGCTTGATTTGCGCGATGGTGCACAGTCCGTTCGAGTCCGACGCGTGAACCATGTTGCCCGGGTCCACCTGCCGCAGGCCCACGCGGCCGCTGATCGGCGCGATGATTCGCGAGTACGTGAGCTGGAGCTTGGCATTGTCGATGGCGCCCTGATCGGTCGCGACCGTGCCTTGAAATTGGCGAACCAGCGCCTCCTGGGTGTCGACCTGCTGCTTGGAGATCGAGTCCTGGGCGAGCAGCGTTCGATAGCGCTCGAGGTCGAGTTGCGCGTTCTTCAGTTGCGCCTGGTCGTGGGCCATCTGCCCGTTGGCCTGGGTCAGCATCACTTCGAACGGGCGAGGATCGATTTGCGCCAGCAGGTCGCCGGCCTTGACGTCCTGACCTTCGCGGAATGCGACGGTCATCAGTTGTCCATCGACGCGGGTGCGCACAAGCACCGTGTTGCGCGGTGTCACGGTCCCCAGCGCATCGATGTAGACGTCGATGGTGCCTTTGCGGGCGGGCGCTGCGACGACGGGTACGGGGCGCGCGTTCGGATCCCCCTTGCCCCGGCCGGCCTT
>DATMNH010000189.1:0-6686 GCA_035568975.1 Casimicrobiaceae bacterium
AGCGACCCACGAGGTTTGCGCACGTTCAAGGCTGCGAACTGCATCCTCAAGCTCCCTTGCGAAGAGATCGGCTCGATCCGGTTCAATCTTTCCTACCTCTGCTGCGTATTTTCGTATGTCGGTGCGCTTGGACTCGACGTAACGCGCAACAAGAAGATCTAGTTTCTTTGCCACCGCGCTCAGACACTGCGTGAGTTCATAATTCGACAACTCAGTGTCGCAGGGACTTACCCCTGCTAGCGTTGACGGCTCCTTAGCCAAGGTTGAATCCTGGATGGCAAAAAGGATCAGGGAGAATAGATAGATAGGAACGTTTCGCATACTACGCCCGTTGATTCTGTCGTCTAACGATCAGGTTGAGCGACGCGGCGCAGCGATGCCGCGGAACGAAGGCAGTTTATCCAGATCATCGATCCTCTCCTTGGCCCAACGAAGATGCACCCAGCGATCGCTCGAACCGATGGTTAGGTGCGGCACTACGCCTAGCAAGAACTACTCGTCAAAATAGCCTTCGCCCGTCGGAAAGTAAAAATCGTAACGCTTACTGAGGCGCTTGAGGGTTGGCTCAATATCGGCGGCGAGTTGGAGCGCCTGAATTGAATCCGCCCCATAGGTTTCACCAAGTGTCTCGTCCGGAATTCCGTCAAATTCGACCAAGCAAACCGCCGTGTCAAGATCGGCCTTCCACGACACCGAACCTGGCTCAACCGGTCGCGGTACATGGATGCGAATTGTGAGCAGCTTGCGCTCGGTCTGGCCTTTGATGCTAAAGAGGAGTCTGCGCTCTGCGATCACGGTCGTCATTGAGGCCTCGCGAATAGCACCTAACAATTATTTATCCGACGATTCTGGGTAATGGAACAGTTCTCGTATTTTCTTTCTTCCCGCCTTCTTGCTTCCTTCCATGGCTACTTGACCCGCGTGCGTCTTTTAGCTGCATATCTCTATCCGATTGCCGTCCGGATCGATTATTACACTCTCGTAATAGCCATCGCCGGTACGCCGAGGCCCATCAACGACCGCGATTCCATCGTTGCGGAGACGCTGCGTGAGATCATCGACAAGACGTTCCGAGCCTACTGAGATCGCGAGATGGGTCAAGCCGAGGCGCTGAGCTCCGGGAGCCAATTCCACCAGCGGCAGCGATGTTGTCGTCATCGCTTCGAGGCGCGCCCCGTCGCTGAAACGAAGAAAGCATGATTCGAACCCCTTCGCGGGATTTCGGTAAATCGGACCCGCAGTTGCGCCAAAGTAAGACGCGTAGAAGTTCTTGCACCGAGCGAGGTCGGTAGTCCAAATCGCGACGTGTTCTATTCGCATCGGGTGTGTCCGAGTCATTGGCATCGAGGATCAGGGCATCGATGATACTCAATTCGTCGAGCCGTCGGAGAGTCCCAGCTTCTTGAGCAACGCGCCGTAGCGGGGATCGCTTTGCAGGCTGCTCAGCAGCGGATCATAAGCGATGCCGCTCAGGCCGCTGTCGTGCTGTTGATAGGAGCGCTCCAGCCACTCGAAAGCTTTGTCTTTCTCGCCGCGCCAGGCGTAGACATCGGCAATTTGGTAGGCCGAGTCCCCCGAATTCTTGGCGATCAGTTCCTTGAGTACTGACTGCGATTGTTTTTCGTGACCGCTGGCATGTTCGACCATGGCGTAACCCATACGGCGACTCACCTCGGTGCCTTGTTTCTGGAACTCTGCCTGCGCCTCGGGTAAGCGGCCCTGCAGCAGATCGAGTTGGCCGAGCGCGAAATGATACGAGTTGTCGGTGGGGCTGATGGCGAGCGCGCGCTCGATGGCGCGGCGCGCGGCGGGGTAATCGCGATTCACGGTGTGGAACAAGCCGACGTTGGCCCAGGCGTAGCCGCTCAAAGGGTCCAAGTCGATGGCCTTGTTCATGGCGGTGATGGCTTGGGGGATTCTGCCGAAGGCGGCGATCTGCACGCCGTACAGGCTTTGCACGGCGCTCTGGCCAGGCGCGAGGCTGAGCGCCATTTCGCTGTCGGCGCGCGCACCCGCGAAATCCAAGGTTTCGAGGCGGAACAGGGCCCGTGCACGGTAGGCGTCGACCAGCTGCGGTGACAGGCTCAACGCTTTGTCGGCCGCGTCGCGGGCGAGCAGAAAGCGCGCGGCATCCTGCGTGGAGTTGGCGATGAAGCTCTCGCTGAACGAGAGGCCGGCGTAGGCGGCGGCGTAATTCGGATCGAGTCTGATGGCTTCTTTGTAGGAGGCGACGGCGCGTTCGACATCCTCGAGATTGCCGCGGCGTCCGAATTGCCGGCCGAGCAAGAATTGGTTGTAGGCTTCGGTGTTGTCGCTGCGATGCGGATCGGGTCCAGGCGACATCAGCTTGAGCTTGAGCGAGCCGACCACCGCGGCGGCGATGTCGTCCTGCACCTGGAAAATGTCCTTGACATCGCGATCATAGGTTTGCGACCAGAGATGCACGCCGTCGTCGGTGCGGATCAGCTGCGCGCTGACGCGCACCGCGTTGCCCGCACGGCGCACGCTGCCCTCGAGTACGTGCGCGACGCCCAAGGTGCGGGCAATTTCCTTGAGCGAGGCATCCTTGTTTCTGAAGTGAAACGATGAGGTGCGGGCGATGACCTGTAAATCCGCGATTTGCGCCAGCAGGGTGATGAGCTCTTCCGACAGTCCATCGGAAAAATACCCTTGGTCCTTCTTCTCGCTCATGTCGAGGAACGGCAGCACCGCGATGGACTTCTCGCTGATGGGCCGAGTGACGAAAACCGACTTCGACTCGTCGCGCGCCGCCTCGACCTGACGATCGACTTCGTAGAGCGCGGTGGCGAGCACGACAAGGGCCGCTCCAGCGGCGATGGACACCACGGCGCGATTGCGGCGCAGAAATTTGCCGAAGCGGTACGCGAGGCGCGGCGCCTGCGCCGAGATCGGCTTGCCATCGAGATAGCATTGCAGGTCATCCGCCATCGCCGCGGCGGTCGCATAGCGGACCTGTGGATCTTTCTCCAGGGCCTTGAGCACGATGTGGTCGATGTCGCCGCGCAACTGCCGCGTCAGCTGCTCGTGCGTGACGCCGCGAGCGCCCCACGCCTCCTGCACGATCTGTGTGCTGGGTTTGCGAACTTCCGCGGCGGCGATGGCATGCTCGAGGAGGCCGCGCGATGCGCCGGCATTCAAGCGATAAGGCCGATCGCCGGTGAGGAGCTCGAACAGCACCACGCCCAGCGAATAGATGTCGCTCTTGGCAGTGACGGGATCGCCGCGGATCAACTCGGGGCTCGAGTAAATCGGCGTGAGCGCATGACCGTAGACAGTGGTGAGCGGTGTCTTGCCGGCGCTTTCGCCGTTGTCCAACAGAGTGGCGACGCCGAAGTCGAGCAGGCGCGCTTGACCTAGCTTGGTCACGAGAATATTCGAGGGCTTAAGATCGCGGTGGATGACGTGGCGCTCGTGGGCGTACTGCACGGCTTGCAGCACTTGCAGGAATAATCGCAAGCGCGCGCGGATCTCCAGCCGCTGCGCATCGCACCAGTCCGTGAGCAGCTCGCCCTGCACGTACTCCATCGACAGGTAAGGAAGGCCCAAGGGATCTATGCCGGCATCGTAGAGGCGCGCGATATGCGGATGCTCCAAGCTCGCGAGAATGTCGCGCTCGCGGGCGAAACGTTGTTCGAGATCACGGCGTACCCGCGTCAGCGAGGGCAGCTTCAACGCGACCTCGCGATTGAACGCGCCGTCTGCGCGCTTCGCGAGCCACACTTCGGCCATGCCGCCGGCGCCCAACAGCCGGATCAGCTCGTACGGGCCCACGCGATCGCCGGGTTGAAGCCCGGTGGGCTCGGCGCGACCGCCTTCATCATCCGCGGCGGAATCGAGGAAGGTGGCGAAGTTTCTTCCGTCCGGCGACTGCTGGAATTCCGGCAGCAACGCCGGGCGCAAAGCCGTTAAAAGGTCAGCGTATTCCGCCGGCAGAGATTCGAGCCAACGACGCCGCCCAGCCTCATCCAGGGGCAGCGCCTCGTCGAGCAGGCGGCTCATCAATGCCATTTGGTGGGCGTTTAGCCGCATGCATATCCCGTAAACCATAGGGCTCGGTTTTGCACGAATTGTCGCATGCCACGAGGACTGGGCGGCAGCCCAGCGGCGTTAGGGGCTTGGTGCGGCGCGCTCGAATCGTTTGTCGAGCGAGACCTTACCGATGAGGCGCCCCTGCAAGTCGATCCCATCGAGCGTTTGGGCGCGCTATCCTTTCGGTCAATTGACCTAAAGGTGCATCCATTGGCAAGTTCGAAAGGGATCCGGGAACTTTTTTTGCCTTCCCGCGGCCGCAAGCAGCGGGCCAGAAGCGCAGCGCTACCCGAGGACAACCCGGCGTTTCAGGAGATCTGGGCGGTGGTCGGCGCCATCCCGCGCGGCTCGGTGTCGACCTATGGCGCGGTGGCGCGCGCGGCGGGACTGCCGGGCCGGGCGCGCATGGCCGGGCGCGCGCTGCGCGAGTCGCCGAAGGAAATGAAATTGCCGTGGCATCGAGTGGTGGGCGCCGGCGGCAAGATCGTTTTCCCGCCGTCGTCTTTGCATCATAGAGAGCAGGCGCGGCGCTTGCGGGCCGAGGGCGTCGTGGTGAAGGCCGGGCGGGTTAGCCGCGAGGCGATGATCGATTTGGAGTCTTTTTAGCCAGGCCCGCACCGGGTCGTGACCCAAGCGTGTCAGCTCACCATCAGGAACGGCAGCTTCCCCAGCAATTCCGAGAGACCGTTCCAGGCGACTTGTATGCCGATACAGAAGAGCAGGAACGCGGACAGGCGCACCACGATCGTCGTTCCGGTCACGCCGATCAATCGGGCGATGCGGGGAGAGTTTCGATAAAACCCGTAGATGAGGATCGAGAGCAGCGCGGTCGCGGCCAAGGTCTCGACGAAGAACGCCAACAATGAGACGTGCAGGCCGCTGGGTCGGCCGGCTCCCAGCGAGATCGCGACCGAAATGGTGCCGGGACCCGTCGTCAGCGGCATCGTGAGCGGATAGAACGCGAGCCGGCTCGGCGGGACATCCATGGATTTTGGCTCAGGGGTTTCGCTGCGGCGTTGCTCGGTGACGTCGGGCGCATTGAGCATACGCCAACCGGCGGCGGCGACGATAATGCCGCCGGCCACCCGCAGAACCGGCAGCGAGACGCCGAAGAAACCCAATACATAGGCGCCGATGTAGAGCGAGGCGGCGACGATGATGAAGGCGTAGATCGCGATCCAGCGCGCAGTCGCGGATCGGGACTTGGGATCGAGTTCGCGCGTGGCGCCGAAGAAGATGAACGCGCCGGAGAGCGGATTGACGATGGAGAAGAGCGCGGTGAACGCCTGCAGGAAGTGAGAGAAGCCGAGTAAGGACATATCTCCCGCATTCTAGCGAATCGCTGCGCACTCCTGCCGAAAGGTGTGCAAGGGCTAGTGTACTGATACTTGCGCAACAGCCGAAGGTTGTGCTGCGCTGGACGGCTGCGTCGCCTCGAGGATGGCCTTCACCAACGGCTGGGGTGAGTAGCCGACCGCGTAGGGGGTCAAGCCTAAGCGCACGATGACCAGTTGGCGCGATTTGACGATGCAGACACTTTGTCCGTCGTGGCCGGACATCCAGAAGGTGTCCGGCGGTATGCCGAAGGCGGCGTCGGGATTCACGCCGGGCGTCACGGCGTCCGAGCCCCACAGCCAGGTTTGACCCATACCGTACTGTCCGTGGGAGGCCGGCACCGGAGTTGCCATCATGGCGACGTAGCCGGTGGGAAGTAACTCTTGTCCCTGCCAAGTCCCGTCTTGCAGCAGGAACTGTCCGTAGCGGGCCCAGTCGCGCGCGGTCGCATACATATAAGAGGAGCCCACCAGGGTGCCGTGTTCGTCCTGTTCGATCGTCGCGGTGGTGATCCCGATGGGTCCGAAGAGCCGCACGTTGATCAATGACGCCAGGTCCTGCGGTTCCGCCTGCGCATTCTGGGCAATGCGCGACAGAATGACGGCGGTGCCGCTGGAATAAAGCCACGCCTCGCCCGGCGGATGCGCCAAGGGCGGCGATCGCGCAAAGGCGGCCATGTCGGGTTGCAGGTACAGCATGCCGGTAACGTCCGAGACCGCACCGTAGGCCTCGTTCCATTTAAGGCCGCTCGACATGGCGAGCAGGTCCTTCAAGCGAATGCGTTCGCGGCCGTCATGACCGGTCCAGAATCCGTCTTGATCGAGGAAAAGCTTGCCGTCCTTGATGAGCATGCCGATGACCCCTGCCATCACGGTCTTGGTCATGGACCAGCCGAGCAAGGGTGTGGTCGGCGCAAAGCCTGCGGCGTAGCGCTCGCCGACGATGCGGCCGTGATCGACGACGACGATGGCGCGCGCACCGGGACCGGCGAGCTTGGCGTCTTTAAGCACTTGATCGATAGCCGGGCGCGTCTGCACCGTTGTTCCGTCGGGCCAGACGGGAGACACGAGGGGTCCAGTAGAAGGGGGCGGAGCATACGCCATGGGCGCAGGGGCGGAGGCAACGGATTCGAGCTTGCCATCCGGCACCACGGTGCAGCCCCTGCCGGGCCGTGCTACGGCCATCCCGCCCCCGATGAAACCTAAGAATCCCGCGCGCACCACGCCGCGCTCGCGATCGACCGAGACCTGCATGGCCTTGAGCAGCGCGATGCCCGGCGCCTGCACATCGACGCGCAGCAC
>DATMNH010000190.1:0-6741 GCA_035568975.1 Casimicrobiaceae bacterium
TACGGAGGGCGGTGGAGTCCCAAAGGGGTGCCCGTGGTCTACACGGCGGCGAATCAATCGCTCGCTATGTTGGAGATGCTCGTCCAGGACCAGCCGCTCAGAGCGCGCTACGTCATGATCGAAGCGCGTATTCCAAGCGGACTGACGATTGATCGCGTCAGCATCGCTGATTTGCCTTCAGACTGGCGAGAACTTGGCTCTCGCCCAAAGCTCCAGGCGATCGGGGCCGAATGGGCAAGTAAACGGAAGGCAGCGGTGCTCGCGGTACCGAGCGCGATCGTACCGCGCGAATCAAACTATCTGCTCAATCCGCTGCATCCTGCATTCAAGCGGATAACCATCTCCAAACCAAGCACAGTTGAAACGGACCTGCGTTTGATCAAACCCTAGGGCGAGGCGAGCAGCCGGCCGTGCTCCATTGCGGCGCAGATGAGGTCTAAAGGAAACAAATTTGGCAAAAGGCAAATACGAAGAATCATCGATTCGCGTGCTCAAGGGCCTGCAACCTGTCAAGGAGCGTCCGGGGATGTACACGCGGACGGTCGATCCGACCCATATCATTCACGAAGTCATCGACAACGCGGCGGACGAAGCGCTGGGCGGTCACGCATCGCGCATCGATGTCCGGGTTCACGTCGACCACTCGGTGTCGGTGGAGGACGATGGCCGAGGCATTCCGGTCGGCCTTCACCCGCATGAGAAGGTGCCAACGATCGAGCTCGTGTTCGCCCGACTGCACTCCGGCGGCAAGTTCGATAAGAAGACGGGACAAGGCGCGTACGCTTTCTCCGGCGGCTTGCATGGCGTCGGGGTATCGGTGACGAATGCACTATCCAAACGTCTCGAAGTGGAAGTCAAACGCGATGGCAAACTCTATCGCATCGTCTTCGCGGACGGCGAAGTTGTAGAGCCGCTGAAGGTCATCGGCAACAGCGGGGCCCGCGCCAGCGGCACGACGGTGCGCGCGTATCCGGATCCCAAGTACTTCGACTCACCCAACATCTCACTGCCCGAACTCGAGCGCTCGTTACGGGCCAAGGCCGTCCTGCTGCCGAACGTCAAGGTGAGCCTCCATGTCGAGAAAGGCAAAGCGCCCACGACGCGCACGTGGTCGTATCCGAACGGGCTCAACGGTTACCTCGAGGAGCTCAGTGAAGGCGCGCAGCCGGTCGCGCCGATCTTCGAGGGCGAGACGTACCTCGGTAAACCAAGCGACGGTGATACCTACGCCGAGGGCGAAGGGGCCGCGTGGGCGTTCGCCTGGTACGAGGAGGGCAGCGGTGGCGGTGAAAGTTATGTGAATCTGATCCCCACCGCCGCGGGCGGCACCCACGAGGCGGGACTTCGTGCGGCGCTCTTCGAAGCGGTGAAGTCCTTTGTCGATCACCATGGCCTGTTGCCGCGCGGCGCGCGGCTGCAAACCGAAGACGTTTCCGCCAAGCTGCACTATGTGCTCTCGGCACGAATCCTGGATCCGCAGTTCCAAGGTCAGGTGAAGGAAAAGCTCACCAGTCGCGACGCGCTCAAGTTGATCGTGCAGGTCATCAAGGATCCACTGGAGGTATGGCTCAACGCCCACGTCGATCACGGCAAGCGCATTGCCGAGCTCGCCATCCAGCAGGCGTTAACGCGCATGAGGTCGGCGCAGAAGGTGGAGAAGAAAAAGGGCTCGGGAGTGGCGGTCCTGCCGGGCAAGCTCACTGACTGTGAATCGGATGACGTTTCCCGGCGCGAAGTGTTCCTGGTCGAAGGCGATTCGGCGGGCGGCTCGGCGAAGCTCGCGCGGGACAAGCAATACCAGGCGATCCTGCCGCTGCGCGGCAAGGTATTGAACACCTTCGAAGTCGAGCGCGATCGGCTATTTGCCAACAACGAGATTCACGACATCGCGGTCGCCATCGGGGTGGACCCGCACGGTGCAAGCGGCGAGGCGGATCTGACAGGACTGCGCTACTCGAAGATCATCATCATGGCCGACGCGGACGTGGACGGCAGCCACATCAAGGTGCTCTTGCTGACGCTCTTCTTCAAGCATTTCGCAAGGCTGATCGAGCATGGCCGAATCTTCGTAGCCAGTCCGCCGCTCTACCGGGTGGATGTACCGCCGCTCGGCAAGCGCCCGGCACGCAAGCTCTACGCGTTGGACGACGGCGAGCTCGCAGCCATCGAAGACAGGCTCACCAAGGAAGGGGTGAAACCGGGCTCGTGGACCGTTAGCAGGTTCAAGGGCCTGGGCGAAATGAATCCCGAGCAACTCTGGGAGACCACCATGAACCCGGAGACCCGCAGGGTGCTGCCCGTTCGCGTCGCGCCGGAGCAGGCGGCCGACGCGATGCGGGTGTTCACCAAGCTCATGGGCAAGACCGAAGCGGCGAGCCGCCGGGAGTGGATGGAGCAGTACGGGAGCGCGGTCGACGTGGACATCTGAACCTTCGACACGAATCTGTATTCCCACGTCGACCGAATCATTGCATGGCAAGAACCCGCAGGACCAAACCGCCGCCCCGAGCTGCCAAACGTGCGGCCATCGGCGCTGACTACACGTTGAGCGGCGAGCTCTTCGCTGGCGACGCGCCCGCCGTATCGCGATCCCAGTCGCCCCCAACTCCACCGTCGCGCGGTAACGACGGCACGAACGGAGAAGATGAGTCGCTGCCGCTGGCCGCGTTCGCCGAGCGGAGCTATCTCGAATACGCGATGAGCGTCGTCATGGGGCGGGCGCTCCCCGACGTCGCAGACGGCCAGAAACCGGTGCAGCGACGCATTCTCTACGCCATGCACCAGCTGGGACTCTATGCACCCGCGAGGCACGTCAAGTCGGCGCGCGTGGTGGGCGACGTACTGGGCAAGTACCATCCCCATGGAGACACCGCGGCCTACGACGCGCTGGTGCGACAGGCGCAGAACTTCAGCCTTCGTTATCCGCTGATCGATGGTCAGGGCAATTTCGGCTCGCGCGACGGGGATGGTGCCGCGGCCATGCGTTATACCGAGTGCCGCTTGACCCCGATTGCCGAATTGCTGCTTTCGGAAATCGACCGGGACACGGTTGAGTTCGTGCCCAATTACGACGGCGCGTTCAAGGAGCCGAAGCTCTTGCCGGCTCGCCTGCCGATGCTGCTTCTCAACGGCACCTCGGGGATCGGCGTGGGCATGGCGACCGATATTCCGTCGCACAACCTGGGCGAGGTCGCACGCGCGGTAATCGCTGCCATCCGCAATCCGCAAATCAGCGCGGGTGGACTCATGGCGTTCATCCCCGGGCCTGACCTTCCCGGCGGCGGCCACATCATCTCTGCGGCCGAGGACATCCGGGCCATCTACGAAAGCGGACGGGGCAGCCTGCGCATGCGCGCGCGCTGGAGCCTCGAAGAGCTTGCGCGAGGACAGTGGCGGATTGCCGTCACCGAGCTTCCTTTTGGCGTGTCAACGCGCGAGGTGTTGGAGGACATTGAGCGAGCCACCAACCCGAAACCGAAGGAAGGCAAGAAGTCTCTTACCCAGGATCAGGTCAACCTGCGGATGCTGATGCTGTCCGTGCTTGACGCCATTCGCGACGAGTCCGACAAGACCGCGCCGGTTCGCATCGTGCTCGAACCGAAGTCGAGTCGGCAGGACCCGCAGGAGTTCGTGAACCTGCTGCTCGCCAACACCCGGCTCGAATCGAGCCTTTCCGTCAATTTGGTCATGCTCGGGCGCGATGCGCGGCCGCGCCCGAAGAACCTGAAGCAGATCGTCGAGGAGTGGATCGCGTTTCGGTTCGAGACCGTCACGCGACGCACCAAGTACCGCCTCGGCGAAGTTGATCACCGCATTCACATCCTTGAAGGCAGGCAACAGGCGCTGCTGTCGATCGACAAGGTGATCCGCGTCATCCGTAAGGCTGACGATCCGAAATCCGACCTCATCGAGACTTTCGGGCTCACAGCAATTCAGGCCGACGATATCCTGGAAATCCGTCTGCGGCAGTTGGCGCGCCTCGAGGGCATCAAGATCGAGAATGAGCTCAAGGCACTCAAGGCGGAGCGCAAAGGACTGAAGCACATCTTGTCCGACACCCGGGCACTCTCGGAGCTTGTCATATCAGAAATCGAGGCCGCGGCAGCGCAATTCGCGGATGCGCGCCGGACGCAGATTGAAGCAGTGGCGCCGGCGGTTGTCAGTCGGACGGTGCCCGACGAACCGGTCACGATCACCGTTTCTCGCCACGGCTGGATCCGATCGCGCCAGGGACACGGACTCGACGTAACACAGTTCGCATACAAGGCCGGCGACGCCGCGCTGGCGCTCCTGGAAACGCGGAGTGTGAACCCGATCGTGGTTCTCGACACCAAGGGTCGCGCTTACACGATTCGCGCATCGGACGTTCCCGGTGGGCGCGGCGATGGAGTGCCGGTGACGACGTTGATCGAGCTCCAAGCAGGCGCCAAGCTCGCCCAGGCGATCTCGGCGTCGCCCGAACAGAAGTACCTGGTCGCCGGTAACGGCGGCTATGGCTTCGTCGCGGCGGTGCAGGACATGGTCTCACGCGTGAAGGCAGGCAAGGCGTTCATGACCCTCGAAGAAGACGAAGAACCTCTGGCGCCTGTAGCCATGTCCGCGGGATTGGATCACGTCGCGGCGCTGTCCGCCAAAGGAAAGCTACTCGTCTTTCCGGTCGAAGAAATGCGTGAGGTGCCGAAGGGGCGGGGAGTCATCATCATGGGGCTTGATCGGACTGAGAAGCTCATTTCCGTCGGGTTGACCGCCTCTTCCAAGGTCGTTGTGCACGGGACGAACCGAGTCGGCAAGGCCACCGTCGCGGTGATCGAAGGAGCCGAGCTCACCAGGCACCTACGGCATCGTGCGAGGAAGGGTTGCCTCGTCGCCCACAAAATGAAGCCCACTGAGGTGGCATACGGCACAACCGGTTGAAGCGCCTCGGCGCCTCTTTCAACCGTTGAGGCCGCACAGTCACGATGCACAGAAAACGACATGGAACGTTGTCTGCATCCTCGTTAACGCGACCCGAACGGCCGCCTAATTGCGGCTCGTCGTTTCAATTGCTCAATTAATAAAAGAGGCAGGCCCTTGACTATCGACACACCCGAGTCCCGCCGCAAGGCACGGCTTGACGCTTTACTTCTTACGCTGCCCGGCGTCAGCGCGAGAACGATCAATGGCCTCGCCGCTTACTTCGTCACTGACAAGATGTTCGCTTGCATTAGCGGCAACGGGGTTGGACTGCGGCTGCCGGTCGCCACTGCGACGGAACTGCAGTTTTCGAGGGACAACGTCGTTCCATTTCAGCCCGGTGGTGTCGCAAGCACTCGGGAATGGATACAGATCGACCGCGCCGATGCGGCCGACTACGAGGAGGATCTCCCACTTTTTCGGGAATCGGTAGAGTTCGTCAAAGGTGCCGGTACGCGCTAGCCCCCGACGGGCGGCAAAGAGGTCGTAAGCGGTTATCGATTGTCGCGGGTTCTGCGGTCTGTTAGTGCGGCAACTCGCAACACTTTACGTGTTCGGTTGCGAGTCGGCCGTGGTTGGGTAGCCTTCCGCTACGGCCACAAGCTGCCGGTGTCTCCATCACCACAAACAACCAACCCCGCCAAAGCGGGGCTGACACGGTTGCTATTGCACTCAGTGTTTTTAAGCTTTCTCAGAACGAGTCCGGCGATGCCGAGACCAAGAAGCGCGAGGGTGGCGGGCTCCGGCGCAGCCGATGAATTTTCCGTTGACCCTTTCACTCGCACCTGAAGCCAGGCCCTGCTCTGCCGATCTGCATCCACAATCGAGTGTCAAGATGGTTCTGAACCGACCTCCGCCACGAGCGCCGGCCACCTATCCGCCCGGTCCGTCGGTCATGATATGGCCTATAAGATCGCTGACGTTGCGCTCCATGTCGTCCATGAGGTCGTAAAGTAGGTAGCGCAGGGCCAGCATGCCGACCAGCGTTTCGTGCTCGTCCAGGACGACCAGATGGCGGATGTGATGCTTGCGCATCAGTTCTGCGGCTGTGGCCACCGAGGTGTTCACGCTAACCGATAGCGCCGGACTCGACATGATGTCCCGCACGCGCGTTGTATTGGGGTCTTCGCCGGTAGCGACGACCTTTTCCATCACGTCACGCTCAGTCACCACGCCGACGACCCCAGTCCCTTCGAGGACGGTCGCGGCACCGACGCGGCGTTCGGTCATCGCGCGCGCCGCCCGGACGACCGTATCCTCCGGAGCTACCGTCAAGGGTGGCTTGTTGCCTAGCCGAATCAGTCCCATGCTAGCCCCCTCGTGCAAATTGACGGGCCATATTACTCCCTGTCATCGAATTCCTTCAGGCCGAGTGAAGCGCAGCGGCATCGAGCCGTCTCCGGAGCGGAGCAAGCGAACGACATGGTCGACTTTCCTTAAGGCGCATTGGAAGCTACTGGCAGCAAGTGACTTCCTGACTGCGGAAGTCTGGACGATGAAAGGGCTGGCGACCCACTATCTGCTGTTCGTGATCAATCTTGCCGATCGGGTTGTGGACATCGTAGGCATCACGACGAGACCGGATGAAGCGTGGATGCTGCAAGCCGGGCGCAATCTGATCGATTCGGAAAGCGGGGCGATGCGCACGAAGGGGTATCTCATTCTGGATCGGGATACCAAGTACACGGATCAATTCCGACGGCTGATCCGGGGCAGTGGAACGAACGTCATCCGGCTACGACCACGATCACCGAACCTGAATGCATACGCCGAGCGATTTGTTCGCTC
>DATMNH010000191.1:0-5768 GCA_035568975.1 Casimicrobiaceae bacterium
AGGCACAATATCTTCAAGCTGAAGATCGGACGAGGCGATCCGCAAGAGAACATCGCGCACGTCGCCGCGATCAAGCGCGCACTGGGCGATCGCGCAAGCGTCCGTGTCGACGTGAACCAGGCCTGGAGCGAGGCCGTCGCATCAAGATGCTTGCCGCTGCTGCGCGACGCCGGCGTCGAGCTCGTCGAGCAGCCGGTCGCGCTCAGAAACATTGGCGGCCTTGCGAGGCTCGCGCGTGAAACCTGTGTGGCGATCATGGCTGACGAAGCGCTGAGCGGTCCTGAAACGGCATTCCAGCTTGCCCAGTTGGCAGCAGCCGACGTGTTCGCATTGAAAATCGCGCAGTCCGGCGGCTTGTTCGCCACTGCCAGGGTCGCGGCGATCGCCGAGGCCGCGGGTATCGGCCTCTACGGTGGCACCATGCTCGAAGGCGGGGTTGGTACTGCTGCTTCCGCGCATCTCTTTTCGACATTCCCCAGGCTCGAATGGGGCACCGAACTGTTCGGACCGCTGCTTCTGACCGAGGAGATCCTCGAAGAGCCGCTCCAGTACGGCGAGTTTAGCCTGAAGGTGCCGACGGGCCCCGGCCTCGGGATCTCGATCGATGAGGATCGCCTCAGTCGCTTTCGCCGCGACCGCGCGGAGCGCAGCTTTCACATATTGGCCAATCGCAAGACCGGTTCATAGCCATGCTGTTTCATGTCGAGATGGATGTGCGGATCCCGCACGATGTTCCGGCCGAAAGGGCCGAATCGCTGAAGCAGGCGGAACGTGCGCGTGCACAGGATCTGCAGCGCGCAGGCGTCTGGCGACATCTGTGGCGAGTGGCGGGGCGCTACGCCAACGTCAGCATATTCGACGTGCCCGGCGCACAGGAGCTGCACGATATCCTGTCCACTCTGCCGCTCTTCCCGTTCATGGAAATTCAGGTCACGCCGCTCTGCCGTCATCCGTCGTCGATCCGCGACGATGATCGATAGATCTTGGATCAGTTCAATATCGTCAAAAGGGAGAAAGCAAATGCCTGCCAATCTAATCAACAAAGCGGTTATCAAGGAACTCGCTGCAAAGGCCGCCGGCCTCGACAATGACCAGGGCGACGCGCGCCTCAAGGAGGTGGTCAATCGGTTGCTCTACGACGTCATGGTCGCGATCGACGATCTCGACGTCTCCATGGACGAGTTCTGGGCTGCAGTCGGCTATATCGGCGAAGCCGCCAAGGCGAATGAGCTTGGTCTTGTGGTACCCGGCACTGGGCTCGAACATTTCCTCGATCTACGCCTAGATGAAGCGGAACGCCGCGCCGGTCTCGCCGGCGGCACGACCCGCACGATCGAGGGGCCGCTTTACGTCGCCGGAGCGCCGCTTGCGAGAAACGAGGCACGCCTCGACGACGGAACGGACGAAGGCGAGATCCTGTTCATGGAGGGCCAAGTGTTCGACATCGCCGGGAACGCGGTGGCCGGCGCGATTGTCGACGTCTGGCACGCCAACTCGTTCGGGTTCTATTCGTTCTTCGGCCCGCCGCAGTCACCCTACAACCTGCGTCGTCGGATCGAAACCGATCGCGAGGGTCGCTATCGCTTCCGCTCGATCATGCCGTCGGGTTACGGCTGCCCGCCCGGCTCGAATACCGAGCAGTTGCTGACCAGGCTCGGCCGACACGGGCAGCGCCCGGCACATATCCACTTCTTCGTCACCGCACCCGGGCATCGTCAGCTCACCACGCAAATCAATATCGATGGCGACAAATACTTGTACGATGATTTCGCGTTCGGAACGCGGAACGATCTGATCCCGCCGGTCGAGCGCGTGTCGAATGCCGAGGAGATCCACAAGGCCGGTCTCAACAAGCCGTTTGCCCGCATTCGCTTCGATTTCAAGTTGACCCGGGAAGCTGCTGGCGCGCCGAACACGATCGTGCATCGCGAGCACGCCGTAGCGGCCTGACGCTAAGCGCGAGGGCCGGAACCGCCGGCCCTTCGCCCCGAAAGCCACGCTAGCGGAGTGACCCCCATGTTGGACAAGCTTGTTGAAGGCCTGGAAGCCTCCGTCGAGGACAATTCCGAGACGGGCACCTTCCGTTGCCGCCGCGACATCTTCACGGACCCGGATCTATTCGAACTCGAGATGAAACACATCTGGGAGGGAAACTGGATCTATCTCGCCCACGAGAGCCAGATCCCGAACAACAACGACTACATCACCGGCTATATCGGTCGCCAGCCGATCGTCATCTCGCGGGACCGCAAGGGTGAGCTCCACGCTTTCCTCAACGCATGCTCGCATCGGGGCGCGATGATCTGCCGTCACAAGCGCGGCAACAAGTCCACCTATACCTGCCCATTCCACGGCTGGACCTTCAACAACACCGGCAAGCTGCTCAAGGCGAAGGATCCGGAAGGCGCGGGATATCCCGAGACCTTCAACAAGAATGGCTCGCATGACCTGACAAAGGTCGCACGCTTTGAGAATTATCGCGGCTTCCTGTTCGGCAGCCTCAATGCCGATGTGTTGCCGCTCCAGGAACACCTCGGCGAAGCAAGGAAGATCATCGACCTGATCGTCGACCAATCGCCTGAGGGCCTGGAGGTCCTGCGCGGCAATTCATCCTACGTCTACGACGGAAATTGGAAGCTGCAGACCGAGAACGGCGCAGACGGCTATCATGTTTCGTCCGTCCACTGGAACTACGCCGCAACGACCAACCAGCGGAAGGCCGCCGTGGAGGTGGCCGCGGTCAAGGACGACATCCGCGCCATGGATGCCGGCGGCTGGGCGAAGCAGGGCGGCGGCTTCTACTCCTTCGAGCACGGGCATCTGTTGCTCTGGACCAATTGGGCCAATCCACAGGATCGCCCGCTGTATGAAAAGCGCGGCGAGCTGGCTGCTCAATTTGGCGAAGCGCGCGCGGATTGGATGATTGAGAAGTCGCGAAATCTCTGCCTGTATCCGAACGTCTATCTGATGGACCAGTTCTCGTCGCAGATCCGCGTGTATCGGCCGATCTCTGTTAACAAGACGGAGGTGACGATCTTCTGCATCGCCCCGAAGGGCGAGAGTGCCGAGGCTCGCGCACGCCGTATTCGCCAATACGAGGATTTCTTCAACGCTTCGGGCATGGCGACCCCGGATGATCTCGAAGAGTTTCGTTCCTGCCAGATCGGATACGGAGCGCGAAACGCCCCATGGAACGATCTCTCGCGTGGCGCAGTGCACTGGATCAACGGCCCTGACAAGGCTGCCGACGCTATCGGACTCAAGCCACTGCTCAGCGGCGCCAAGACCGAGGACGAAGGCCTGTTTGTGGTCCAGCATCGCTACTGGAAGAACACCTTGGTCAAGGCGGTCGCCGGTTGACGCGCCGCTTCGACTGAAATCGCGCCCATAGGCGCGATTACCTCAGGATCAATTCACCAACATCCATGGCCGCGAGCATGGGAGGATAATCATGTCTGTCGTTCTGAAGCCCGTCCCGAAGGGCCGGCCCGTCACCGTCGAGGAAGTCCAGACGTTCCTATATTCGGAAGCCCGCTGCCTCGACGACCGAGACTGGGATGGTTGGCTCGCGCATTACGCACCGACTGCGACTTTCTGGATGCCCGCGTGGGACGACGACGATACCCTGACTGAAGACCCGCAGCGTGAAATCTCGCTGATCTGGTACGGCTCGAAGCAAGGCCTCGAGGATCGGGTCTTCCGGATCCGCACCGAGCGATCGAGTGCTACCAGCCTGCCGGAGCCGCGGACCTCGCACAACATCACCAATGTGGAATTGCTGGAAGTGGGCGACGGCTTCGTGGAGGTCCGCTTCAACTGGTTTTCGTTGAGCTTCCGCTACAAGACGACCGACACCTATTTCGGCACCTCTTTCTACACGATCGATACCTCGGGCGAGAACTTCGCAATCACCAGGAAAAAGGTCGTGCTGAAGAACGACTACATCCACCACGTGGTGGACATCTATCACATCTGACCTGGCAAGTCGGGAGGAACTAGAACATGTCATTCCGTGTTGCGCTCAATTTCGAAGACGGGGTCACGCGATTCGTCGAGGCGCGAGCCGACGAACTGGTTGCCGACGCCGCGTATCGCGCCGGTCTCAACATTCCCCTCGATTGCCGCGACGGTGCTTGCGGCACTTGCAAGTGCTATTGCGAATCCGGCGACTATACTCTGGGGAGCTACATCGACGATGCGTTGACGGAGGAGGAAGCTGCCGAACGGCAGGTTCTACCCTGCCAAATGAAAGCGAAATCCGATTGCGTGCTTCGCATCCCGGTCTCCTCCACCGTCTGCAAGGTCAAGATTGGCTCCATGTCCGCCGAGATCGAGTCGGTGCGCCCGCTCTCGCCGTCGTCGATCGGATTTTCGCTCAAATTGAACGACCCGGACGGAATGCGCTATCTGCCGGGGCAATATGTCAATGTCTCGGTTCCTGGCACGCCCGAGACGCGCTCTTACTCCTTCTCGTCGATGCCGCGCGATGGCGTGGTGCAATTCCTGGTGCGCAACATACCCGGCGGGTTGATGTCGTCATACCTAGCGGAGCGGGCCAAGGCCGGCGATAGCGTCACCATCGCCGGCCCAATGGGGAGCTTCTATCTGCGCGATGTCACGCGGCCAGTGTTGTTTCTCGCCGGCGGCACCGGGCTCGCGCCGTTCCTGGCGATGTTCGAGGAATTGGAGCGGACAACACCGACCCAGCCCATTCATATGGTCTATGCCGTTACTAACGATGCCGATCTCGTCGAGGTCAGCACGCTGGAGGCCTTTGCGGCCAGCATTCCGGGTTTCACCTTCACGACGGTCGTCGCCGCGGCCGACAGCGCGCATCCCCAGAAGGGATACGTGACGCACCATCTGCCGGACGCCGCGCTGAATGGCGGCGATGTGGACGTCTATCTGTGTGGCCCGCCACCGATGGTCGATGCCGTCCGCGCTTACCTTAAGGACAAGCAGATCGCTCCCGCGAACTTCCACTACGAGAAGTTCTCACCATCCGAGGCACGCAAATGAGGCCCGTATCCCGCTTCGCTCGCAAGAGCATGGTCGTAACCGGGGCTGCCCAGGGCATCGGCAAGCAGGTCGCAATCGATGCGGCCGGCGAGGGCGCGCGCGTTACGCTGGTCGATCGATCTCCGCTGGTGGAGACGGTCGCTGCCGAGATTGCCGCATCTGGGGGGCAGGCGGTCTCCTTCGTCGCGAACCTCGAGACATGGGAAAGCAATCTCGGGGCGATGAAGACAGCGCATAAAGCGTACGGAGCTATCGACGTTCTCGTCACAAATGTCGGGGGCGCGATCTGGATGAAGCCGTTCCAGCATTTCGACGAAAAGCAGATCGCAGCTGAAGTACAGCGCTCGCTATTTCCTACCCTCTGGGGCTGCCGTGCTGCGCTGCCCTACATGCTGGAGCAAGGCCGTGGCGCGATCGTCAATGTCTCCTCGGTTGCAACCAAGGGAGTCAACCGCGTTCCGTATTCGGCTGCGAAAGGCGCCGTCAACGGTTTAACCGCCGCGCTCGCATTTGAACTGGGTACGAAGAACATCCGGGTCAACGCGGTCGCCCCAGGAGGAACGACCGCGCCCCCTCGTGCCATACCCCGCAATGCCTCTGCGCCGAACGACGAGGAGCGGGCCTGGGGTAAGGAGGTCGTAGCCCAGACGATCGAGTCGAGCCATATGAAGCGATACGGACTGCTGCGCGAAATGTCCGCTGCAATCCTGTTTCTCGCGTCCGACGCCGCTTCCTACATCACTGGGACC